>NZ_JAWORT010000017.1:0-112529 GCF_033337975.1 Vibrio sp. Vb2880
AAAGCTGATAATAAAAGTAACTCTTTCATTTCTCGCTCTATGATTTTTCAGTAGTAAGTTCTAACGCCCTGTTAAGGTGTGAGCAACGCAATACGAAAGCCTCCGCACACCACCTAAATCACTAAAATCAACACATGGTAAAAATGCCACGCGTTGCGAATCACTCTTAAACAGTTTGTTAGCATGTTGTTTCCGCTACAAACTCATTCACTTGAGAGCGTGTTGTGAAACGTACTTTAGAACCGTGAAAATCTCTGAACAATTGCTGATGGAACTGTCGTGAACTTTTGGATTCGCGAACCGAGTATTCAGAAGCCCATTTTAATAATTCACAAAAATTCTTCTCCGCCTGTTCCTCATTAAGTTGCTTCGAGCTCTCCGAACCACGAGCATAAAGAGAACTTTCACATTCAGACCATTCCAAATCCAAAAACAACAGCATGTCAGCAGAAAA
Source organism: Vibrio sp. Vb2880 (assembly GCF_033337975.1). Taxonomy (NCBI): domain Bacteria; kingdom Pseudomonadati; phylum Pseudomonadota; class Gammaproteobacteria; order Vibrionales; family Vibrionaceae; genus Vibrio; species Vibrio sp. Vb2880. The sequence goes on from NZ_JAWORT010000017.1 coordinate 455, forward strand.
AATAAGCTGTTCGGCTAAAGCACCAAATACTCCCTCAACTACCCAGTTGCATTGAGACTTTATACTAGCAATTTCATTTTCGATTGCTCCGGTGGAGCGTTTTTGATTATAGCCACCTGGCTCCCATACAATCGAGTCCAAGTTAACTTCTTGCAAATGAAGTTTTCGGGATAACTGTTTCGACAACCAACTCTTGCCTGAGCCAGAATTACCGATGATGAGAATTTTCTTCATATTACTCCCGCATGCTAACGCCTTGTTAAGGTGTGAGGCACGCAATACCGAGGTTTCCGCATACCGCGTTAACCACTGAACTTAACGCATAGTAAAAATGCCACGCGTGCCGAATCACTCTTGAACAATTTGTTAGGTTTTGGGCTTATTCCCCCAGTGAACCCCAATCTGTTAGATTTAATTGCTTACGCCTAATGTAATAGAAGGTTGCCATAACCAAGCCAAACAAAGCGCCAGTAAGTAACGAAATGAAAACTGCTTCTAAAACTGGTTTACCTAACTCGTTCCACACAAGAAACCATTGAAATACTCCCCAAACAGGAGCAAAGAAAGTCGCACAAAGCATAACGTTTGCAAAGAAGCTTTGATAATAAGGCGGTGGAAAACACAGTCCTAGTTTACGTAACGACTTTACAAGTGGGGGATTGTAGTTCGACTTCCAAACACCTTTGTCACTTAATTCTTTGTGCGCAAGTTGTAGCTTCGTTTCATAATCCATGACCCAAAATCCTTGTATTCGATGTTTCCCGTGGAGAAACCTAACGCCGCGTTAAGTGGTGAACAACGCCAACCACCAAGCCTAAACCATTGTACCTTAAACACTTAACCTAACTTGATGCGAGATCGCCAAGCGTTGTGAATCCGCCTTAAACGCCTTGTTAGTTTTCTTATACTGGTTGTTGATTCAATGAAGCATAACAATACTTTTATATTGCATGATAACAGCCAACATTGTCCAAATAGCCAAAAAGCCTATACATTGCTTGTTTTCAATACTCAACTTTTTTGCGTCAATTTTATTCAACCAAGTAAAAAACAAAGTCACAGTCAATGATGAAAATATTAAAATAAGAACAAATATCTGGTCATTTTTAAAAAGCGTATGTGTACTAATTATACTTCCGAATAGCACAATTACACACATTGTTACAGTATAAGTCTGGAATAATAGCCTTAATTTATCTATGAATTTAAGCATCCGATAATCAGTAACAATTAAGAGGGTTGCGTTGAGAACTATTATTACAAACATACTTATCATAAATGATGTTTGACCGAAGTTTTCACCAAATATCTGATGATATACAGTGACAATTTCTTCATACGTTAGTCCAGCAAAAAAACCAAAAACTGTTGCCATTGATATGACAATTAATATTAACGCAGCAGCATCTAGAATTGAACTTCGATAACTGCTAAAGGAGCCTGGTTCTTCAGGATCGTCATTTATGTATGCCTTTATCTGATCGATATAGACACATATTTTTTTTATTTTCATAAGAATCTTATTCACGATATTAAGTAACCTCTACTACTTCAATGATACAAAGTAAACTAACGCCCTGTTAAGGGGTGAGCAACGCAATACCGAAGCCGCTGCATACCACCTTAATCACTTGAACCAACGCACAGTAAAAATGCCACGCGTTGCGAATCCCTCTTAAACAGTTTGTTAGGCGACATTTCTACGTTTAACTTCTTTCTCATACGAAGATTCGTTGTATAGCCAAATCGCCCAAAATGCGAAAAACATCCCGATCGTGTAAATTGAGTAATTAAGAGCATTATCCGATAAGAAAATCGTAATGCTTGCCGCATCAGAAGATGGATAAAGGAAAATAACATTAAAAATTATGTACAAGATGGCTGTGACGAAAGTTGTTCTGAACAGCCAATTTAAACATCCTTTCTTTCGCGATTTTTGCCAGTTATCAAATGCTTTGCCATTCATTAACCCACTCCTTTTCTGTTAACTGAAGCTAGATTCACGCCAAGATACTATCACTACTCTATCGTTTCGCTCATGTCGCCTAACGCCGCATTAAGGTGTGAGCAACGCTACCACGAAACTTAACCAGACCACCGTAAACACAATACCCAACGATGAAATGAAAAATGCCAAGCGTTGGGAATCACTCTTAAATGCTTTGTTATGTGCCTTTATCTGCTATATGTGTAAAGTACACATTTATAACTGCGGAAATAAACAATAGAAATGCGATGGTTTGCTGAATGCGAGCCATCCTAATACTGTCACGGTGCTTTCGTTCCTCTCTTTGATAAGCCGAAAGTGTATTCAGAGCCTGTGGGTTCACAGTTATGTTAGACAGATGGAGAACTTCATCTTTAAAACTAACATCTCCACTTTCTTGTAAGGCTAATAGTTTCCAGCGCAAGTCCATGTTATGGGTATAGTCAGTTCTATTTTCCGAGCTGTTCCCATAAATTTCACGCTTTAGTGCATAGAAATTGACTTTATTTGACGCATCTCTATGTTTTAGAACCACACTTAACAATTCAAATCTTTCGTAATAACTAATCGTTTTTTTATCTCGACTTTGTTCGAAAAACCACTTAACACGATTAATACCAAGAACATTATAAATATAAGCACTAAGCAACGTTGTATACTCTAATTGCCATAAGCGATAATGATGTTTAATCAACAAGTCGTATTGAGACAGTTGAGAGAACGGTATCTTGTGAGTCTCAGCATCATCACTGTCAGGGTCTGGATAATGGAAAGTTAGGACATTTTCACCTTCAATTGATTCCAGATAATATTTCTTCGAATCCTTAGCCCAGATAAAGTACATATCGTTATTTTCCAATGACGATTTAGAGCCAAGATAAACCCGTTCTCTAGCTTTAAATTTAACTAAAGACTTTAGCAAAAATTTTTTGAACATAGTTCTCCTTTGACGCTTTGGCACATAACGCCCTGTTAAGGGGTGACCAACGCCACCACCTTACTTAAAAACAGCACCGTAAACACGTTTACCAAATTTAACACCAAACCGCCAAGCGTTGGGAATCCCTCTTGAACAGTTTGTTAGTTGCCAAGCCCAAGGCAGTGACTTGAAGTTTACTGGACTTTGCCAACGCCCATATTTCGTATCTTGAGATACTTAGATCAGGCGCAGTTTCAAAGCGCCTGTCACTGAAACCACTTGGAATTTACAGCGCCGTAGAAAACGGAATTTGAACACCAAACAAACCTTTTGGAACGATAATGCAGCAGAGCAGGCTTTCAACAAGCTAATCAGCTTCTGAAACAGAAAACCCAAATCGCGCAAGGAACCAAAGCACGATTTTCACAACACCTAATAACTAGAAATTGAAATACGAAAACCTAGCCAAAAACACACGGATATTGGCCCTAAACATTCTGCTTTAGGTACATTTTTCCTCGTTGGCAACTAACGCTTTCTATACGGCGACTTGCCGTTTTTCTGGCAGGCTACCGCCTTCTTTCTTATCAAAAGCGCTATCAATCGTAGCACTTATATGTATGAAACAAATAGAAAAACAGTATGAATATGTGTGGTAGCGCGCGCAATTAGGCGGCGCACAGCACGCTAATTTCAAAAGTGGTGATACATTAACGGAGCTGTATAAATAAACAGGTTAATTTATCATGAAAAGTCAGTTTTTACTTAGTGTAAAAGAGCACATGCTTACTCGTCATTATGCGAATAAAACTATCGAAAGTTATCTATTTTGGATAAAACGCTTTATCACTTTTCACCAGCTTGCACACCCATCAACACTAGCAGAAGATGATGTCATTCAATTTCTGAGTTACTTAGCGGTAGAAGAAAAAGTTGCGGTAAAAACGCAAGCTTTGGCGCTGAACTCAATATCATTTTTATATCGTGATTATTTCAAAACCCCACTATCACTTGATATGAGATTTCAGAAATCTTTAACCGAAAAGAAACTTCCCGTTGTGTTAACCAGGGAAGAGATCCGAAGATTCGTTCAGCATATCGACCCGAGGTATAGACTCCATATTCAGCTGCTTTACGGCTCCGGGCTTCGAGTTATGGAATGTTTACGCTTAAGAGTTCAAGACATCGATTATGATTATGGTGCAGTTCGCGTTTGGCAAGGAAAAGGAGGTAAAAATCGTACAGTCACATTAGCCAAAGAACTGCATGAACCACTCAAAGCTCAAGTTAATTTAGCAAGAAACTATTACTTTAAAGATAGGCACATGCCTGGTTATGCGGGCGTATACATCTCTGAAGGTTTACGACGTAAATACCCAAAAGCGGAGCTAGATTTTAACTGGCACTTTTTGTTTCCATCAACAAAGTTAAGCGCAGATCGAGACACTGGTGAACTCAGAAGGCATCATATCAATGAAAGCGCAATACAAAGAGCGGTAAAGCGCGCGGCAAGCGACGCAAGCATTGAGAAAACTGTAACTTGCCACACACTAAGACACAGTTTTGCCACGCACTTATTGGAATCTGGCGCAGACATTAGAACTGTTCAGGAACAATTAGGGCATACTGATGTAAAAACCACGCAAATCTATACTCACGTTATCGAGCGCGGGGCTGGCGGCGTGTTGAGTCCATTATCCAGCCTTTAGAAAAACAAAGCCACCTCGAAAGGTGGCTTTGCTTTATAACTCGTTATTGACGAACACCGAGTTTCACATTGCCTTTTGAATCAAACCAAAGTGCTTGCGAACGGCGACGTCCTATTAGTATCGGACCATCGTCATAAAAGAGAAAGTTCTTCCAGTGCTTTTTAAAAATAGACCATTTCGTTTCGATGACATTGTACTTCTCGTAGCAAAAGTAAACGGTTACATCGTCTTGCCAATCGATATGTGCCTCAGCTTCCGCTGGCATGTCAGGATCATCCGACTCCCACGCAGCCATCCAATCCACAGTTTCAGACCAATTCGCCTCGTTCATTGGCCAGTCTTGGGAACTTAGTCTATCCATATCAGGGCTTTGAGCACTGATATTTTCTTTCCAAAATTGTGCTGAGCGGGCTTGGCTCATCGGCTTAATAAAAGCCAAATCTTCTTCTGGCACAGGCATCGACTGATGCGTAAAAATCCATTTTCTTTGGTATTCGTCCAAAGGCAAATAAGACATTCAGTCTCCTTTATTACGATTTCAGCCAACCTTTCTCTGTGGCTTCTTCAATCAACTCTTTCGCTTTGTCCCATAAGGTAACAGAGCCAAATTCAATTCGTTTATTAATGGTAAGTGCTTGTTCGCGTGAGACACCATGTTCCTTCCAACTCTGACCATTATTATGGTAGTTCAAGAGCATTGGAATTAACCGATCGAGTGCTTTTGCATACTTAGCATCATCGGTCTGCGCGGCTTCAAATTCATGCCAAAGCGCCAATAGCTCTTGCTCCTGATCGCTGGGTAACATACCAAACAAGCGCTCTGCGGCTCTAATTTCTTTTTCTGCTTGCTCTTGAGACGCAGCAGTATCATAAACAAAGGTATCGCCCGCGTCGATCTCTACAACGTCATGTATCAATAACATTTTCATCACTCGGCAAATATCAACAGGTGCATTCGCATGCTCTTCCATCAATATTGCCATCAGTGCGACATGCCAACTATGCTCACCACTATTTTCGAGGCGCCCTTCAGCACTTTTAACTCGAGTTCGGCGCAAAATGCTTTTGAGTTTATCGAGCTCGATTACAAGTGCTAACTGCTTTTCCAATCGTTCCATACTATCGCCCTTCTGGCTGCCAATTCGGATTAATAAGCGACGTTAGAACGTGGTCTTGCCACTCACCATTAATCAAAAGGTAATCTTTTGCATACCCTTCTCGATTGAAACCTACATGCTCTAGCACAGATTCACTGCGTTTATTGTGAGGCATGTAGCCAGCTTGAATACGATGCAGTTTCTGAACGTTAAACATGTAGTCGCAAGCCATGGTTAATCCACGACGCATATAACCATGCCCTTGCGCTTTTTCAGCGAGAGAATATCCGACGTTACAAGAATAAAAAGGAAAACGACTCAAACTACTAAAGGATATCGTACCTAGCATTTCACCCGAAGAGACTCTGACTAAAAGGCAATAATACCCCAATCCCATTCGATGCAGCTCATTGAGCTTGATAAGCTTTTGCAACCAACCGTTCACTGAGAAAAAAGCCTCTTCACGTTTCGGTTCAAACGGTTTCAGGTATTCTCGGTTCGCTTGAAAATATTCGGCAATCATATCTGCGTCACCGATTTCAGCGGTACGAAGAAGCAAGTCACCGTCCAACTTATGAACGGCGATAGATGAGCTGTTATCTTCCATTACAAATGATTAATTCCGTCTTTTCGTTCAATTCGATTAATTCTTACGTATACCGTAATCACGCAGTTTATTAGCGATTGAGGTATGCGATACATTTAAGCGCTTAGCAAGCTTGCGGCTTGATGGGAATGACTGATACAAACGTTCCAGAACTTGAGATTCATAATCACGCATGATCTCATCCAAAGAACCGTCGATGTTAAGCGTTGCACTACCAGCGCCGACTGACTGAGGCTGAGGTAAATTGAAGTGATCCGCGTTTAGTATATCACCATCCATTTCCGTGAGCGCTCGAAGAACCATGTTATCCAGCTGGCGCATGTTTCCTGGCCACTGATAATTTGCAAGGGCATCAACTAGACCATCATCAAACTCTGGCTTATCAATCCCAAGCTGTTGAGCATGTTTAGCCACAAACAACTCAAGCAATGGTGCAACGTCGTTTGAGCGCTTACGTAACGGAGGAATGCTGAGCGTAAGTACGTTGAGACGATAATACAAATCTTCACGGAACATTCCTGCTTCAGAAAGCTCGGCAAGGTTATGTTTTGTTGAAGCGATGATACGAACATCGACATGCATCTCATCTTCTGCACCGACACGACGGAAATTACCATCCTGTAGAAAACGTAACAGCTTGATTTGAAGGTGCGAACTCATTTCACCGATTTCATCAAGAAATACCGTCCCGCCATTTGCTTGCTCAAAGATGCCTTTGTGGCCTTGTTCATGATTAAATGAACCCGGCGCATGACCAAAAAGTTCGGTTTCTGCTACATCGTCAGGCATCGAAGCACAACTCAAAACTAGGAATGGCTTGCTCGCACGGCTAGAACGGCTGTGGCAAGCTTTAGCAAGCATTTCTTTACCGGTCCCCGTTTCGCCCTCAATCAACAATGGTTGGTCAAGCACAGACAGCTTCTTAGCTTGGTTCATTAGTGCTTTATGACGGTTCGATATACCAACAAAGTGCTCAAAACCCAGAGGATTATGCAGCGGTAGCGCTTCTTCAATTCTGGCAACTTGCTGACTAGAGCGAATCGTCATTAGAGTACTCGCTAGAGTCGAGTTTTGCGCTTCGTCTCGGATATAAACGGGCATCAACTCTAGAACATAGTCCAAGCCATCAATCACAAGGTTTTCCCGCGTTCGACCATTAACACCTTCAGACCAACGAGAGAAACGAACACTTGGTAACAAAGCACCGATTTGAGTACCAATCACTTCTTGCTTGTGAAGGCCAAGCAATGAAAGTGCAGACATGTTTGCCATGTCTACGGCACCTTTAAGATCAATGGCAAAAACCGGATCGGGCAAGTTATCAACTAACGAGAGCAGCTCCGTATTGTGGCGCTCCATCGGCATAAACTGGATTTTACGTACGTCTTTCACCCCCGGAATACGGCGGATTTCAGCCATCAGCTCACTAAACGTATCAAAATCAATATCCGGGCAATTCAAATAGATAATACCGCTAATATCGATTTCGATACCACGCAAGTCGATGCTTTTAGACGCTAAAATATCGAGCAGTTCTCGGGTCAAGCCGAGTCGATCTTCACATAAGACTTCAAGACGCACTTAAAATATCCCAATTCACAACTGTCAGGAAAAGTTGACAGTAGTTTCTATCATGCTTGGAATGGCGTCAAGCAATCCTATACATCAAAGTTGATATTCGTTACGGTTTCATCGTAATTGATGCAACTTTCGCCGCCACTGCCTTGCGTATGGTGCCCAACTTAACCTGACGGTCAGGATACCAGGGTAGTGGACGCAATAAGGTCATCGCTTTCAAGCCCAAACGTGCCGTTAGAATACCAACACCTAGTCCCTGCCCCGCACGAGCAGAAACTTTGCCAGCAAGATCCATCGACATCAAATCCATACTGGCATCAATAGCGAGCTCACTGGCACCAGCCGCCGCCATATTGACAAATACCGCTCTTAGTAACTTGATGCGAGAGGCATAACCTAGCTCTACCCCATATACCTTGGAGAGGTTGTCGATCATTTTGAAATTTCGCCAAGCCACCAGCAACATATCAGCGGCAGCCAGAGGGCTCACGGCGACTAGGGCCGCACACTCGGTTGCGTGCTGTGATACGATTTTCGTTGCCAACTTGTCTTGTTGGCTCACCACCATCGAGTCATACATATCAAGAATTTCAGCGTCACTATGAGCAGGGTTAATACTGTTCTGCCAACGATCAAAGCCCGGATTCTCTGCCATCACACCACTTTGTTCTGCTACGGTTTCGCAAAAGTCTTTCCCTTTCCCAACGCTCTCACTATTAACAAGTGCTTCTGCTTCTTCTTGAACACTAAAATGATTTCGTAGTTTTCGCAGTTTCCAAAGCTCTTTACCCATAGCTCCTAAACCAAGCGAAGCGATCGCAGCAATAAACCCCGTCCAGCTTAAGGCCAGCCAATCAGAAGCCTGAATTGCGGTTATAACCGAGTCCACCGCTTGCCAGCCAACCAAACCAGCAAAAGTTGCAAATGCGCCAGTCGCGAGCCATTTTCTGCCCGATTTTGGACGAATGACATGCTCGAGTTGCAATTCCTGTTCGGTCTCTTGGTGCGCTTCTTTAACTTCAACAGGTACAAATGTTTCTTTTTCGCCGAATGTTTGCTGCGCCGTCAACTCCGGTTGATTCGATTGCTGATCTTTTTCCATTACTTTTTCAGAGAAAACTTGTTTTTGCTTCAACTCACTCATTTCAATTTATCTCCAATCAGGTAATCCAGTGCTTTGTCTAAGCGTATGTGCTTCACTGGCTCATCATTCGGTGAGGGCATCGGACGAAACGACGTAAAATCAAACCCGTTGTTTTGCCAATAAGCTGCATTTGGTAGCTTTTTCGGCACCTCTCCGGGAAACATAGTCATCGGCTCACCACCCAATGTTGTTCCTTGTAACGCCGGGATGGTCTTATCTCCAGAGGAAATAAACCCCGTCGTGGTTGCTTGGATGGAAGCGATACTCATGCAGCTCATCTCAATATTCTCGTAGGCTGCCGTTTGCCATGCTGGATGCACCAGTTGTTGGAGCAGAGACACCAAATTTGGGTGCTGATCGGGCGTGATATGATCCGCTTTTGTAGCAGCAAACAACACTTTGTCGATTTTTGGTGAGAACAAACGACGCAAAAAGCTACTACGACCATAGCGGAAGCTATGCATGATCTGTTCTAGCGCTTGGCGCATGTCGTAAAACGCTTCATCACCGGCATTGAGAGGCTGCAAACAATCCACCAGTACAATCTGGCGATCGAAGGTCGCAAAATGATGCTTATAAAACGCTTTCACTACTTTCTGTTGGTATTCCTGAAAACGGGCTTCTAGCATCGCTAAGTTACTGCCCTTGGGCGCTTTGCTTTCCGAATCAGCACGACACGGAAAAAACTGTAGCACCGGCGCGCCTGCTAGCTCACCAGGTAATACAAAGCGGCCAGGCTGAACCCAATGAAGGCCAGCGTCTTTACAAGAATGAAGGTACTCTGTGTATGTGTGTGCAACTTTCTCAAGTAGTTTCTCATTCACTTCTGCAAAGAGATCCACTTTCTCCAGTTCAGAAAGCCAAGCTTTGGCTAAATCGCCACGCTGGCCTTTAAGTGCATCAAACTGAGTTTGCGACCACGTTGCAAAGTCCATGTCCAATAAAGGCAGGTCGAGCAACCACTCTCCTGGATAGTCGATAATATCAACATTTAAAATTGCGGTTTTACTCAACAGCTTTTTCGTAGTTTTATTTGGTTTGTACTTGAGCGCTAAGCGAATCTCACTCACATCACGTGTCGGTACTGGCCACTGAGGTGGAGTGGCATGAATTTGGCTCATCGCCTCATCGTAAGCAAAGCGTGGCACCATCATATTCGATTGAGGCTCACGCTTCGCCCCAATAAGGCGCTTATCTCTAGCCGCAGTCAAAAGAGGCAAATTGTCATGGGTTGCAGTATGAAGAAGCTGATTCACTAATGACGTGATGAATGCCGTCTTACCGGCACGAGAAAGTCCGGTGACAGCAATTCGAACATTAGAGTCCATACCTCTGTTGATAAAGTCATTAACTTCTTTCTTTACTCTCTTCATTACGCTTCTTTATCTTACTCCACTTTAAAACAACGTTGTCAGCGACTTCGAATTTCGAGCTATGAATACTGTTCTATCCCGAATCCTATGAGTTTAACTTTATATACCTTAATAAAAGATGAACAAAACATCCGGCTTAATGCTGTGTTAAAAAAGAAAAGCCCCTGAGTGGTTCAGAGGCTTACTTAATCTACAGCATTAGTAACTCTATATGCGCTGATTACTATGTTAAACAGGAACCCGCTTTCTTTAAGCCTAGTCGTCTTCGATTAACTTATAGATAACAAATAGAGCGATTTCTAAAATCAACCACAACACACATGTGATGGTCACGTACTTTTCATCAAAGATGCTGATACCGTGAAGAATCAAGTCATAGCCAACAAAGCCACCTATCACTACAGCAAGAATAATTTGTAGAATCTGAATAAAACGAGGCATGCCGTCTCCTAATTATTGTTCGCATAACGTTTGATTGCTATGCCTAAAGGTTTATATCCTTAATTATATAGACAAAAAGTGCAGGTTTCGCTGCACTTTTGTCAATTGTTTGCTAGGTAAATCAGCACCTTGTCACATTCTCTCTACTGAGACGCAGCAAGATTGCCCTTTGCCTTATGCTTCCATCTCTTGAATTTTCACTTTCCAAGTGTCTGGACCAATTTGGTGCGCGTTAACACCATTTGAGTCGACAGCCACTGTTACTGGCATATCTTCAACTTCAAATTCGTAAATCGCTTCCATACCTAAATCTTCAAATGCGACAACGCGAGCTTTCTTGATCGCTTTCGCCACCAAGTATGCAGCGCCACCTACAGCCATTAGGTAAACCGCTTTGTGATTCTTGATAGATTCAACCGTTGCAGGGCCACGCTCAGCTTTACCGATCATGCCCATGATGCCGGTCTTTTCTAGCATCATGTCGGTGAATTTATCCATACGCGTAGATGTTGTTGGGCCAGCAGGACCAACGACTTCATCACCAACTGCATCGACAGGGCCTACGTAGTAAATGAACTTACCGTTTAGATCTACGCCTTCAGGTAGACCTTCACCGTTATCTAGCATGCCTTGAATACGTTTATGCGCAGCATCACGACCAGTCAGAATTTTACCTGATAGAAGAACCGTTTCGCCTGTCTTCCACTCTTGTACTTCTTCTTTAGTAATTGTGTCTAAGTTTACGCGACGCGTATTTTCGCCCGCTTCCCAAGTGATATCTGGCCAATCTTCTAGTTTAGGTGGTGTTAGCTCTGCTGGGCCGCTACCATCAAGCGTGAAGTGTACGTGACGAGTCGCCGCACAGTTCGGGATCAAACAAACAGGCTTAGAAGCCGCGTGCGTTGGCGCAGTTTTGATTTTAACGTCGACAACAGTCGTCAAACCGCCAAGACCTTGCGCACCGATACCAAGTTTGTTCACGCGATTGAAGATATCCAAACGAAGCTCTTCTTCTGCGTTTTGTGGACCACGGTCGATAAGCTCTTGAATATCGATGTGTTCCATTAGAGATTCTTTTGCCAATACCGCTGCTTTTTCAGCCGTACCGCCGATACCAATGCCAAGCATGCCAGGAGGACACCAGCCCGCCCCCATAGTTGGTAGCGTTTTTTCTACCCACTCAGCAATATCGTCAGATGGGTTTAGCATCACCATCTTAGTTTTGTTTTCGCTACCGCCGCCCTTCGCAGCGATCTGAATTTCAACTTTATCGCCCGGAACCATGTTGATATGTACGACGGCAGGCGTGTTGTCTTTGGTATTAATACGTTTACCGGCAGGATCCATAAGTACTGACGCACGCAACGGGTTATCAGGGTTCGTGTACGCTTGTCGAACACCTTCATCTACCATCTGCTGAACCGTCATGTCGGTCGAATCCCATTGCACGCCCATACCGATGTTGACGAAACACGTCACAATACCAGTATCCTGACAAATTGGACGGTGACCTTCTGCGGACATTCGGGAGTTAATTAAGATCTGAGCAATCGCGTCTTTAGCGGCTTGGCTCTCTTCGCGGTGATAGGCTTTTTCAAGAGCTTGAACAAAGTCTAGCGGGTGGTAGTAAGAAATATACTGTAGCGCATCAGCGACACTGCTGATGACATCCTGCTTGCGTATTACCGTCATTACATGCCTCGTTATAGTTATGCTTCCATTATTGGCTTGGCTTCAATCGTGTTTGTTGAGCTTATTGCTCTTTTGAGCTTCGTTTTTTATAAACAATTGTCGAACGGCTGATATCGACACACGAAATGCTGAAGTTGCCTACTTGTAAACCATCTCAAAACCCTATGAATAGAGGGAGTTTGGCTATACAGAGGAATATGATACTCTTGCTGCCCATGACATGCCATGCAGTGAACGATCTCTTTGTCACAAATTACACAAATGAACAACATGGACAATCAATTCATTGATTTTAAAGCGCTGGAATACGCACCAGAGTTTGCTCTTCACCTTTTTTCTCGCATTCAACACCTACCTTGGGCGATGTTGCTGCGTTCTGCATCAAAAACGCATATCGATAGCCGCTTCGATGTGTTGGTCGCCAACCCGATTGCAACGTTAGAAACCACTGCCGACAACACACAAGTTGAAACGCCATCGAATGCCTATTCAACTCAAGATGACCCATTCACGCTGCTTCATCAGTTGCAAGAACAGTGGCTTCCTCACGTAGAGTTAAATAAAGAATTGGATTTGCCTTTTGTCGGCGGTGCGCTCGGTTACTTCAGTTACGATTTAGGTCGCCGCGTAGAAACGATGCCAGAAGTGGCAGAAAAAGATCTCAACACGCCGGATATGGCGGTAGGTCTGTATGAATGGGCCGTTGTTGTTGACCACAAGCTTAAAAAAGCATGCTTAGTCGGTCAGAACATCGAGCAAGCTTGGCAATGGTTAAACGAGCAAAAAGCAGAACAAACCGTTGACTTCGCTTTGTCTGGTGCTTGGCAGTCAAACATGACGAAAGAGAGCTACGCCACTCGCTTTGACAAGGTGCAAGAGTATTTGTTGAGCGGTGACTGCTATCAGATCAATTTGGCGCAGCGCTTTAACGCACCGTATCAAGGCAGTGAGTGGCAAGCGTATCTAAAATTAGAGTCCGCCAACCAAGCGCCATTTTCCGCTTTTATCCGTATGCCAGAGTCTTCGATTTCGAGTATCTCTCCAGAGCGCTTTTTAGAGCTCAAAGATCGCGTCATTGAAACGAAACCAATCAAAGGTACTCGACCACGCAGCGAAGATCCAAAGCAAGATAACGCTAATGCCCATGACTTGCAGACAGCGGAAAAAGATCAGGCAGAAAACCTGATGATTGTCGATTTGCTGCGTAATGATATTGGTCGAGTTGCATCACCGGGTAGCGTTCACGTTCCAAAGCTGTTCGATATTGAAAGCTTCCCTGCTGTGCATCATTTGGTGAGCACCATTCGTGCAAATTTGGATGAACAATACGCTCCTGCGGATTTGCTGCGAGCGTGTTTTCCAGGCGGTTCAATTACGGGAGCACCTAAAGTTCGCGCAATGCAGATCATTGAAGAACTTGAGCCGCATCGACGCAGCGCGTATTGCGGCAGTATTGGCTACATTTCACGCCATGGTCGTATGGACACCAGCATTACTATCCGAACTCTTGTAGCGGAAAAAAACAAACTTTACGCTTGGGCTGGCGGCGGCGTCGTGGCAGATAGCGATTGCGCCTCTGAGTATCAAGAAACGTTGGATAAGCTTTCAAAGATTTTGCCAGCGCTGCAATCGTAGATTTCAACCGCGGACAACGTCGCTTAATGCTAGTGACGAAAACAATCTAAAACGCCTCTAGAACGGATAATGCCGCTCGTTTAACAGCGAGTGGCATATTTCTGTATCTCATCACCCTGCACAACGACGAAGGAGCGTGATACAGGTTCTTCTATTCAAGCACTTTGTGGTCAAATTTGTTTCATTACCCGCTCATCGTGCTGCTACTAGATTCTTAGTCTCGCCAAGGCTCGCTAGAATGACCCAAAAAACATCGTTAAATGATCGGCATTATCCGGTGTGGTGCGTTTTTTTGTGTGTTTTATTTGCATGTACTTTAGCTTTTAGCCGTTGGCCAACAAACATACTTTTTAAGAGGCAGCGTTTACTGCTCAAGCCACTTACACATAATCTGTTCGATATCGGTTGCGGTGTACGGCTTAGTGAGGATGTCGTCCATGCCTGAATCAATGCACTTTTGACGCTCTTCGATGGTAGTGCCAGCGGTTAATGCAATAATAGGATGAGTAAAGCCACGCTCTCTCAGATACATCGTCGCCTCATAACCATCCATTTCAGGCATTCGGCAGTCCATGAATATCAGTTCGTAGTCTTTACTTTTCACCGCTTCTAATGCTTCTTTTCCGTTGGCTTTTAAATCAGGTGTAATGTCGAGTTTTTTCAGCATTTGAGTAACAATGACTTGATTCATTCTGATGTCATCAACCACTAATATTGAGCGTCCTGCTAAATCGCTTCGCTCTATGGTGACCAACTCCCCCTCTGCTGTGCCTTGTGCTTGCCCTTCCTCAAGAGGAATAGCAACTTTAAAAGTTGTCCCTTTGCGCTCTTCACTCTCAAAGCTAATTTGACCTTGCATCAAATCCACGAGGTTTTTACAAATCGCGAGACCTAAACCTGAGCCTTCAAAGCTGCGTTTCGCCGAGCGATCAACTTGGACAAATGGATCAAATAGTGACGGCTGTGCTTTTATTGGGATGCCAATACCAGTGTCTTCAACCTCAAAATAAGCCGTGCCGTTAAGCCATTCCACCCGTAACACGACACCACCCAAGTGAGTAAACTTAATCGCGTTTCCCACCAAGTTAACCAAAATTTGTGTAATGCGCTCTAAGTCACCGACTAAAAATTCTGGAATCCCCAGCTTTTTGTCGATAGAGAAATGGATGCGTTTTTCCGCAGCCTTAGCTGCAAATACACCCATGATGGCTTTTTCAAGCTCCTCCCAGGCAAAAACTTTATGTATGATTTCCATCATACCGGCATTCATCTTACTGAAATCAAGAAGATCATTAATGATAACTCTCAATAAGTCCCCTGATTGAATAAGATTACTCAAGTATTGACGCTGCTCTTCTTCTAATTGGGTTCGACTCAATAACTCCGCACTACCCAATACGCCATTGAGAGGAGTTCGCAGCTCATGGTTAATCATGGCGACAAACTCCTTCGTCGCTTTTTCTGATTCCTCAGCCCGCTTTCTCAGCTCGACCTCTCGCTCTAAACTTAAGTGTCGACCAATAACACCATGAACTAAGTCAGACACGAGCTCCATCTGTTTGGAAATAAAAGACTGATCGATTTGATCTTGCAACACGGAGAAAATCAACTCCCCAACCGTTTCCCCATCAATGATAACTGGCAAATGCAAATTCTCTCCCTGCCAATTAGGAGTGGTGAAAATCTCGTTGTTATGACGAAGCTGTAAGTGACCAAAGTGATGACGACGCAATGAGCTCAGCTTTGTAGCGTCAAGAAACAAGTAAGCCGCAGAAATGATCGAGTTAGAAGTGAGCTGCTCAATAAAGCTCGCTATCATTGCTTCATCGAACGTGCTCGATAAAAAAGTACGACCGAACTTAATCAACGTCGCATCAATTTGCTCTTCAAACTCAAACTTACGAAGATCCTTTTTAGATTTCAGCTCCAGCTTTTTCAATGCAACACTGAGTTGCTGGTTGGATTCATATAACTCTAAGCTTTTCTGTTCCAACAGCTGCTCAGCTGCTTTTCTTGATGCAACTTCTCGTTTGAGTTTCCTTTCTAATGAGGAACTTCCCGTCATATTGTTCTTATTGAGCCTCTAACCAAAAACGTACTTTGCTGCCATCTTCTGACTGGTTTTGATGTTTGATATGAACTACCTCACCAAAATGTGCAGCACAACCTTTTATCAATCCTAAGCATACGTGAGACATACATCTTGCGCTGTGGTAGTCAAATACCAATTGGGATTGGTTTTCACTAATGAAATCAAATTGCGGAGGGTTAGCATCAGGATAGAGCTTCTTAACTTCGACATGAATAAAGTCTTCAACATGGCGAACAAATTGAAACGTCGTTTCACACTGTTGCAAACTGGCGTGACTAGGAATAGAGCGAAGTAAATTCAAAAAAACGCACTCTCCAAACACCTCTTGCAGTTGCTCGGGGGGAACACCAGATACTTTACTGAGATTCACGATCAACTTAACCAAGTCTTTGTGATCGTAACTACCAACAGCGGTGTAAACACCTTCATCGTTAGAAAGGTCGAGAACTTGGTCTAACACATCAAGACCGAATTTCTCTTCCACTAACTCCATGAACTCGGTGAAAATAATCCCTTTCATTGGCCAATACTTGCCCTATAGTGACGTCCTAAAATAAAGAATGGTGTATAACCTTATAAGTTTCAAATTAATATGTTCAAGCAGAGTGAGACACACAACACAAAGAGGGAAAGTGCTGGCGAGTGTTTTAATGCGAATGCTTTATTTGGTAACCAGTAACGATAACGCCATACGCTTTGCCGTCTTTGAGTATAATAGATAATGGTTAGGCACGATAAATAAGGACTCAGTTTGGTTATCGACAAAACTCATTTACTACAGAACTTTCAATTTCGGCTTCCAACGGGCTACCACAAAGAGTCCCTTGCACGACTGAAATGGATGAAAGAAAAGTCCCTGAGAGATGCGGCAGTCTTAATCGGTTTTGTGGAACGCGATGACGGGTTACAAGTCATTCTGACTAAGCGCGCAGCCCACTTACGCCATCATCCGGGACAAATCAGCTTTCCCGGTGGCAAATATGAGCAGGAAGATATTCAGCTCGTGAATACCGCTTTAAGAGAAACCAAAGAAGAAGTTGGGATAGAAGATGAGCATATTCATGTGTTTGGCCAACTGCCTACACTACCAACGATTAGTCAATTTAATGTGACACCTTTTTTGGCTTTTGTTTCTCCGGAATATAAAACGCATATTGACCCAAATGAAGTAGAGTCAGTTTTTGAGGTTCCTGCCAACCATATTCTGAACCCCAAAAAATTGTATAGCACCAAATTTGACCTAAAAAGAAGCAGTCATCGTGTATTTGCTATCCCATATAGACAGCATTTCATCTGGGGCATGACGGCACAAATTATCGAATCAATGCAAAAACATATTATTTCACATTAAACAGTTGTTGATATCGGTGCTTTTATAGGCGCGATCATTATGCGCATCAATATTAATAAAACGTTGCTTCATAAACATTCATTCACATTAGATTAATTTTCCATTTTCACCGCAAACGCTTGCGGTGAAATAAATTTATACAAACAACCCTATTGATAAGTTTTTCTAATTTTACTCATTAGCAGAAATCACGAGTAGCACATCATTTTCGTGATAAAAAGCAGGTTTTTGACATATCATTCAATAAGCGTAAGCAATAAATGATTTAGATCTAATTTTCCTAGTGTAAAATCTTGCAAAATTACTCCCGACTTATTTCCTGTTCCCAAAATGAGTAACTAAAAAATGAATACAACTACTTCTGCGGTTTCTACCGCACAATCGTCTAGTAAGTTTTCTTACAAAGACTTTACCTGGTGTCTGTCCCTTTTTGGTACGGCAGTAGGTGCAGGTGTACTGTTCCTTCCTATTAAAGCAGGTGCAGGTGGCTTTTGGCCATTAGTAATCCTAGCCCTAATCGCAGCACCAATGACTTGGTTCGCACACAAATCTTTAGCTCGTTTCGTTCTTTCTGCGAAAAACCCTGAAGCGGACATCACCGACACAGTAGAAGAGCACTTTGGTAAGACTGGCGCAAACCTTATTACGTTCGCTTACTTCTTCGCTATCTACCCAATCGTACTTATCTACGGTGTTGGTATCACAAACACAGTTGACTCTTTCCTAGTTAACCAAATGGGCATGGAATCTATTCCTCGCTGGCTACTTTCTGGTGCGCTTATTGCTGCAATGACAGCAGGTGTAGTATTCGGTAAAGAGCTTATGCTGAAAGCAACTTCAGCAATGGTTTACCCTCTCGTGTTCATCCTACTAGCATTGTCTGTATACCTAATTCCTGGTTGGAACACTTCAATGATGGAAGTGTCGCCTGACTGGGGTGCAATGCCAGCTATCGTATGGCTAGCAATCCCTGTTATTGTGTTCTCTTTCAACCACAGCCCAATCATTTCTCAGTTCTCTAAAGAGCAACGTCGTGTATATGGTGATGACGCAGTTAAGAAAACTGACGCTATCACTGGTGGCGCAGCAATGATGCTGATGGGCTTTGTTATGTTCTTCGTTTTCTCTGTTGTACTTTCTCTGTCTCCAGAGCAACTAGCAACAGCGCAAGAGCAAAACATCTCTGTTCTTTCTTACCTAGCAAACGTGCATGAATCTCCACTGATCTCTTACATGGGTCCATTGGTTGCTTTCGCAGCGATCACCTCTAGCTACTTTGGCCACTTCTTAGGTGCGCACGAAGGTCTAGTTGGTCTAGTGAAATCTCGTTCAAAATCACCAGTAAGCAAGATCGAGAAGATGTCTCTAATCTTCATTGTAATCACAACTTGGATCGTTGCTATCGTTAACCCAAGCATCCTAGGTATGATTGAAACAATGGGTGCACCGATGATTGCGGCAATCCTATTCTTGATGCCAATCTTCGCAATGCAAAAAGTTCCTGCGATGGCTAAGTACAAAACTTCAGCACCTGTGCAAATTTTCACAGCAATCTGTGGTCTTGCTGCAATTAGTTCTGTAATCTACGGCGCTCTTTAATCATCTCTGCCCGTTGCAGTATGATTAATCCAAAAATATAACGATAAAATTAAGCCTCCCAACTCCCCTTGGGAGGCTTTCTTCTGAGGTAATCGATATGATTAGTGTTTTTGATATCTATAAAATCGGTGTTGGACCTTCAAGCTCACACACTGTAGGCCCAATGAAAGCGGGTAAAGAGTTTATTGATGATCTTCGTGCAATGGGAAAACTGCGCGACATCACTAAAATCACCGTTGACGTTTATGGATCACTATCACTGACAGGGAAAGGTCACCACACAGATATTGCTATAATCATGGGTCTTGCAGGCAACACTCCTGAGAAAGTTGATATCGATTCTATCCCGGGCTTTATCGCTCGTGTAGAAGAAACTGAACGCCTTCCTGTTGGCATGCACTGTCACACAGTATCGTTCCCACGTGAAGGTGGAATGAACTTCCACAAAACAAACCTAGAGCTACACGAAAACGGCATGCAGATCCACGCTTGGATTGATGACGAAAAGGCGTACTCAAAAACTTACTACTCTATCGGCGGTGGTTTCATCGTTGATGAAGAAAATTTCGGTAAAGAAGCTGAAAACCCAGTAAAAGTACCTTACCCGTTTACAACGGCAGAGGAACTGGTTAACCAATGCCACGAAAGTGGATTGTCCATCAGCGCACTAACCATGAAGAATGAGCATGCGCTTCATTCAGATGAAGAAACTCGTACTTATTTCGCAAACATCTGGCGCACAATGCGCGAGTGTATGGATCGCGGTATGAATGAAGAAGGTATTTTGCCTGGTCCACTGCGTGTGCCTCGCCGTGCAGCAGCACTTCGCCAGCAGCTACTTACTTCAGAAAAGACAACAAACGACCCAATGTCTGTTGTTGATTGGGTAAACATGTTTGCTTTCGCAGTAAACGAAGAGAACGCAGCAGGTGGCCGCGTTGTTACAGCACCAACTAACGGTGCGTGTGGCATCATCCCTGCGGTACTGGCTTACTACGATAAGTTCATCCAAACTGTGACTGAAAAAGATTACATCCGTTACTTTGCAGCTTCTGGCGCAATCGGTGGTCTTTACAAGCGTAACGCGTCGATCTCTGGTGCAGAGGTTGGCTGTCAGGGTGAAGTTGGCGTGGCATGTTCTATGGCAGCAGCAGGCCTTGCTGAGCTTATGGGTGGTAGCCCAGAGCAAGTATGTATGGCAGCAGAAATCGCAATGGAGCACAACTTAGGTCTAACGTGTGACCCAGTTGCAGGTCAGGTTCAGGTTCCATGTATCGAGCGTAACGGTATTGCGGCAGTAAAAGCAATCAACTCTACTCGTATGGCACTACGTCGCTCTTCAGCTCCAACTGTTTCTCTAGATAAGGTTATCGAAACCATGCTAGAAACAGGTAAAGACATGAACGCGAAATACCGCGAAACATCTCAAGGTGGTCTAGCAATCAAAGTGATTTGCTAACACGCCTTTCTGAATACCAATCAAAACCCGAGTTTATGCTCGGGTTTTTTTATACCCCAAAAACCCAGGAGAATGCGTTATCAGGACAAGTAAAAAAAACCTAAAACGTTGAATATATCCAAATATTATGGATATCTCAGTAAAAAATCACATCTCTTCCCTAGCTTTATTGATAACGTAGCCAAAAATTAAACTTGGAGCACATCAACACATGATTAGGTTTGAAATTGGAAACCAAATCTGCGTTTGCTTGTCCGAAAACGAAATATCTCTAGAGCTCAATCAGTCACTCCACCACTCCATTCCTGTCAACCCAAATGAGTACGCCATTCTGTCAACTATCGCCACATACGGCAGTTTAAATACGCCGATTAGTCAGCGGTTAATAGAAAGCAAAATCACTCAACAATACAAAATGACACTGCCTGAAAATGGCTTTAAAAACGCGGTGGCCGCTCTAAGAAAGAAATTTCGCAAGCTCACGGAAGAACATTTAACCACTAACAAAAACATTATCGAAAACATTCACCGGACCGGATACTTCATCCCTTTTACTATGCAAAACAACCATCAGAATGGCATCGAACATCAACAGAAGATCAATCAATACACAACCAATAGTCTTCGCAAAGCGCTTCGTATTTGCCTGCGTAATAAAAAGATCTATTCAGAAGCAATGTGGGTTGTGTTGATCACTGCGATCATTTTCTTTGCTATCTGTTACTACGCGATAAACAGCATCGTTAAACATAATTATCTGGATAACGCCTTCGAAATTGCAGAGAACCTTTCCCGCAGGAGTTGCTTTGCTAATGAAAGCGAACTGAAGTCACTATTTGATAATGTGAAGTTGGTGGAATCGAGCATGATGCTAGATCGTTTCAATATTCGATGCTTAGTCACTCCAGAAACCGTTGTCCCTGTCAGCAAAAAAGCGTTTGAAGAGTGGAGTAACAATAGCAATTACACGACCCAATCATTTGACTTAAATAACGCAACTGTTTTGGTTCGTGTTAAAAACATTAACTTATCCGACAATGTTGAAAATCATATTTCACGTTTTTTTCTTTCCGGTATGAAGCTATCAACGAATACCGGAACGTCGTTAGAGATTGGTAACACCAATGAACGCTTTTTCAATTATCACGTAAAGAATAGTGGCTATAAAGAGGTGTATTACATCTCTGGACCGTTTCAAAGTATCATTCTACTGAGCTTACTTTTTCTCATTATACTGCGTCACCGCTCCCTACAAGCCTTTATGGCTTACTTGTGCGCAATTCGACAATTCAAAATAAAACTGGAACCGATTTATAACACTTCGGCACAAAAGATTGTGCACTACGAAGCCCTCTCCCGGTTTAAGGTAAAAAATACGCAACGGTTTATTGAAACACTGATCCGCAATGGATTGCTGCTAACTCATACCTTACTGGTGATTGATTCCATCTACACCAAACAAAAAGCGTTGCCCATCCCTATCAGCATTAACGTTTGTCCTTCTTTGCTGCGAGGGCGTAACTTTTCAATCCTATATAGAGAGCTATCTAATCGGGATTGCCGTTTGCTGACAATCGAAATCACAGAAAATGCATCGATGTACTATACCTCTGAGATTTATGGCAATGTCGCGAAACTAAAAGCTCTGGATTGTAAAATCAGTATTGATGACTTTGGCACCGGCAATAATAATGTGGCGCTTATCAGCAAGCTGAATCCGGACTATCTCAAAATCGACCGAGAATTTGTTATTGGCCTAAAAACTGATGATAAAAAGATAGAAACCTTGCGTCAGTTAATTGCTATGGGCAATACGTATCGCTGCACGGTCATTGTTGAAGGCGTAGAAACGGCAGACAGTGCTCACTTACTCACAACATTGGGCGCATACATTCACCAAGGTTATTATTACCCTCTTCATTGCTAGCTTTTCTTCACTCGGTTAGTTACTTAAAATAGATTTAATACTCTATAAAAACTCGTGGTGGCATAACGGTATGCCGCCAATTTGTGATTGAGCGATGATTGCGATTAAACCCACCAAACTGAAAGATTTTTCAAGTTTGATGCAATTGGATGTGCAAGAAGAGCAAAAAGGATTTTTTACACCGTTTGAAATGGCTTATCAAAAACGTAGTAAGTCAGAGGCGTTCTTTACGATTTATTCTGATGATCTATTAGTAGGCTACCTTGTTATCGATAAAGGTTTCTCCCAACATGCGCCGTTTGCTAAACGATACGAACTGGAGCTTAAATACTTGATGATTGATCAACGTTTCCAACGTCAAGGGGTAGGGAGTGAGGCATTGCGTAAACTGTTCCTTTATGCGTATACCATTAACCCTAAAAGCACCTCTCTTTGCGCCACTGTTCCACAAAGTCAGCAATACGCTATCAGTTTTTTTGATACGTGCGGATTCATTAATACAGAGGAAACAACATTGGGTGATAATGAAAAAGAATGGATTCTACGACATCCATTAAGCTAGCTGGTGAAGCATAATCAAAATTGGGCCATTCAGATACAACAAAGGCAAGCTTCTCGCTTGCCTTGTTTAATGCTCAATAGAAAGTGACTTATTCGCCTTTGTAAATACAACCAGCTGTGCACGTTTCTTTGATTTCTACTTTACTTAGCAGTGGTAAGCTTGGCTTAAGCTGCTGCCAAATCCATTTTGCTAACACTTCGCTAGTCGGGTTCTCTAACCCTTCAATGTCGTTTAGGTAGTAATGGTCTAAGCGATTGTAAATCGGTTTAAATGCAGCTTTGATCTCTGCAAAATCCACTACCCAACCTGTATGTGGATCAACTTCACCTTCTACATAAAGACGAACAAGGAAAGAGTGTCCGTGCAAACGACCACACTTGTGACCTTCTGGTACGTGTGGCAAATGGTGTGCTGCTTCGAACATAAACTCTTTGTATATTTCAGATGTATAAGATGACAACTTAGTAAACCTCTGTTTTAAATGACTTTTCACACCGCGATTTGAGTATTAATACGTCTCGATAGAAACACTCACATACACGCTGTATTTCTCATACTCCTCGATGTACAAAAAATCCTAATGATGGAGCAGAGAGCGATAAATAACGACAAGGTTATTATCCTTAGCACAGAACCAACGTGCAAGCTTTCTAAAAGTAAGTTCATGACAAAAAGAACTCTCAATGCAACCCATTTAGTAGATACTAGTTATTCTTTCTTCATATCACCAGTCATACTCAAGGACGATAACTGGCTATTGGCATCGTGCTTACATTGAACACTGTAGAACGTCTCATTGTATTCAAAAGTACCCATACGAGTTTTTCTATATGCAATCAGACAACTTCAGCTTAAAATTATCGTAGGTTACCAACGGCTAACAAATACACCCAGTCGATCACGCGAGTTGATTAGTGTTAATAAATTAGTCCTAGTTCGTAAAGAACGCCGACAAACCAGAAGCTATCAAAAAAATATAAATTAAAAAGAAAATTATATGAAACATGCTGTCGAGATATTAATTAATGAAAATTATAACATCTCTATTCTTATTGAGCGTCTTTTATAGCTTCAATAACTGTATCGTCTAAGTTTTTATTATATAAATGTTTCTTACATCCGATTTTAACCTGAAGATCTAAATTAGATATATTTTTGTACAACTCATGGTATAGATTATTAAAATCTATAGTGTTTATATCATGTACTAATATGGTAAAGATGCTATCATTTAGTCTGGCTATATAATTATCACCTCTTTGAAAATTTTTTAAAATTTCACATAAATTGTATAAATTACTCTTATAAGAATCTCCACTCTCATCAAATATACCCAGTGCATCAATAGCAATTATATATAATGGAACACCAACGGTTCTGACATCGCTCTGCTCTTTTTCTAAAAATATAGACCAACCTAATCTATTAAAAAAACCAGTCTCAGCGTCCTTAAACTGACTTGGGAGGTGATACATTTGTCTACTCGCCGCGGTATTTCTCTCTATTTCCATACACAGCATGCTAGACAAAAGCTTTGAAATAAGCTCTACCGTGGCTTGCCCATCAGATGGAATAGATTTATGAACTGCAGTATCTATAGCACACAATGTTCCAAACAACTCCCCATCAGGGTAACAGATAGGGATTCCAACATAAGAGCAAATACTTAGCTGTTGGTTTATAGGTGCACATTTGTAATTTTCAATAGCTTGCACAGAAGGAGCCCACCTAGGCCCGTTACCTTGTACCATTCGGCTACAAATCGAATCGCTCCAAACCAACGTCGATAGCTCCTTAATATTGTACTTGTCGCTTTCTACCTGCAAAATGATCCAATCTTCTTCATTTTTTCTTGTTAACATCCAGGCGCCAAATCCATACTTTTTATGAAGATACTTCAGTGTAAAGCGACTAGCTTCTTCGAAGGAGTCGAAAGGAGCTTGATCTATCGTATTTGAGTTAAACATCCATATCTCCTAAAGGAACGCTAAATTATATTCTCTTGCATTAACTGGCTCTCAACTTGTTTAATGAGCTGCTTTATCTCTCTCATAAGAGAGTCAACTTTCGTAGCATTGACGTAGTTTTCTTCTAACCTTTTGAATAAAACCCCTAATGACAATACCCCACTTGATGTAGCCGCGCCCTTAGCTCCATGAGCAAGGTTTCTCACTAGTTCAAGGTTAGCCTCTTTAATGGCAACTTCTAGCTTCTCTATGTCTCGAACAATATTATCCCAAAACATTGAGAGCACTGCTTTCTGCATCTCCACATTGTCAGACCCGATAACGGCGGATAGATGATCATAATCGATCAATTTAGAGAAATTAGCCTTCTCAATTGAATTCATATGCGATGTTTCAATCAGCTTTGTATCACTCTTGTTTCTTAATGTTTTTCCCCTTAAGCGTAACGACAGCACTCTATTCAACGTTTTTAACTCCACAGGTTTAGTTATGTAGTCATCCATACCGGCTTCTAAACAATGCTCAGCCTCACCTAACATTGCATTAGCGGTAAGGGCGATAATTAGTGTTCTCCCCTCGCCCCTCATTTCCTCTACTCGCCTTATTTCTGATGTCAACTCAAATCCATCCATCCTTGGCATATGACAATCTGTTAATACTAAGTCATAATCTCCCTCTGACCATCGTTCAAAAGCCTCTTTTCCATCAGAAGCCATATCATAACTGAAACCAAGATGGTCCAGCTGTTGAGATAGAACTAACTGGTTAGTCGGTTGATCTTCAGCACAAAGTATAGTGATGCCACTTTTATCCTTATCATTCGAATCAAACTGACAATTATCTTTACCATAAAGGCACTCAGACCAATCAAAGTCAGGGCTTTCTTTTCCAGATAACACCGCAAGGGCCGTAATAAAATCACTGGGTTTGAAAGGATGTGTACCAATCACATACTTATTAGGTTTAATATAACCTTTAATTGCTGTTGGATTATCTATGACTTCTAAAACACGGCATTTACTATTTTCATCTAATTGGTTTGCTTGGTCACCAATATAAATAATGCTCGACTCACTCTGATTCGTTAATTTTTCAATCTCATCAAAAATATCTGCCACCTTGAGGTCCAAAAGCATTTTTCTGACAATATGAGATAAGTTTTCATCATCGATTTTTAATACAACTTTAAAACTCGATAGTTCATAACTGTAGAGTGCTGGCGACGATTCATTAGGCTCTGCGGGAATGGAGAATGAAAAACAGCTTCCGTAACCAAGCTTGCTTGAAACTTCTATTTGTCCTCCCATAAGCTCAACAAAGGATCTGCTAATACTAAGCCCTAAACCTGTACCTCCAAATTTTCGTGTAGTTGAGCTGTCCGCTTGAACGAAAGGAGTGAAGAGTCGAGACACTTGCTCTGGGCTCATTCCTACTCCGTTATCGTCAACTGAGATTCTTAAACTATTGTTTTGATAACTTACACATAATTTGATAACTCCTTTTTTCTCTTCGCTACTTGTAAATTTGATAGCGTTACCTAACAAATTTAGAAGGACTTGACGAATTCTAACGGTGTCTAGCAGTAGTTCTTGAGGAATTGTATTTTCGAAATAAAGATACAAACTGATACCTTTCTGATGAGCATTAACCCATAAGGCATCTAGGGTTTTTTCAATTAAACTGAGAATATTTACAGTGGTAAGGTCAAGCTCGATTTTTCCTGACTCTATTTTTGAAAAGTCTAATATGTCGTTTATTATCTCTAGCAAAGAAAACGATGAATCACGTATTGTACGAACCATACTGTGCTGATCTGTACTCAGATTTGTTTCTTTAAGTAAATCAACCATACCGATTACACCATTCATAGGCGTACGTATTTCATGACTCATGGTAGCGAGAAAACGAGACTTCGCAGCATTAGCCTGTTTTGCCGATAAGGTTTCACGCTCTAAAGCAGCTTGAGCATCCTTCTCATCAGTGATATCCACGTTAACTCCAAAAACCATCTCATCACCAGATTCTTTGTCGAAGACAACATCTCCAGCCGCTTTTATCCACCGAATTTGATCTGTATCTTGATTAATTATTCTAAACTCAGCGTTGAATACTTCCTTGGTTTCTAGAGATTTAGTAAAGGCATTTGTTGCTTGTTCGTAATCGTCTGGATGTATTGCTCCTTCCCAATCTTTTACTGAAAGCTTAGTGCCTTTTTGGACGCCATAAAGCTCATACATCTTATCGTCCCACTTAAAAACTCCTGATTCCGTGTTCAGCACCCAATTGCTAATTCCTCCTGCATCCGAAGCTAAGCGCATACCCCTTAATAACTCATCTCTAGATCTTTTCGCCGATCGAAGCTCTTTCTCAATTTTCTTCCGATTAGATATATCTTCTATTACTGATATAAAATATTTAGGTTGATTATCATCGTCTAAAACAGCCGATACAGAAACCGTAGCCCAAAATATTCCTTTTTCTTTACTAAGATATCGCTTGTCTATTGAAAAACTACGCTTTTTACCTTCAATTAATAAAGACATCATTGCTCGACTTTTGTTGAGGTCGTCGAGATGAGTAACCTCTTCTACTGACATACAAAGTAATTGCTTTTCACTGTAGCCAAATATGTCACACATTTTATCGTTAACTTCGATGAAACTTCCCTCTAAACTAACACGACAAATTCCTACAGCGGCTTGGCTAAAAGCGGCTCTGTAGATAACTTCTCGTTCACGTAGTTCGTTTTGAAGCATTAATTCTCGTTGCTTTGTATCCTCTTGACTAGTTATATCTTTTATAATCCCAACAAACACTTGAGAGTCATCAACCTTAGTTTCTCCTACAGATATCTCTATTGGAAAAACACGTCCTGACTTATGCAAACCTTTAACTTTTCTTGGAGTTCCAATTAACTTCTTATCACCAGTAAACAAAAACTTACGAATATATTCATCATGTTCATGAGCATAACTGGATGGCATAAGTATAGAAACATTCTCTCCGATTAGTTCTTCTCTAACACGTCCAAATATAAGTTCAGTTGATCGATTAATATCTAATACAATTCCATTTTTGTCGATAACAACGGTGCCATCTAAAGCGGTATCAAATACCGTTCTTAATCGAGTCTCAGACTCTCTAGCTTCTTTTGTTCTAGTTTGTATTTCTCTTTCCAGCTTAATCTTTGTCTCTTCTTCACGTCTTTTTATCTCTGTTATATCAGTAATGATACCAATGAAATGTGTGATTTTATTTTCATCATCAAAAACTGGGTCAATTCTTAAATTATTGTAGAATAATGTTCCATCTTTACGGTAGTTCCGCAAAATAACAGATATAGATGAGTTGTTTTTTAGAGCCTCACGTATCGCCTCCAAACCATCTTGTTCTTTATCGTCACCTTGTAAAAATCGACAGTTTCTACCAAGAACTTCCTCTTTAGAATAACCTGTAAGAATTTCAAAAGCTCTATTTGCAAAAATAATTGGATAATCTTCCCGATTAATATCAGTAACAATTATTCCTGATGCTGTAGAGTCTATTGCTTTACTCTGAATATCTAACAAAAACTTTTGTTCATCCGTTTCTTTCGTCAGCCTTTCTCTTTCGATAACAATTTCTTTTAAATTATTAAGCTCTGCTACCATAACCGCTAGTTCATTTTTACCGTAAATAGCAGGAAGCTCTATATTCTTCTCTCCACTTGCTAATCGCTTAATACTCAGCGCTAAGGCACTTAGCGGACGAGCAATCTGTTTGCCCAAATAGAATGATACTAGTAAAATCAAACCCAAAATTAGTATTGAAAGAAGCAATGTATTTTTAAAAAGGGAGTCAGACTCGTAAAATGCTTCATCAACACCAACACGAATCATTGCAGACCAACCCAGACCAGGATAATCATAAGCACCACTGGTATGTGCGTAACCTGTAACTTGTTGCACTTGTTTTCGAAAATGTCTTGAAATATTAGACCCACTGAGCCCTGCGACCGCCAGTCTTGCTCCCTCGACACCATTATTTGCTAGATTCAAACGACTTAAGACACTAAAATCTCGTGTATATCTTGACTTACTCTGTCCAACAGGATCATAGTCCACGATAATTCTTCCTTGATCATCAAGGATGGTTAGCTCTGCACTTTGCAGCCCTCGGCTTGAAAGTAGCTCATATGTTTCCTCAACTATCTTTTCGACCGCGCTAAAATCGACGACATTTACCCAAAGTCCTATACTTTGACCATTAGCGTTGCGAATAACTGATGCAAAAAGCATATCGAAAGAGTTAGAGTTATTATCAATCAAATATCGATTCGGACCCGTTACATAACTGCTTTCTGGTTGCTCTGGCTCAAGCGTAAGACCATTCATAGCCTCTTGAAACCAGATGCTATCACGTATTTTACTAGGGCTTATATCAAGATCTATGAGTTCCTTTCCAAAAGGATTTTCAGAGTTGCTAGCTAAAACATTTCCATTAGAATCAAATATTATTACTCGTCTATACACCTTATAATTTCTTACAAAATCATTCAGGTTATCTATAACTTTAGGACTGAGAGCGTTTTTGTCTAAATAATTCACTTCAAATTGACCTAAAGAAAGTTTAAAAGCCTGTACATCGTGATATCGTTCAAATAAATTTCTCTCTATTAGTCTAATTAATAAAGTGGCTTCCCTTTCTATATTTGTTAAAGTGGTATCCTGAAGAATATCTTTACCTTTCCATGAAACAAATGTAACCGCACTTAGCATAACCAAACTTAATATAAAAAATAATAAAGGTAACTTAATAGAAAACTTCATTAACGACTCTCACTATTAAAGTTAAATTCATTAATTACATTTATTATTTCACTAGACTTAGTTGGTCTGTAATAAAAATATCCCTGTCCTATTTCACAACCCTTACTAATTAGAAACTCCTCCACCTCAATGCTTTCAATACCTTCTGCAACAACTGACATTCCTAGCGCTTTTCCCATTGCTATACTTTGCTCAACAATCGCAGCAGATTTAATGTTAGTGAGACAGTTAAAAACAAACTCTTTATCTATTTTTATTTCATTAAATGGGATCGTATGTAACTTAGCTATTGATGAGTACCCAGTACCAAAGTCATCGATAGATAACTTAAATTTCATAATTCTCAACCTGAGCATTTGAGTATCGACAATAGTCGGGCTGGAGCTTATTGCTGTTTCAGTTAACTCACAAATAATGTTTTCATGTGGAATACCATACTTATCAACCGTTCTACAGAGCCAATTGGGAAAGTCATTATTTTCTAAAACTTTCCCTGATATATTAAACGCATATGTTAGATCACAAAAAGAGTCATAGTTTTCTGATATTTCTTTCAAGGCCTTATCAATAACATTCTTCGTAAGATCAAGTATGATAGAAGGAGACCTTTCTGCTGTGGGAATAAAACTATCCGGTGGGATCAATGAACCTTGGTCATCACTAATTCGTGCTAAAATTTCTACACCTTTCATCTTTCTTGACGCCAGATCTACTTGAGGTTGAAAGTAAGCCTCAATTTTCTGTGCTTCTAGGTATTTAACTAGTTCATCTTCAGGCAGTTCGAAAAGTTGTGTTTCTGTACGTTTAAGAGTGGGTAACGCTTCAATTCCCTCTATGATATTTTGAACCACTTTAAACGTTATAGGTTTTTCTACACACCCTATAATGTTCAAGTCATAAAAGCGCGCTAAGTTAGATGTAGATGCTAAGATTTCTTGTTCTTCACTACTAATGATTATGACAGCACCTGGAAACTTCATGGTACCTAAAAACATCAGCACCTCGAAGCCATCCTCTACTGGCATATTCAAGTCACAAAAAATTACGTCGAATTCGTCAAACGCCACAAGCTCCTTTGCTTTCTTGCCATTTTCAGCTTCTAAAACTTTCTTTATACCTAAGTTATTCAAACAGATCGTTAATGTTTTCCTGACCACTGGTTGATCGTCAACTACGAGTATCTTATATTCTGAAGTCTTCACGCTATCCTCCCCTTCAGAAAGATGTGAGCCACTAACTACAAGTACTTCACTTCTATCAATTTTCAGTGTAGATGCGAGCAACGGTTTATGCCAAAATTACGCGTGATTACATGTGCTGCTCTCAAAAATGACGTATGTTTTGGTTCAACTTTACTAAATACAAACGCAACAAAACGTGGAGGGCTCTCAGCGCAAGTAATCAAAACTTTTGTCTCGGCGTCGTATTTTTGTCACGCGCCAAACATTTGATTACACAGCACTCACATCACAATTACATATCCCCAACATGTGTGGGGTCACAATCATTCATTTCGTTGTTCGCAGTGCGCATTTGTGCACATTAATATTGTGCAGTTCGTTCCAATTACACTTATAAATTTATGCGCTCAACTATCACTTTTAAGCTCTTACTGGCGTTAATTGCTGTCTTCAGCTGCGTTCTAGCTGCCTCTACGGCTTACCAATACCATCAACAAAAAACCTTAATCAATGATGTTCTTAGTGAACAACTCCATGATAAGGCTAGTAATTATTTCGATAGCCTAAATATGATGATGCTTACAGGCACCATGTCGCAAAAAGAAACCTTACGTCAAAAGGCCCTGGCCCAAGAAGGCATTGAAGCAGTTCGCGTGCTGCGAGCTGATACTGTGACCAAACTTTACGGACCTGGGCAACAAAACCAGCAGCCTGTCGATGATATTGATCAACGAGCGTTGAATGGTGAACTGGTGATTGAACCAATCTCAGCCGATTGGGGCAAAGGGTTAGTAGTCGCACTACCAATGAAATCGAGCGAAAATTACCGTGGCACCAACTGCGTTTCTTGCCACGTTGCACCAGCAGGAGAAGTGTTGGGCGCGATTCGCTTGGAATACAACATGAATCATGTCAATTCAATGATCAGTAAACAGGCAATGTTTGCGATGGGAATAATGGCCGTAATCGCATTTGTGGGCTTCATCATAACGATGAGTTTGATTCAGAAAATCATTGTACGACCAATTCAAAGAACGTCGAAATTCATGTCGAATGTGAGCCATAGCAAAGATCTATCTCAACGACTTATGCATCACCAACAGGATGAAGTGGGCCAACTTTCTACTGCAATCAATTCATTCATGGATACGGTCTCCGAAAGCTTAGAACGTGTGCAAGACACCTCTCACTCACTTGCCGACTCCGCGAGTAAACTAACTGCTGTCGCGCAGTCCACAGATAAAGCGGCCAATAACCAACAGCTAGAGACCAACGAAGTACAAAGTAATATCACCGATATGTTGCAGCAACAAACTGCGGTTGAGGACTCGACTAACAACGCTACTGTTTTGGTCAATCACACCGTTGATGTCGCCACTCATAGTGCAAGCCAAGCACACAATGTAAGTGAAGACATCAAACAACTAGTGAGTAACATTGATACTGTACGGGAAAAAATCAGCTCTCTAAACCAAAGAACCGAAGAAGTGTCGTCCATTCTTGTGGTTATTAAAGGTATTGCAGAACAAACCAATCTGCTCGCGTTGAATGCTGCTATTGAAGCCGCCCGAGCCGGAGAGCAAGGACGCGGTTTTGCGGTCGTCGCGGAAGAAGTGCGTAACCTGGCTTCTAGGACGGCTGAGGCCACTGGTAATATTGAACATATCATTTCTCAATTCCAGCAAGGAAGTGAAGAGTCATTAACTTCTGTTGATACCGTCTGCCAGTTTGCTCATCAACGCTCTGTCGATGTCGAGGCACTATCAGCCACAATGCATAACGTTGTTGACGAAATGCGCCAAGTGCTCAGACATGCAGAAGATATCCAAAACCAGACGCAAACCACATCTGATGTAAGTCAGCATATTCAATCTAAAATAGATGTGATCACACTGCATGCTAACGACACATCGCAATCAGCATCACACACGCGTGATATTAGTGTTGATTTAGAGCATCTATCCGAACGTTTAGAGCAATTACTAAACCAATTCACACTTTCAGAGCACCAAAGAGTGAATAAATAGAGAGATTCTCCCCATCAAAACGAATATAAAGGTTGATGCGAGCGAATTGACAGGTAATATGTCTCGTTGAATCTGTAAAATGCTACCCAACTCAGCGCTTAGCTTGTTTTTTGAACAAAAATGTTATTAGACAAGTACTTTAAGTAAGCGTTGAGTTGAATTTTTACCTCAATGGAGAATATTGAAAACATGACTTACGCGCCTGTATCAGACGTATTGAAAGGTCAGCTAGCAGTAGACAGCGAAGTGACTGTTCGTGGCTGGATCCGTTCACGTCGTGATTCCAAAGCTGGAATCTCTTTCCTTGCCATATATGACGGCTCTTGTTTCGACCCGATTCAGGCCGTGGTCCCAAATAATCTTAATAATTACGAAGACGAAGTATTAAAGCTAACGACTGGCTGCTCTGTTGAAGTAACTGGTAAGATTGTTGAATCTCCTGCAAAGGGTCAAGACTTCGAACTTGCTGCCACTGACGTTAAAGTGGTTGGTTGGGTTGAAGATGCTGAAACTTACCCAATGGCAAAAACTCGTCACTCAATCGAGTACCTACGTGAAGTTGCGCACCTACGTCCGCGCACAAACGTAATCGGTGCAGTAGCACGTGTACGTAACTGCCTATCTCAAGCAATCCATCGCTTCTACCACGAGCAAGGTTACTTCTGGGTATCTGCGCCGTTGATCACGGCTTCAGATGCTGAAGGCGCTGGTGAAATGTTCCGTGTATCTACGCTAGACATGGAAAACCTTCCTCGCACTGACGCTGGTAAAGTGGACTACAACGAAGACTTCTTCGGTAAAGAGACGTTCCTAACCGTATCTGGTCAGCTAAACGCAGAAGCTTACGCTTGTGCGCTAAGCAAAGTTTACACTTTCGGCCCTACTTTCCGTGCTGAAAACTCAAATACAAGCCGCCACCTAGCAGAGTTCTGGATGGTTGAGCCTGAAGTTGCGTTCGCAGAACTGGATGATGTAGCGAAACTGGCTGAAGACATGCTCAAGTACGTGTTTAAAGCAGTGCTTGCAGAGTGTCGCGATGACCTTGAGTTCTTCGCTCAACGCATCGACAAAGAAGCAATCACTCGTCTAGAGCAGTTCGTTTCTTCTGACTTCGCGCAGGTTGACTACACTGACGCAATCCAGATCCTTCTTGATTCAGGTCGTGAGTTCGAATTCCCAGTTGAATGGGGTATCGATATGTCTTCTGAGCACGAGCGTTTCCTTGCTGAAGAACACTTCAAAGCACCTGTAATCGTTAAGAACTACCCGAAAGACATCAAAGCATTCTACATGCGTGCTAACGATGACGGTAAAACAGTTGCAGCGATGGACGTTCTAGCACCGGGCATCGGCGAAATCATCGGTGGTTCTCAGCGTGAAGAGCGCCTAGACATTCTAGATGCACGTATGCGTGAAGTGGGTATCGATCCTGAACATATGAGCTGGTACCGCGACCTACGTAAATACGGTACAGTGCCACACGCAGGCTTCGGTCTAGGCTTCGAGCGCCTAGTATCTTACGTAACTGGTATGGGCAACGTTCGTGACGTGATCCCATTCCCACGTACTCCTCGCTCTGCGAACTTCTAATCACTTTTTAGTGATATTGAATTAAAAAGACCTCCACATGGGAGTATACAGTAAAAAATATGTCTATTTGCGTGTGAGTGAGTGACAACCCTTTACTGGCAATGCTTCTTTTGGGTCTATAAAGCGTACATACTATGTATAATGGTGTGTACGCTTTTTTATCCCTGAAGGCTTAGCAAGGCGATGGTCTCACTACGTGAAGACCATCACCCTGCCAAAAGGGTATTTATGGGAATGATGGTAAAGTAAAATAATAAAGCCACTCCTGACGCTCGCACAGCTCACTACTGGCTAGGCATTTATGATTTTTCTTGACCATCCGCTGAAACACGTTTCTGGACATAAATAAGTTACGGTTTTGCTAAATTAGAAAGGCTTAAATTAGCTCAAGTATGGCAGTCAAATTTAGATGATTGTCCAGTATTATTGATGTCGACCGCTTAACGCAGTATGCAAACTGCTAGTTCAGAGCACTCCATTTATTGGCTCCTATGATAGAACACTACCAATCCACCTTTGCTCTCTGCAATAAACTCAAGATTGGCTCACTTCTCAGTTTTTAACAAAATTCTTTTTGAGTGACGCATATTTCTGTCAAACAAGCGGATTATCTTGTAGGTTAATAAATGAGCACTTGTGAATTTAATATACGTATAAAATACAGGTAACACTGGATGAACTACAATGATAGAAAAGAGCTTGTAGGCGTGTTCGCACTAAAGTGTAAGTCGGCAAAAAGAAAGGAATTACATACCAAAGAGAAGGAAGTTGTATATGGAAGGACCAAGAATGTTCTGACGAACATGAAACTACTATTAAATATAGGGGGAAGCTTTGTCTTCTCCCCTCTTTTATTAGCAGAAGAGCTTTCGGGTACTGCACCCTCTTCGCTAGGAATAGTTCTAGATGGGCGAATAATAGCAGCCGTAATAGTCGTTTTGGGAACGGCGGTTATAACACCTATAATCAAACACATTTATACCGAACGGAGAAAGAGGAAGTCATTTCTCCTCTACTTTGAAGCTGTTATCCGAGACGCTTTAGC
Organism: Vibrio sp. Vb2880; assembly: GCF_033337975.1. Taxonomy (NCBI): domain Bacteria; kingdom Pseudomonadati; phylum Pseudomonadota; class Gammaproteobacteria; order Vibrionales; family Vibrionaceae; genus Vibrio; species Vibrio sp. Vb2880. The sequence goes on from NZ_JAWORT010000017.1 coordinate 36,245, forward strand.
AACGTATGGTGATCAAGTTGATTGGTCGGAAGCCAAAAAGGGCACAGCAGATCTGGATACTCAAGACTGGGCAAAGAGGCTACATCGTGCAGATGTAGCTATACCTCAGCTTTTACTAGGTATGCATGAGGGCTTTGTCAGTGCAAGTCCTGGAAGCTATCCTATCGTTCAAAGCGCGGGAATCACGCCAAAAAGCTTAGAGCATGACATGATCGTCTGGTCACTCAATGAACAGGAAGTGAGACTCATTTCTGCTTTTCTAATTAACCAAAAACAAGCCCAGCTAAGTATTCAAAATCTTTATGACGGTCCATTATATGATCTCATTGGGTCTGAAAGCGAAGAAAAGCAAATGCGGTGGAGACGTGCTGGGCTATGTCTTGTCGATGACCTAGCGAAAATGTACATTGCTGCTGTTCATGCGAGCACATACCTAAAAAAGAATGGCTATAACTGCGACCCTGAAAATAAACGTTGTTAATAGAGTGGGGTAGCAAATTTGGCAGCATTATAAAGATAAAGCTCTAGACATGAAGAAAAAGTAGGCCAAATTATGGAGTTTAAATTCAAGTATCAACTTGCCCTTGCACACTTTGGGGGAGAAGTAAGCTTTCCACATACGGTTCTTAACTTTAAACTAACTTTGTGAGCCTCGGGTATCCCTGCTTTTTCTTGGAGTTACTATTTACTGTCTGGCCAGAAGTAATTGTATCGGATTGAACTTGGCTTAGTTTCAAAGCAGACCACCGAGGACATACGATAAGTCTAGGTGCTTTTCCTCCTATATACTTTGGTGATAAACACCCGACGCTGCACACAGAATGTGTTCCCTTTTCGATTTGAATGACAACCTCCTGTAGCTGTCTACAAAGCCATAGGCATTGCCTGTAGCTTTGTCGTATCTGGAACTAAAAACTGGTGAAACAAGCTTACGCACAAATCAATCTATTGATAGTTTATCCACTAAACACGTTTAGGGGCAAAGGCTTTTCAGAAGAAAAGCCTTTAGTCGCGACGGCATGTCAGCAGTCTGTTTTTTCAGACAACCTCAGAGCGTCTTCTAGCTCAACTCCAAGGTATCGAATTGTGTTATCTAGCTTCGAATGTCCAAGTAAAATCTGTACGGCCCTGATGTTTTTCGTTCTGGCATATATCAACGTGGCTTTGGTTCGGCGCATGGAATGAGTGCCGTAATAGTCAGCATTCAATCCCAGTTTTACAGCCCAGTTCCTGATAATTGAACGATAGAATGAGTAGCTGATAGGTTGCCCAAAGCGTCGGCTACTCGGGAATAGAAAGCTGCTTGCCTCTAGGGATGCTGCAAAAATCCATCGGCTAATACTTTGCTGTGTTCTGGGAGTAATCTCATAGTGGACATCGGTGCCAGTTTTTTGCTGGATGCACTGAACCCTTTCATAGATAACCCCTTGCGAAGAAACATCGTAAACGTGTAGCTTTAGTAAATCACTCGCTCTTAACTTGCTATCTATAGCTAGGTTCAGTAATGCGAGCTGCATCAGATCATTTTCAATCTCCAGCCTAGTTCTGATCCGCCAGATCTCTTCAAGCTTAAATGGCCTTTTGATGCCACTGCATTTTCCAGAAGATAACTTTCTCATGATGACCTCCTCTCAGTGTTTTGGTCAACATGAAGTTTGGCAGTCAAATTTAGTAGGGTTTAGGAAGATCTGAAACGTCGGTGGACAGATTTGTGTCAGCCCAAATAAAATGACACAAAATGGTGAGGATTTCTTAATAGTTGTGAGGGAGCTTGGGAAGTTAAGCTAACGATCATTAGGCTAACGATCATTAGCTTAACCGCATGGAGGAATATTTTATGTAATCCCTTGACGAGCTTACCACTTTCTAATCAAACAAATGATTTTTGGCTAAAGTGCTCGGTCGACAATTTTTTTATTGAGCAATTATGGCGAAGTCTGAAATATGAGGAGATTTACTAAAATCTAACAGCACACCCCGCGAAGTAGAGCTTGAAATCGTGCACTACATGATGTTTTATAATGAGGAGCGTAATTATCAGGGACTCAACGGTCTCCCATCTGAAGAAATCTACTTTAGCAAACAGAGATATGCCGCATGAGCCGGATTAACCACCAAAGGTATTGGCTTATGTGTCCAACCATTAGACTCCACTTCTCTAATCTGTTCATAAAAATAAGTTTTGTAGATGCGTAAAGATAATGATTTATACACCTTTGATAGCTGGCCCTTAGGTACACCAGAACGCTTAATAAATGGCTATTGGGAGTTGGGCATGATGAGGTTCCACACATTTGATAGTGAATGCGGTAAAGAGCTTCAAGATATCTACAACCGCGTTAACCATGGACTGGGTGCTAATGTTGTGTACATAGACCTAACTTCAATGGGAGATGGGTATCGATACAAGTCAGAAATCTTAGATATTATTCGAAGTGATCAGCAAACATGGGTGTGGTTCGTGGGCTGTAGAGCGCTTTTGGAGAATTCGTTGGCAGGTTGGTTACGTTCTGTTTTAACGACATACAACCTAGACCACGTTCGAGTTGCTTTTGTGCTTGATAGCCGTGAGCAATACAACCAAATCTTTCAGGATTACTCAGCTCCGTTCTATCAATCGACCATAGCTCTAGATCTCTCAAAGAACAGTCAAGCTTACCCTTAGTTGCTTCTTTAGCTAATTCGTATAAATCCAGCCATAAATAAACCAATTTAAATGATTGAAGCGTAGCTTTTACGCTGATATCGTCGCTAAATTTAACTGGATGTTTTTCGGTCGGGTAACAGCTCAAACACATGAGAAGTAGATACACTTTGGGGTAAATGCGAGTTAGCGCTAGTCGCCCCAACACCTCTCAGGACAAAAACGATCAAACTTTATTGAGATACTTCCTCATAATACTAACGAGCACCAATCCAAGAAAGATTGGTGTTCGTTTTTGAAGCCCCTGAAGAAAGTTTGACTAAATACCCATACAGCGATCCAGTATCAAACTGTTTGAAATGCTGAAATAATACGCTGCTTGAACGTGCCAAACAGAACCTCATTAGAAAGGCTAGGAACAATATCTACCATGCAACCAAGGTCAGTGGCGCCATTCCATCTCAAATCAACATTGCTGCTTACGAGATCAATATTGAAGCCCTTAGCCGCTTCCTTTCGTCCTAACTCTCTCGCTACAAATGTTTCAGGAGTATCTCCACTAATAAACATACAGGATTCGGGAATATCTTGTTCTATTCGCTCGGCAAACTCTATCAAGCTCTGTTCTGCGAAAGTGAATAACCAAGCTTGTTGATTCGAGTCATTATTCACTCGAAGAACTCGCCCCAGAACTTGCCTAAAGTAAAGTTCCGTCTTAACTGAACTCATATGGCAGCAAACTTGAAGCCTGGGAATATCTGTACCCTCACTAATCATCCCAACACTGACTATCCACTGAGTACTGTCGTTCCGATAGCGTTCAATCTCAGCCAAAGGCTCCTCGTGACGATAGGTCACGATGGAGACGGTTTGTTGGCACTTTTCCAAAAGTATCTTTTTGATCTCTTCGGCGTGTTGAACAGAAGAGGCAACGACTAGTCCTCCTGCATACTGATTTTGAGTTCGTATCTCGGCGAGCTTTCTACAACCAAGTTCGAGAAGGTGTTCCATAGCCTCTTGATTGTGAATTACGCTCTGATAAGGAGCTTTATTTTGCTTTAGCATCTCAAGGATCGACGAAAACGATTCTGTTTTTCCGTCGCTAGTTATCGACAAGTGTTCATTGTCTACCAGTACAATTCTTGGTGTTCTGCAAACATGGTCGGCAACGGCTTGCTGGAGAGTATATTGATAGTCGACCAAGATCTGCCCATCAGGGTCGCTATACTGTGCCATCACTATCGGTAATGCATCTGAACGCCAAGGTGTACCTGATAGTGCTAAGGTGTAGGTAGCCAGTCCTTGAATCTTGGTTAGGATCTGTTGCCCCCATACATTCGCTTTTTCATACTCAGAACCAGAACAATGATGTATCTCATCAAACACTACAAACACTCTATAGTTACGTAGCGTCTGCCAAAACTCTTCGCTGAGAAATTGGATAGACTGGTAGGTAAGCGACTGTCCTATCGAACCTAGACCACCAGTAAAAGCGCGATTGAGAACTTCTGAAAAGGTTCTTTTTATCCCATCTGATACCGTTAACGACGGTGAAAAACATAAAATAAGATCTACCATACCGTCCTTCAATAACCTAGAGGCAATAGTTGCCGCCAATACTGTTTTTCCAGCCCCTGGAGTAGCTTGGCAAAAAAAGTGGTGCTGGCTGCTTTTGTAGTTTTTTAACGCTTTTTCAGAGCACTCTCGTTGCCATTTTCTCAACATTCGACGACATCCGAAGAGATGGTATTGATCACATTGGTCAGTACGTTCACTTTGCCAAATAGGTGTGCAGAGCGATCTCTCGCTTGTTGCAACATAGGGTTGAGCCTTTGTTCTAGTTCAGGGAAACGACGATTGAGTGATTGATATTCGTCGATCTCACCCAAAACAATCTCTAACTCAGCTTTGTACTGGTTTCGCTCATGGCGCAATACCGAGTAATCTGAATAGGGTTCAACTAAGGAGGGGACTTTCTTTCGTTCTACTTTGGGCTTCACGTTAAGAGAGCGAAACAGATCTGTTTGAAAGTACCTTTTATCTCGTCCCTCTCCCTCACTTTGAAGCCAACCGTTTCTCACAAAGCGAAGAATTTGTCTGTAGAGTCTTTTTCTTGCCTCATCAGGCTCCTTCCTAAAATCACTAATAGAAAGAGAGGCGTCGCGTAACTCAATAACCGAAAAACGATCCATACCTTTTTCAATCAATAACTTGTGCATAATCGCACTGATTTTCGTCGAACGTTTCATTTACAACTCATGCGGTTCTAAAAACTAAGGATTGCTTAGTATACAGAAATCGACAAAACTAAGAAAATCTTAGTTACTGTAGGTTTTTAAACATGAACCGAAAATGTCATTTACTAGCCCAATCCCAACGCGACTTAAAGAAGCGCGTAAAAAAGCCAAACTCTCCCAGAAAGCCTTGGGAGTGAGAATAGGTATGGATGAGGGTTCAGCAAGCGCCAGAATGAATCAGTATGAGAAAGCAAAACACACTCCTGACATACAAACACTAAAACTCATTGCTGACGAACTAGGTGTTCCTTTGAACTATTTCTTTTGTGAAGAAGAAAGCTCTGCCAAGTTAGCTTGCTTGATTGCAAAACTGAGCAAAGAGGAGAGGCAAGAGCTTATCAATAAGTTGAGTGATTCCGAAGATGGCTAGGTCGTTAACTCATATTCGACCTTACACCAGCTGGTCGGTCATGACTAGAGCGTGCTAGACGACCAGCGGTCACAAACGACCAATGTTCACAATGAGTCATTTTTGGACATTTATTGCTTAGTGTAAACGCCAATTTCCTGATAGTTTTTTGCTCAAACCAATATAAGCTCCACTTATAAAGATGACTACTTATTCACTTTGCAGATGGCTCAATTATTCTGAATGACCAATAGCGCACTTTTAATAATCCACAACTTCAATCGTTATATGCTGGGCACCAAGCAATGATCCATAGCTCAAGGTTTCACCACAATGAGGACACTCAAACTCTTCATTGGCCTCGATACATTCATCTTCGCTCGAGTTTGACTTTAGAAGTGGCCTTAGTAAGGTTAGTGGATGGTATACAGAAGAAGTGGTGCTGGTAATTAAGAAGATGCTTGACGGTTGGTTGTGGCGACTCTAGTCTCGCTCCCCTTCTTGGTGCCTTTTTAAAATCCGTCCAAGACTTTCGATGAGGCACCTTGAGGAAGAATAGAGGACGTTTTGTTCTCTTTGGCGGCTTTTGTACCATTCTAATGCAGCGATTGGCAGGATTTGCAAAAGCCGCTTCTTGCTAATAGATAGCATTCATCGTTTAAGGCTTTGTTTATATATCTTTCGCAATGTAGCACGATTCATTCCAAGCATTCGTGCGGCCTGAGCCTGATTGCCTCGGGTATGAAGCAAGAGCACTTCGACAATCGTGCACTTCACTTCTGGTAGTAATTGGCTGAGATCGGGCGCTGCATGCTTTTTATCTGCAATGCCTGTCAATTCAAGCTCTTGTTTCACACATTGAACCACCTCATCCTGCGTTATCAAGGTCGTCATATTTTTTCCTCTTACTTTTTTCTTCTTTGAACGATGTATAGCAATGTGCGACTAAGCGCCCTTGTTGAGTTTTGTAGGGCAAACCAGAATTACCAATGTTGATCCTTTTTCGCCAGACTACAAGTGTCTCTAATGAGCTCGCAGCGTTCATTTTTCGCTGTATTCTTTCGAAGTATCCGTCAAAGCTCATGAATTAAGCGCAGCTGTATAGAAAATGAATAAGCTCGGAGTCCGAATTAACAGGAAAGTTCCCTAAATCTTTTGTTGACTGGGATGAGAGTAAGATCACAGCCTTTGTAGACAGAGTGCTCATCCGTGCCATAGATTAAGATGATTTCTCTTACCGCGATAGCCAACACCCTAATTGCTACCTGAGTCACACTTTTACAAGGTCTGACGTGCAAGGTTAAAATCACAAAATAACGCCCAATTCCTTTGCTTTAAAAGCGCAAAAAGTGCTTTGAAAAGGAAATATCGTGCAATTCACTACCGCGAATCACTTTTTCACCGCATAAAGAATAAGCGCCTTGATTCATTTCGGTTGTTAAAATCCAAAGTTATTTGGTTTATGGAAACTGCAATGAAATCGTCGCAACCTGATGCTTCAAAAGAGGTCTACCCACGAATCGGTAAAGTCTATGAAGTTCACTCAGATAAATCTCGCGTTAAAGTCAATTTTCACGGGAATCCAATCGGTCAGCCTATATGGGCAGTGATAGGTCGAGCGTTTAAAGCTTCTGACATAGATCTTGCTATTGATAATCAATTGAACTGCCAAATCAACTTTATGGATGGCGATCTTAGCCTTCCTATCCTTGTTGACATCTTCACCTCTCTACTAGAGGAAGACCTATTGATACTCCGAGCCAAAAACATGGTTGTTCAAGGCGATGAAAGTGTCGTCCTACGCTCAGGGGAGACTCAAGTATCAATGACTGCGAAAAGTGGTACGGTTAAAACGACCGCCCAAAACATCAATACTTCGGCAGATAAGCTACAAAAAATTCAAGCGACCAAAGTGCGCTTAAACTGATTGAAAAGGAAAAAATTATGGCATCAACCATCGGCGCTAATGGGCTGAGTATTGTACATAAAGGCTCAGGCGGTGAAGCGAACGCTTCTGTGCCGGACGTTTGTTTAACCAAAGTCGGAAAGCCTGTCGTTCCTATTCCGTACGGCAATAACGCTAAATCCGCCGATTTGGTGGACGGCTCAACCAGTGTTACTGCCGATGGTGGCAATAGTATTGCACTACAAGGCAGTAAGTTCTCAAAAAGTACAGGTGATGCCGCTGGCGATAAAAAAGGCGTGAGTTCAGGAACCATTGAAGGAGAAGCGCAGTTTGTGACGTCTTCTCCGAATGTTCTTATCGAAGGAAAAGGAGTGGCACGCCAAAGTGATCAAATGACCATGAACAATGGCAACACCATGTGTTTTGGCGTACAGAACCCATCTTTCTCGGTCGAAGAAGATCTTGAAGAGACCTTTATCATGGACGTTTGCGTGCGTCATCCAAATGGTCAAAGACTGGTGAATGCGCCATTTAAACTCAGTGATGAGCAAGGCTCGACGGTGTATGAAGCCACTTTGGATGAAAAAGGACGCAGCGATGCCGACCCGCTCAAAGGGGGGAAGGTCAAACTGCTGGTCGAAGAGAGTCAAGACCCGTTTGTGGTGACTCCGGTTCGTCGCGAGAACCCTCGCCATATAGATAGCCAATCGGATGATGATTTTTTCAATATCGCTTCCAAAGGTCAACGCGGCTTTTGGCAGCCAACCAGAATTGAGACCGTTGGCACGGCTTGGGGCAGTATTGGGCAAACGTTGAGTAGCGATCGCTATTTCCAAGACATGGTCAGTGCCGAGGTCATTCAGCACTTTACCCATTATCACCCAGATACAACATTCGATGTATCAAAGACCTGTGATGCACTCATTGGCAACCTTGATCAACCCTTGCCACATACCACCGAATCGCTGCTCGCTTATACGCTGCCTCAAGTATTAGAAGAAGGGGAACTACTGTCGGTACTGCTGAGGTTAGCCCCGCATGAGACCACTGACCGAATGCTGGCGTACATGCGTGCACGAGGTAAAGGCAACCCACAAGCCTATTTGGCTGACTACGATTGGCAAGCGGCAGAAAAGAGCATCAATAGTGAACTCGACGCGCTGCTTAACAAGCTGAAAAGTCGGTTAACCTTCTTACGTGATGAAGCCAGCAAACTGCAATACGCGTACCTGTCTGAGGATGTGTTCGATAAGCACATCGATACGTTAAGCTCGTACATGAAGTTACTACCCGACCTCATTTCTGGTGTGTTCAATAAAATGCAAACCAAAGCCAGCGAGCTTCTGGCGAACACTGACAACGTAAAGATCATCAAAGCGGCAGACGACTTGCACTCGATTGAGAGTGAATCGATTGAAGCCGTTGTTAACACCACCAAAACCATCGACACGGTGGAGCCATTCATGAACGAAGTGGCTGGTGTGATTGAGAATGTCATTCCGATTTATCCGGTGCGTTATGGCTACGCAAACTTCTTTGATGAAGTGATGCCAGCGCAAGCCCCGCCAAGCATGTTAGAAATGAATGGTGCTACCGGGCTGAAAGACACCGGTGGCTACCTGCTTCGCCTTCTACGTGAGGGTTGGTTGTATATCAAAGAAGAGAACGAAGAAGAGACCGCGCCTTTTCACATCTTCAAATATGCGCAAACCCAAACGCCGACCGGTGTGATTGAAAAGTTTGAGAAATACTATTTCACCAATGAAGAAAACGCTCAAGAGGGATTAACGCTCGATACCTCATCGGGCTCCACGTTCTATCCTTTTGCGTTTGTGACGCCGAAAGCGAAAAAGATCTCCATCGTCTACTCTGAGCACGAATGGTCTGCCGCCATCATTGATAACATGAACAACGATGAAGAGTTGCGCAAAAAGGCGATGCAGCAGGTGGATTTGACTGCGCAACAAACCGAGTTTAGTCAAGCGGCAACGCAAGAAAACCTCAGCGCCTTGGTTGAAGATTACCGCAATAACGATGAAAAGTGGTTGGCCGACAAAGACAGCGCGAAACCTATGGCACACGGGCTTGATCTCGCCACTACCACACTAAGTTACCACCTTACGACTGAAGGTATTGTAGAAACCATGCAAAAAAGCCATAGCGAGCATAAAGATGGCGCTTTGGTGGCTTTGTTTGACCCAGTTGGTCGTCAACGTGATATCTCAAAAGTTATCTCGAAAAATGTCGCTGAGCAACAAGCCTATGTCAATGTCAACAAATACCCTTTGACGATTGGTCAGTACGCACAGTCATGTCTTGAAAGCGATATTCCAGAAGTCAAGAAAGCAGCGGAGGAAAACCTTAATACGGAAAGGCTCCCAATATTTTTGAAAGCTTACCAAAGAGAAATCCATAATAAGAAGAAAGAACGTAAGACATTGCTCGCTCTAATGGACTACTTTGTTGCAGGTCAAGGCGCTGAAGATGAGGTTGGTTCGCTTACTTGTTATCTAAGACACTACTTTGATATTCGTCAGCAAGGCATTATCGATCCTGCTGCTGAGATGGGTAAATTGCTGCTCCTTCTTGGATCGCTTTTTGAAGGCGTGACCGCAAGTGAAGAAGGCATTGAAAACATGGATAGATGGGTTGGTGAAGCCTTTCGTACAGAAGAACTCACCCCATTAGATAAGGTGTGGGGAATTTCTTTAAAGGCCGTTCAGATCGTATTTCTTCAGCCTCAAGATCAAATAAATTGGCATCATGCTGTTCCGCCAGTATTAACTTCGATAGGCAATTACTTGGCTCGTATACAAGCTGAGTTCACTTATGGCACTAAGTTACTGGGAAATTCTGGGTTAGAGTGCTTTTATAAAGCAACCTTACCATCATTATTTGATGCCTTATTAGGGGTTCGGTTTACGGGGAATCGACTCAACATGGCGCTCGATGACATCGAAAACTTAATCGATAAACAAACGGGTCAAAAAAGCTCAATCAAATCAAAAGTGCAATTTGGCGAAAAGCTGCTCAATTGGTCTGAAATGAAAGCAAACCAATCAGAGCAACGTATTTTCGAATTACTAGAAGCAGAGCCAACAGCATCAGCGCCTGAATGGCTCAAAAAGCTGGCCGATAGGCTTCCTACCAAAACACTTCTCCATTTCGCACAAGAAAGTGCAGGTTTAGGGCTGACCTATTGGTCGTATCAAGCAAATGTGAATACCATCAATGATCTTTTGGCTCAAACACAATTCGATACACTCGACCCCGTCAATGATGACAAAGAATATGCGTATCGTGCGGTGAAAATGTTGTCCACGCTCGCGGCGATCACCGCAGACAGTATTACTCTCAGTCAGTACAGTGCTAAGGGAGTAAATATTGCAGCACGTGAAGCTGAGAGGGCACTTCTTGCTCTTCAAAAGCAGTTACCGAATATGAGTAAGCAGTTAGCTAAAAAGCTCGGAGTGCGCAGTTTACAAGCTTACAGTCAGCGTTTAGATACGCGTCTATCGGCAGCGCCGATAAAAGGACTTGTTGTCGGTGCAAACGTGGCAATGTCATTTGTTTACTTCTGGGATGTTTTTACTAGTTATAGGTCAGGCAATAAACAAGCTTCTCTGGGCTATCTGACCGGTGGCGTCTCCAGTCTATTGGTTGCATTTTCGGCCATCGGGGGCCCTATTGGAGCCGTATTGCTCGCCGTTGGTCTTACAGGACTTTTATTTAGTGCATATCAGATTGGCCGATATGGCAAAAATAGTTTCGAAAACTTGCTCTACAGCTCTTTCTGGGGAACAAGTGAGTATTATCCGTTTTGGAGTGATTTTAAAAAGCAAGAAGACATTAATACTGTTCAAGAGAGGCTGGATGTAATCACCGCTGTGGCATCTAATAACAACAAGGCTGTGACATCTGATAACATTAAATACTTTGATGCGGCATTGAACATCGAGTCTCAGGAGTTTTTAAACTATTTTTACGCGCCCAAACTCACTATCGTGGATAGCAGTATTCGTCCATATGGCTCAGAGCCGTATCGATACAAGCTCAGTTACGTATTCGTCTTGCCGGATTTTAAAATAAACGTATCTCAACTGCATGGCTCGATTTATCGTGAACTGGATGATGCCAAATACGCGGCTTATTCAGTACCTGAGCCCGATAAGGCCATGACCGAAAATTTCAGGATCGCGTTGGCGGCGGCATTTGAAGATAGGACGTTATGTATCGCCAAAGAAGACGGTCTGCATGTCACGGTTAATGTCGAGTTTTCGCATCCGGCTCGTCTGATCTGGTGTTACGAACCGACACCAAACACAGTGGTGCCAAAACGCTATTTAACCAACAGCGGCTACATAAGCACGAGTCAAATAGGCATGCTTGATGAAAAACCAAACACTACACCTTGGGGAAAATAAATGAATCGCGGCTCTAAAGGAATATTTACAACAAAAGCGCAACCTTTTTCAAAGTGGTGGGCGCAATTTCGAGCAGAAGTGATCGTTGTTCCGATGGAAGACCCACTCGAACCTTTTATGACGGTCAATGATAACCTGTTGACGTTAAGGACTGGCTATCATACTCGCCGTAATACCATTGTCTTGCCATGGATGCTGATGCTAACCGTGTTGACCCTGTATTTTATCTACGACTCTAGCTACCAATATGATTTTGAAGCTCACAAGGCTCAGGCAGGGCGTATGATCGAAAGTTATAGTGAAAACAAAGCCAGATACATAAGCTACCTTTCTGACGCTCAAAAGGAAGGGGATAAAGAAGAAGAGGATATTTTTCGGCGGGGGATAGCTCTCGCCGATAATGCCATTAAAGGCTACAGCATCTATTTTGAGCAAGACGGCGATGTGTCATTGTTTACACACATGAGAGCGCTTAAGCAACTTGGAGAGCTAGATCATTTCCTTTTCGGTATCGGCCTTTTTTCTTTCATGGGCGCTTTATCTTTAGGTTTGTGGTTGCTTTTCTTGTTGAAACCTCAAGACGCGGAAGTTTACTTTGATAGAAACAGGCAAATTGTCTACTCGTGGCGGCATGGAAGGGTTGGCGCGGCGTCATTTGACAAAATGGGTATATTAGAAAATCACCTTGGCTTAAATATCGTATTGCAGTTTGAGAACAAAAAACAAACGGGCTACGGACCGATGGGGATCGTGGGCATTGATATCGGAAAGCTTTCTTTTCATCGAGAGAGTGATATGACTTACCCATTAGCTCAAATATTGGCGTTTATGGAGCATGGCAAAGAAGCAGTGATTACAGGTGAGTCGTTTACAAGGGAGCCAGCAAAATACTTCTTACGCAAGGATAAACAGCCGGATAACTTTGAACAGCGTGTTGAAGCAGCTCTTGCTGCTCAAGATGATCTCGTTTCCCACTACCAAACGAACCGAGTGAGAGGTCATGCGATTTGAGGTTTGAGAGTAATCTCGTTAAGGTAAGTTAGTGCGGTAGGACTAACTTACCTTCTAGAATAGATATTCACAATACCTAAATATAAAGTCACGATTAACATTATGGACATGTGTGGCGTGTATAGACAATAGCCACACGTGTCGTCATGCTCGAAAACAATAAAGGGGCACAGGCTTTTCAGAAGAAAAGCCTGTAACAGTTCCTGCCTGTCAGCAGTCTGTTTTCTCAGAAAGCCTCAGAGCGTCTTCTAGCTCAACGCCAAGGTATCGAATTGTGTTATCTATCTTCGAATGTCCAAGTAAGATCTGTACGGCCCTGATGTTTTTCGTTCTGGCATAGATTAGAGTAGCTTTAGTACGGCGCATAGAATGAGTGCCGTAATAGTCAGCATTCAATCCCAGTTTTTCAGCCCAGTTTCTGATAATAGAACGGTAAAATGAGTAGCTGATAGGTTGCCCAGATCGTCGGCTGCTCGGGAATAGAAAACTGCTTGCCTCTAGGGATGCTGCAAAAACCCACCTGCTAATACTTTGCTGCGTTCTCGGAGTAATCTCATAGTGGACATCGGTGCCCGTTTTTTGCTGGATGCACTGACCCCTCTCATAGATAACCCCTTGCGAAGAAACATCGTAAACATGTAGCTTTAGCAAATCACTCGCTCTTAACTTGCTATCTATCGCTAGGTTCAGTAGTGCAAACTGCATTAGATCGTTTTCAATCTCCAGCCTAGTTCTAATCCGCCGGATCTCTTCAAGCTTAAATGGCCTTTTGATGCCGCTGCATTTACCAGAAGATAACTTTCTCATGATGACCTCCTCCTAGTGTTTTTGGTCAACATAAAGTTTGGCAACCACATTTAGTAAGGTCAGGAAAAGCAGAAACGTCCCTGGACATAAACGAGTTTGAAATTGCTAACTCAACAGTTCTTTTAGGTAGCTATTCCGCTTATGAGAGTGACTAGGTGCCTCGGTGATACGCTTCATATCATCGCTAATACCAACGATATGGATTTCACTTTCAGCTCTCGTGATTGCCGTATAGAGCCATGCTCTATCAACAATTCTTCCGTTTTGCAGAGCGATGATGATGCGCGGAAACTGTGATCCTTGAGCCTTGTGCAAAGTGACCGCATAACCCAACTCCATGCAGTCTAGAACGGATTGTGTTATCTCGACCTTTTCACCTGTATCTAGCGTCACTTCACCGTAACTATCACCAGAAGGTTTGGCGTTGGTTAGCATGCCTAGTGAGCCATTTTGAATGCCTTTGTCATAATGGTTCTGCGTAAATAACACCGCATCATTCATGCGAAGTGGCAAAAAGAACTTATCACCATTGATTTCGAACTCAAGGCTAGTGCTATCTGGGTTAACGGCTTGTTGGGTGAGTTTATTGATTTCTGATACGAGTGCCTTGGTTGGAGCCATAACGCGACTGTTTTCAGGACACTGTTGGTAAAGCTCACAACAGACTTTGGCAATGTCTGTTTTACTGGTTTCGTGAAAGTGTATTGCACCTGTGCTTAATTGCTCAGGCGTCATGCCTTGATTAATGAGCTTTGAGTATTCGGGGATACCCGTTGAACCTTCCTGTCTCTTGACGATATCTAACATCGTATTAGCCACCGCTTTTGCTTCAACGATGTCTGCCAACACCTTGCCGCAGCCGATTGGTGGAAGTTGGTCGGGGTCGCCAGTGAATATCAATCGTACAGAGGGGTGAATGTGATTCACAAGACGATACATGGTTGGCAAGTCAATCATGCTTGCCTCATCAATCACCAGTAGGTGATTTGTTTTCTCGACACTGGGTTCTATGGGGTCTTCACGCAGCAATTTGGCAATGGTTGAGGTAACAAAACCGATGAACCCATGAAGTCTCATCGCAGCACGACCGCTGAGCGCAACGGCGTGTATTCCAAATCCAAGTTGATGGTAAGCCCTGAGAGCCGTTCTGAGTACCGTTGTCTTGCCTGTTCCTGCACCGCCCGCAATACAGCTTACCGAATTATCCAGACACGTTGTGACGGCTTCGATTTGTTTAGGGGTTAATTCGTAGGGAAGCTCCGCAACCGCAGAGCAATACGCAGCATTGGCGTTTTCATCAAACAAGTCATTCCGCTTAATCAGTATATTTAGCCGTTTGGCAACGACACTTTCCATCAGAAGTTGCGCAGTTGGATGGTAGGTTCCTGTGTCGGGGTTTAAAATGTACTGAGCTTTATCATGACCTGATTGGAACGCCTGAGTGACCAGTGCTTTGTCTTTCAATAGTTTGTTGAGGTAAGGGCGCACATTGGCATGAGTGGTATAGGTGTGACCTTTTTCAATTTCCTTGCGAATCGCCATTTCCAGAGCAGCACTGAACCTTCTTGGGTCATCCTTCGCAACATCGCTCTTAAAATCCGTTACCTTGATAATTTCTTCAATGGCACTGAACGAAAGACCAAAACCCTTCAAAGCATAAGGATTATCCTTAAGTACCTCTATGGAAGCTTCACCGTGATGCTTGAGCAGCCGTTGCTGCACTCTGTCGGGGATGTTGTGCTCACTCATCCAGTTGCAATGTGCCAGATTTTTATATTTGGCGTCCCCTTAAAGAGCGCTTCCACTGAATCTTCACTCAAAATCGATGTCAGACGCTTTCTGGACTCTGGGGTGTATTTCTCATTGTGGCATGGAAGTCTTTACCCAAGAGCTGCCAGAGCGCCCTAGCTTTGCTTTCGCCAATACCCTTGAAGTCACTTTCTCTGGCGATAAAGCGTATCAGTTGCTCCCCTGTTTCGGGTAAGGTGCATTCAACGTACTTGGGTGATTCATAGGTGTGCTGCTGCATCACATAATCATCCATTTCCATATTTTCTATCTGGCGAGCACCTTTGATTGACCAATGCTGTCCCAGCGCAGGTTGTACAGGGATGCTATCGGGGTCGGCTTTTATGGTGACGTAATACTTCCCACTATTAGTTTTGTAAGAGTCCTTCGCAAGCGGTACACCGCTGAATATCACCATATTGGTCGAGCGATAAGGGATACTGGTGACACGCATTTGGTCTTCATGCAAAGCGGCATTCATCGTGGCATCAACCCCATTTCGGATAAGGTTTCAGATAGCTCACCAAAGCGCTCAAGTCGCTTTTCAAGCTCCTTGACCTTGGCTTTCAATTCAATGTTCTCAGCTTCTAATGATGACTCCCGCTTTGAATCTGGCATCTTACGATTTGCTGTGTTGTCGTAGGCTTGAGGTTTGCCCACATTCTTCTTGGCAGCGTCGGTCAATGGTGGCAGGACACCTTTACCGCGCAACTCATATTCTAAGGCTTGGAGTGCTTTCTTGAGGGCAGGATTTTGGTTTAATGCCGATTTTCCACAACCAATACCCTTTGCCACTTCAATACGATTAAGCTGACTTCTAAACACGATTTGTTTGAAGTCATCGTCAGTCTGTGTGGCTTTCCAAACCTCAAATGCCTCAAGGTTTTGTTGTGCTTTCTGCTGCCCACTTGCCATTAGTCATCTACCTCACCCAGTAGCTTGCGAAGCCCTGTGACAAAGCCTCTAGGGAATACTTCACTGTTGAGTTCCATGTCTTTTACTTGCCCCGCCTGAGTAGTTTGCCAATTGTTCTTTTCCATACATTCATCAGAAATGGCATACGCTAAGGCTCTTTTCTCCGATTCAATGAGTACACCTGATAGGGATGGCAGCACTTCCACGCTTGGCTCTGCGGTGGTGTCAAACTGGCGCTCGGGGCGTTTGTCGATGGTGATATTGGCGTGTTGTTTGAGCAAATTGACCTCTTTGCGGTAACGGTTACGCTCGGCAATAATTTGACCAAACAAGGCGCGTACCGCAGGGTCTGGAATTCGCTCTAGCAGCTTATTATCCGCAGGAATGGATTTAGACCTTGAGGTGTTGGATAACGGTTTTTTGGTATTGGTATTGTACTTTGCCGCCCATGCTTCAATAAGAGTGCGGTAGTGCTTGTTGCGGGTCGCACGTATGGCTTCATAAGCCAATCCGCCATTTTCAGCAGATACTCGCCCAATTTGCGTAATGGAGAAGTCACGCTGACCTGATTCCGCATAGGCTTTCAGCGTGTCGTTGAGCTTATCGAGGTTTTGCTGCGTGCGAGGCACTTTGCCTTCTTTTAAGTCAGCCAGAATGACATCAATATCGAGTTCCATTAGTCCTCCAATAAGTTCGGTAGTGCAATGCCATTTAGATTAATGGCTTTATCAGTCAGTGCATGAATACCCTGAGAGAACAGTTTGTTATCAGTCAGGTATTCACCCGCTTCGATGTAGTTCGCCACCTTGCGATACCCTTCAAGTTTATCGTCAGGGTCGGCAATTTTTGCCATTTGGCGCAGCATGGCGTTGGCGGCAATGAGTTGTTGCTTGTCGTCCATTTCCATGAAAATCGGCTCGAAGCCTTTTTTCATTAGCACACGAGTGAGCTTGCGTGAACGCTTTTCAATAGCAGGGGTTTTACGCAGTTCGTCCTGCAAATCAGGGTAGAACTCCGCATCATCACAAAGCAGCGATAGATGCAGTAATTCAGAGTCGGTTTCGATAAACTTCAAGGCATGGCTGACATCTTGCTCAGAGCCAACCGCAATCAGTTTATCTTTGGTGTCATCCTCATTCCTCGTCTCTTCGACGCGAATGATTTTTTGAATCAGCTCAAAACACGCTACCCAGTCTTCGGCATATTCACTTGCCTCTACTTGTTGCTTTTCCCAGCGGCGCTGTAGAGCTTGCAGTTCATCGTGCTTGATAAAAGGCTTACCTTGCTCTTCACAGAAGAACTGCTCGTCTTTAAGGGCTTCCAGTTCACCCTCAATTTCCACAGATAGGTTAGCCGCTTGATGCGCTTTGTAGCTCAGTTGGTTGAAGTGGGCATTGAGCACAGGAAGATATCGTGCTTCGGTAATAAACCAGCGGCAGCGAGGGCAGTTTTCAGGGCCATGAGGCACGCTGGCATATATGCGGTACTGAGCAGCTTTTGCATCCTTAATTAACTCACCACCGTTCCAGCAACCACCAAGGGTACTGACTTCATCCGATTTCACGGTGTTACCACCGACCAAGCATAGGCCACACGAGCGCTCTTCCCAACCTATCGGATTGCGGTTAACCAGTGCCGCCTGAATGCTGTCATCGCTGTGATACACCATCTTGCATTGGATTTGCTCCATTGAGGCGTCTTTAAGGAAGTTGCGCACTGATTGCTTAGATTTAGCATCCAACTCACCATGCGCTTCATCCATTTTCTCTGCCATCACGGACGGGGTGATTTTGTTGTAGTAGATGGTCATCAACAGGCGAGTATGCCCAGCCAATAGCTTAGAAATCACAGGCAGTGGCAATTGCGTATCCATCGTATACGCCGTGATGAGAGATACACGTAAACTGTGCAGGGGAAAGAGTGTGGAAAGCATAGCACGTTTAGGCATACCTTCTGGGTAATCCACAACCAGTTTTAAAAGTTCGCCGTTATCCAGTGTATTACCTTGCTCTGCGAGTTGGTTTTCTAGCGTCAATAATAGTTGATACCAGAAAGAATCTGTTGCGGTGTAATTAATTGGCTTGAATTTATCCTCCCCCTTTGCTGAGGCATCGCGAAACAAAAAAGCAATTTCACCCATACTTTGTAGTTGTTTATCCGACTTCTTTTTACCAGTGTGCTTCCTCAGCAGTGTGGTGCAATCGGTGGGCTTTGTTATCGGATTATACTTTTCTTGCCAGTTACGCAGTTTTTCCAGCCAGTACAGCACTTCTTCATATTGCCAAGGGATGATGTAGCCACGCTCCAGTTCGTCTTTGTTCTGGTCGGCGGTTTTGTTGGTGTTGATGTATAGACCTGTGGAATACAGCCCTGTCATGGTGTCGTGAATGCGGCGAAAGATGCCTTTTCCGAAGGGGCGTTTTTCACTACCAAGTGCAAAATCATGTTTGGTGTTAAGTACCCATTGACCTTGCTCATAGCGCCATGTGTAGGCTTCCCCACTATCGAGCATACGCACCTGATAGGTACGCAGCGGCAAATGGAGCTTCATGAAAATCACCATCGCTTTGACGGGCGACCAGATTTGGTGAGCGGTGATTTTCTTGTTATTTCGAGTGACTTCTTTGCTGCGCCACACGCAGTCGGGGTCGGTTTTATCAATCAACTCAGGCTCGACTTCAAACCAGTCACCATCACCACCTCTTTCTCCTTGCCCTGTCTGCTGCTGCGCCCATGTCCAGTGCTTGAAATGGCGGTAGTGATAGGCAGGAAGCAGAGTTTCACTCTCTTTAAGATTTTGCTCAATGACCGCAAGTTCGGTTTTATCAGGCAACGGACAGAGAATTTGGCGCAAGTCCTGAATATAGCGATACGGCAGAGGGTTACGCACGGTTTCGGTCGCTGAATTTTGACATTTGATTTTGCTCAGCGGGTTTTGCACCAGTGGCACAAGGTTGCCATTGTCATCTTCCTCGGAGAACACTTTTTCAATGACAAACTCGATGAAGTCACAAGGAATGTTCACGCCTTTCTGGATGATTACTGGGGAATTTTGTGTTTTTCTAACCAGTTTATCCAACTCTTCGCTAGAGCATTTGTGTCCTTGGCAGCCCTTAAAAAACAAATCTATATTGCCGATGGCATAGGGCGCACATTCAGTAAGATAGAATTCAAAGAAGCGAGTTAAAGCATCACGTTTATTGCTTAGACCTACCGTTTGTGTCGCCATCCACTCAGCAGCCAATTCCTGCCATTGTTGCCACTCCGCACCAAGTGTGGTCAACATCCATGAGAAGGTTAAATCCGATGAACGTCCGTCATATTTTCTTTTTTTCGCCATTACTTGCCTCTCAATTTTGGAGGTTTGCCCGTGAAGTACCCCTGTGGGTCGATGTCATCAAAACCATGTTCAACCAGTGCTTTCCAGTCGAGTGCTTTGACTTTGGATTCAAGGTTTGCCAGTTGCAACGTTGCTTGGGTCAGTTCCTCAGAGATTTCCTGCTGACCTTTACCTATGTAAGGGATTTGTGAGTCTAGAGACTTGTGGTGCATACAGCGGCGAATCACCAAGGGGTTCAATCCTGAACGCTCTAGCCGTCTGCCGTAATTATGTCGATGTCCATGTGGGTCTAAGCCTTCTGCTTTGTTCGGCTTTAAACCAATGCGCTTCAAGCCGTTGGCGTAGTTATCATGGAAAGCGTTGAGCGTGTATGGGTTGCCTAACGCGCTGTGATGAAATGCAATAAACGCATAAGGGTGATGACAGTCGATGCTGGCGCGATACTTTTGATAGTTTTTCCACAGTGACATAAACACTTTGCCATAGTCTGTTGGAAACCATTGAACCTGTATGTAGTTATCTTTATGGTCAACGACTTTGGTTTTCCAGCCAACGCGTGCCGTGCCTTTCATTCGCTTACGTGGAATACGAGCATACTGTTCTTTCAAATATGCTTCTCTGATCTTTGTTCCTGAGCGACTACGCCAACCGTCAGGGGCTTTGCCATCGACTTCATTGTAAATTCGAACGGTAGCACTATCTGGGTTATCGGGGTCTTCATACACATCTGTGACCCAAAGCGTTAAAGCTTCACTTTCGCGTAACCCGCCGCCGTGCATAAGCAGAAGTATTAATTTGTCCCTGAGTGCCACTCGCGGGTCGGTTGCACCACCGATGCCGCTCATATAAAAATCTTCCCAATGTTTTTCAGGAAAGGCGATAGCATCATCTTCGGTTTTGGTGAGTGGTGTGCACCCCTTGATGGTTCGCGCTTTGCGGATGGTTTTGTTAACGGTCTTATCTTCGATATGACCGAGAAAATCATTCTGGTTTTTACGATACCATGCAGCGTAATTCAATCGCTGCTCATGAGGGGTGGCATCACGCAAGGGGTTCATTGGCACAGTGCCTTGCTTGTTTGCTAACCAATCGGTGAATGCCGTCAGTCGGTGAATGTGCTTATTCACGTTACTTGTTGAACTTGGCACCCAATACAAACCAGAGGGGTCAAGTCCATCTTCACCAATCGTTCCTGTGTACAAACGCTTAGAAAAGGTCTGGAAAAGCAACTTCGGATCGTCAAACATCCCTCTATTGGCTTCCATGTAATCCAACAATAAGGACACTGCTTGAAGAAATCCATTCATGACGGAGTTACTCACACCGTCCGCCTCTAGCTTGAGTAGGTAGTCCGTGACCGTCCTTAACTCTCCTTGCTCAGTTAGCAAGATAGGTAGTTGGCTTTTAATACCTGTATTGTCTTCGACAATCGTCGCTCTGACTTTTACTGATGACAAACTAACCTTCCGTGTACACATTAAACATATAATACACTATAGTCCCAGCTGCTTGATCGACCAATAAAAAGGCAGATTTCTCTGCCTTAATACACATTATACATAGTTTAAGGTACTATATATAACCATGTGGAGGTCTTTTATTTGTACGAATGATTTTCTAGCAACCGGTGTATGCACTCTAGTTGTTATTTTCGTCCTCATCCTCATCTGCTCGCGCTGCGTATTTTACTCCAACCACACACAAGCCAAACATCACAAATGGGATAACGGCAGCAGTGTATTCCGTCCAAACCATATGAGAAAAAGATTTCGCCAATATCAAGTGTGCAAACACCAACAAAAATGCGCTAAAAATAGCAACACCCATCAACCTAAGTTCATGCTTTACCAACTGCTTTTTCATTACGGCTCCTAACCTAAATGGTTGTCTGCCCATGATTGAAACACAGCTTCGGTATCGTCCACTGATACAGTTTGAGCAAAAAACAGGTAAACAGTTGGCTAATGAAGTAATTCTCCGACCGTCTTCACGGCTTGTTCTAATTCATCATTTACAGGTAACGATGTATTAAGCCTCAGGTAGTTCTCATAATTTGGAGCGATAGAAAACAACTGACCAAATGCTACAGTGATGTTCGCTTCCAATAACTTCTGATAAATCGCTTTTCCGCACTTTGTTTTCGGCAGTTCTATCCAAAGAAAATAGCCGCCTTCCGGTTGCGTGTAACGAATCGATTGGGGAAAGTACTTATCAACCAGTTCAATAAACGACAATTGCCGCTGCTCAAGATTCTTTCGCAGTTTTCTAAGATGGCTATCATAACTATCGTTTTGCAAGTAATGCGCGATACCCTGCTGGATTGGTGCGCTGCCTGACAACGTCGAGATAAGTTGCAGCTTTTGAAGTTGCGCATTGAAGCGTTTATTTACCACCCAGCCCAACCTATAGCCAGGGCAAAGGCTTTTTGAAAATGATCCACAATGCAACACGCGCTCTTGTGTATCAAAAGCTTTAAGTGAGCTTGGCTTTTTTTCAGAAAAATAAAGCTCTGAATACACATCATCTTCGATCAAGTACACATCGTATTTATCAGCCAGTTCGACGATACGTTGCTTCTGCCCGTCACTTAATAAAGTTCCTGTTGGATTGTGAAAGTTAGTCATTAACCAACATGCGCGAACATCATTGTCGGCAAAAGTCGCTTCAATTTGATCCACTGAATGTCCAGTTAACGGATCCACCGTTATTTCTATCGCCTTTAGACCTAAACGTTCAATCGCTTGAAGTGCGCCATAAAACGTCGGTGATTCAACTACAACAGTATCTCCAGGCTGGGTCACGGCCTGAAGGCTCAAATTCAACGCTTCTAATGCGCCAGAAGTAACGACAATATCATCATGGGTAAACACCATACCTTGTTGGATGTACCGTTGAGCAATCAAACGGCGTAGAGACTCACAGCCCGGCGGCAAGTTATCCAATAACGTCTCTGCCCCCATCTTCCTGCCTGAGCTGGCTAGATTGCGGTTTAGCGCTTCTAATGGGAACAATGCAGGGTCTGGAAACGCGGAGCCAAACTTCACCGCATTCGGTGAGGCCTGATTTTTGAGGTAGTCGTAAAGTTCATCGTTGATGCTGGAGCGATAAACGGAAGTGGCTGGAGAACTCGGTTCGAAGCGGTCCAACTCCGCAGTCACAAAGTATCCAGACTGAGGTTTCGCTGCGACCCAACCTTGTGCTTCGAGCAGCTGATAAGCTTGTAATACCGTACCTGCGCTGACAGAATGGTTTCGGCTTGTTACACGCACTGATGGCAGCTTTTCCCCTGCTCTCCATGTATTTTGCTGAATCTGCGTTTTGAACAGCTCAGCCAGTTGACGGTATCGGTTCATGTTTCCCTCATTTCACTTACAGCCGCACCATAGCATACTTCGCGCCAGCATTCTGATATGGGAGTATTCAATTTAGCAACGTAATTTATCAAGCTTATCAATAGATATTTCAGCCACGAAGTGAGCGTTTATATCCCATACTTTGACCGTTACACACATATTGCCTCACATCTTTGCAATACCTAAAAGCCAAGGTTTTACGTTGGACTGAGTGCGTTAAACTCACTTCGAGCTACGGTCTTTAAATCAGGAGGAAGCGATGAAAGTTTTTACAATGGACGATCTCTCGTATCGCGGAAAACATAAAGGTGTACATAGTTGGGACCATCCTGGCAGTACCACCCCTTATTATTGGCATCCTGATTGGCTGCATATCGCTGAAGATGCTTTGGGTGAACACAAAAAGGCTGACCTTGAAGTCCCTGATGGAGAAACAGCGACAGAAGAGCATGCAAAAGCGGCGATTCTCAAACACTTGAATGACGAGTAGTTTAGGCTCTATCACCGTTCAAGAATAGCATTAGGTAGGCGAATCCATCGTCGTATGCTTTAAACACAGATAAAGCTAAAACCTGCCAAATAGTAAATTCTTCTGAATGAGAAGTACGCATCTTCTATGGCGCTCAAAGGGCAAAATAAGTCGATTGTTATCACATTAATTTTCATTACATCTGTTACATTTAAATAGTAATGGTGATGCACACCTCAACTCATGGATTATGAGAGAAAACAATAATGGCGAAATACAACGAAGAAGATATTAAATACAAAGGTGAATCCAACGGCGTACATTCTTGGAGCTCTCCTTCCGGCCAACCTTATTACTGGCACCCAGATTGGTTACACGTTGCGGAAGATGCGACGGGTACGCATCCGAAGCAAAAACTTGAAGTTGAAAAGACAGAAGTACCAACCGAAAAGCACGCATTAAAAGCGATCTTAAAGCATATGAACGACTGGGCGACTGAAAAACTTTCTTCTAACCCTGACATCGAAACCAATGCGGTTGAGTCGGAAATCAATCTGAAGAAATAACCCCAACCGATATCCATACTTCTAACAGTAAACGCTCCACCTTTGGTGGGGCGTTTTTGTCTCAACAAATCCTCACTAGACAACTATAAACGCGTTAACGCAAAGCACTGAATTGAAACGATTGGGATGTGTGCAAAACTTCTCCAACCATGGCATAAATGCCCTTCAAACTCTGTGCCTACCAAACGTTTTCATGGCAAAAACTTTAGTTATGTTAGAATTCTGTTTCAAATCGCAACTTTTTTAGGTTTTCTTTTCAGTAACGGTTGTAACCAATATTGCTGAAAGGTATAAATGTTAGCACACCCCTTCGATTAACATGGATGAAGATTATGTTTGAAAAAGTAGTTGCCGCTCCGGCTGACCCTATTCTTGGCCTTACTGAAGAGTTTAAAAAAGATGCTCGCGCAGACAAAATTAACCTTGGCGTAGGTATTTACAAAAACGAGCAAGGCGAAACTCCCGTTCTTGCGACAGTAAAGAAAGCTGAAGCAGCACTTGTTGAAACTGAAAAAACCAAATCTTACCTAACCATCGAAGGCACAGCAGAGTACGGCATTGCAGTGCAAAAACTGCTTTTCGGCTCTGATGCAGAAATTGTAAACGAAAAACGCGCTAAAACAGCTCAAGCTCCGGGTGGTACTGGTGCACTACGTGTTGCCGGCGAGTTCATTAAACGTCAACTAGGCGATGTAAAGATCTGGATCAGCAACCCTACATGGGCAAACCACAACGGCGTATTTACTGCTGCTGGTATCGAAACGGCACAATACAGCTACTACAATGCTGAAACAAAAGACAAAGACTTCGATGCGATGCTAAATGATCTGCAATCTGCATCTGAAGGCGACATCGTGCTTCTACACGGCTGCTGTCACAACCCTACAGGGATCGATCCTACGGCTGAAGAGTGGGAAACATTGGCGAAACTTATCGCAGAGAAGAAATTGCTTCCTCTGTTCGACTTCGCCTACCAAGGCTTTGCTAAAGGTGTGGAAGAAGATGCTGCAGGTCTTCGTACTTTTGCTAAATACAACAAAGAAATCCTAGTCGCGAGCTCTTTCTCGAAAAACTTTGGCCTATACAATGAACGCGTAGGTGCCTTCACGTTAGTAGCTGAGTCAGAAGAAGTCGCAACAACCGCATTTTCTCAAGTTAAAGCCATTATTCGCTCTATCTACTCTAACCCACCTGCACACGGCAGCGCTGTCGTGACTCACATTCTTGGCAACGCCGAAATGCGTGCGGAATGGGAAGCTGAAGTAGCAGAAATGCGTGACCGTATTCAAGAAATGCGTGAACTATTTGTAGCGACACTAAAAGCAGAGGGTGTGGACGCAGACTTTAGTTTCATCGAACGTCAAAATGGTATGTTCTCTTTCTCTGGTCTTTCTAAAGAGCAAGTTAACCGCCTTAAAGAAGAGTTCGGTATTTACATTGTCGGTTCTGGCCGAATCAGTGTTGCTGGTATGACGAAGTCAAATATGGGCCCTCTGTGTAAAGGCATTGCAGCGGTTTTATAATCGACTGTCGCATACTTTATTAAAAGGAAAGGTCAGCATAAGCTGACCTTTTTTGTTTTAACTTAACGCCAAAAACGAACCCGTCCGATCTAGTAGACAAACTTCAAACTCAGCCCTACTTCATTGACGTAATCTGAGCTTTCACCGCTGTAATCAGTATCTCTAAACTGATAAAAAAGACCAGTGCCGATGACTTTATGCCATTGGTAGTTAAGACCGATCTTAAAATTGTTCTCATCAACGATATCACTACGGTTCAACTCCACTTCAGCTGTCGCAATAAGCTTTTCACTTAGCAAGTAATTCACCCCAACAGTTACAGCTTGAATCAATTCGCTATCGGAAGACAACGTATTATCCGTTTTGTCGTCCGTCGCTTTCGCTTTGATTGCGCCTATTCCATATAGCCCGTAGATATCGAATTGCTCTGTAACTCCGTAGCGGTAACCACCACCAAACAAAAGGCGGTCAATGCGAAGAGTAAAATCATCCGGATGGAAAAACTGCGCTGAGTAATCAACATTAAACAACCAGTTCTCAGTAAACAAATAGTTACCACCGAGTCCAACTGTGGTCGCATTAGAGTTATCTAACCATTCTTCGTTTGTCGTTCCGGCACCAACATCCAAATGAATGTGTTCGTACCCAAATTTTTCTGCTTGGTCCATGACCGCTGCGCTTGATATCGCCGGCAAAGCAGCTAAAGAAACAAGCAATAAATTTCTCACCATTCGACTTCCTTTCATGAGAATTATCTAAACACTGTATTCCATCGCCTGAGCTACTTGGCTCAAGAAGAATAGCGTAATCTAAAGACGTGATAACGATCTGAAACAGCCAAAGATCTAATCAGTCATCACGAAGAAAACATATCGACGACGTCTTTTTCAATTGAGGTGGCCATATAGTAGTAAAAATGAAGCTCCCTTATCGTGCGATATGTCAGAATCTTATGACTGAGCACGAAAATCGCGGTTCAGATAAGACTCTGTTTTAAAACTAAGTTAAGATTACTTTATTATTTGCGAACTAAAAGGCGCCTTCGATGGATGCAGAACTTCTCGAGATTTACAACTTTCTCGCCAAGTATCCCCCGTTCAATGAACTCCCTGAAGAAACACTAAACAAGGTGACAGAGAGTGTCGAAATCTCGTACTACCGAGAAGATACCCCCATCATCCATTTTGGAGACTATATCCAAGATTTATACGTGGTGCGAAGCGGTGTTGTTGAAGTTTATCGACGCAAAGGTGAGCTTTATAACCGCCTTGACGAAGGTGACCTATTTGGCCAGATGGGCATGCTCACCAATAACAAAGTCCGCTTTCCGGTAAAAGCCATTGAGGATACCCTGCTCTACTGTATTCCTGGTGACATTTTCCAAGAAATTTACGATAACTTTGATTCCTTTGCGGATTTTGTTGAAGTTGAAAATAGCGCTCGTTTACGCCAAGCCATTTCAGAAAACAAAGACGCCAATGACCTGACGACGTCAAAAGTGAAAACCTTGCTGACTGGCGATGCTCATACGATTGATCGTGGTCAGACAATCCAGCAAGCCGCGCAGCAAATGGCGAATGACAACGTATCGGCTTTACTTATCGTCGACCCAGATTTCGTTCGTGACGAAGACGATCCACAGTCCCCAGTACTTGGTATCATTACTGACCGTGACTTGTGTACCCGTGTGTTAGCTGAAGGTTTGTCCCCACAGGACGATGTGTCCAGTGTGATGACCACGGAGGTCATGTCTCTTGACCACAACGCTTACATCTATGAAGCAATGTTAACGATGCTGCGTTACAACGTACATCACCTACCAGTGGTAAAAAACCAATTACCAATCGGTATTATCGAAACAACCGACATTGTTCGTTATGAATCTCAGAATTCGTTGTTGTTGGTGAGTAGTATTTTCCAACAACAGACTATCGAAGATTTAGCAGTTGTTGCCGAAGAAGTGAAAAGCAGCTTCGTGCGTTTGGTCAATGAAGATGCCAACTCTCACATGGTGGGTAGCGCGATGTCGGTCATTGGCCGAAGCTTCAAACAGCGTCTGCTAGAAATGGCAGAAGAAGAGCTTGGCCCACCGCCAATTCCTTATTGTTTCCTTGCACTTGGCTCAATGGGGCGAGATGAGCAACTGTTGGTAACTGACCAAGATAACGCCATCATTCTAGATGAAACTTATCAAGAAGAGAAACATGGTAAATACTTCGAAGCCCTAGCAAAATACGTCAGCGATGGGTTAGATGCCTGTGGCTACAAATATTGCACAGGCGATATTATGGCAACCAACCCACTGTGGCGCATGACTCGTTCAGAGTGGGAAGAGTGTTTTGCTGACTGGATTGATAACCCGAACCCGAAAGCACTACTCAACGCCTCCATCTTTTTCGACTTGGATGGCGTCTATGGCCGCTTAAAATGGGCAGAACAGTTAACTAGCTTTATTGTTCGTCGCGCTCGAAAGAACAACCGCTTCTTAGCGTGTTTGGCTCGTAACGCACTAAACAGAACACCACCTCTAGGCTTTTTTAAAGACTTCGTGATGGAAAAAGATGGCAGACACAACAACTCCATCAACCTCAAACGTCGCGGTACTGCTCCTCTGGTCGACTTAATTCGCGTTCACTCTCTGGCGGTTGGTTCACGTGCACAGAACTCGTTTGAGCGTCTTGACGACATTATTGATGCTGGCATTTTGCCAAAAGGTCGAGCACAAGACTTAAAAGACGCGTTAGAGTTTATTTCCATGGTGCGTATTCGTCACCAAGCGACGGATGTGGAACTAGGCATTGATCCTGATAACAATATCGAACCGGAAAACCTCTCTGAGTTTGAACGTCGCAACCTAAAGGATGCATTCCAGATCCTAAGCAATGGTCAAAATTTCCTTAAGTTCCGCTACCAAGCGAACAAGAGCTTTAAGTGAGGTTTAGCATGATTAAAAAGCTCTTTCAGAAGCCAACCATTCAGTGGCCAACGAAGTTTGAACAAAAGCTGGAGATGGCGAAAGATGAGAATTTAATTGCGTTTTATAGCAACAAGCCGCCTGCTCCAGAAACACCGTTATCTGAGGTAGAGTTCGTGGCGTTAGATTTCGAAACGACGGGTTTGAATCCTGAAAAACATGACATCATTACTATTGGTTTGGTGCCGTTTAACCTGAAGCGAATTTTCCTACGTAACTCGCGTCATTGGAAGGTACGTCCACAGCGTGCACTCGATGAAGATTCAGTCATTATACACGGTATTACTCACAGCGAATTGATCGATGCGCCTGACTTAGGCGATATCTTAAGCGAGCTGCTACCATGCTTAAGCGGGAAAATCATTGTTGTTCATTACCGTCGTATCGAGAGAGAGTTTCTGGATAAAGCGCTCAAAAGCCGTTTAGGGGAAGGTATTGAGTTTCCTGTTTTAGATACGCTGCACCTTGAAGAAACGATTCAACAGAAACGTTCAGGCTCTCTCTGGGAGCGTTTAAAAGGGAAAAAACCAGAATCGGTTCGGCTAGCACAATCTCGACGCCGTTATGGGCTGCCAGACTATACGCCTCACCATGCATTAACCGATGCAATTGCTACCGCAGAGTTACTGCAAGCGCAAATCGCCCATCATTACAGTGAAGAGCAACCCATCAGTGAGTTCTGGCTGTAGTATACTTCACGCTTAATAGCGATCAAAAAAGGAGCCAGATGGCTCCTTTTTACTTAGGTTGAGACAAGATTACAGCTTAAAGCGTTGAATCTCTTGTTCAAGTTCGTGTGATAGCTCAGACAGGTGAGCAGCTTGTTCTGCTGCTTGATGAGCTTCGACTGACAACTCGTTAGACACGTCACGAATACCTTCAGTGTTACGAGTGATCTCAGTGGTTACCGATGCTTGCTCTTCTGCTGCTGAAGCAATCTGCGTTGCCATATCACTGATACGCTCAACAGCAGTGTGGATTTGCGTCAAGCTCGCTGCAGCCGCATTGGCATCATCAACACTGGTATCAGCTAGACGACGACTGTCACCCATAATACCGACCGCTTTGGCTGTTGTGCCTTGTAGCATCTCGATAGTTTCTTGAATCTCTTGCGTTGAAGCATGAGTACGTTGGCTCAATACGCGGACTTCATCTGCAACCACAGCAAAACCACGGCCTTGCTCACCTGCACGTGCCGCTTCGATCGCCGCGTTAAGTGCAAGTAGGTTCGTTTGCTCTGCAATGCCTTGAATCGTTGATAGAATCGTATTGATGCTATTTCCGTGTGCTTCTAGCTCTTGAATCACATCAGTAGCAACTTGAACTTCTTGCGCTAAGTTCTGAATAGAGCCTTGCGTTTGAGTTACTTGGCTTGAACCGTGTGAACAAGCTTGAACCGCTTCTTCTGAGTTACTTGCCGTGCTATCAGCATTACCTGCAATTTCTTGTGTCGCTGCTGCCATTTCGTTCACGGCCGTCGCCACCATGTTGATTTCATCTTGCTGGTAAGAGATACGCTGACTACGCTCCTCAGCTTGCTGTGCTGTCGTGCGTGCTTGCTCTGAAAGCGCAGAAGATACGTGGCTAAGCTTAGTAACCATTGTGTGCATGTTGCCAACAAAACGGTTGAAGTTTTCCGCCAGTTTACCTACTTCATCATCACTGCGTGGTTCTAGGCGTTGCGTTAAGTCACCTTCACCAGATGCAATTTCTTCCAGTGCATTTGATACGCGGTTCAAGTCACGGAACAAGAAACCAACTAGCCAAGAAACTGCAAGAATAACCACAATCGTGATCGCCACAGCAGTAAACAATAGATCTCGTAGCAATACCGCATGACCTGCTTCTTCTGTTGCGCGATCCATTTCAATCGCAAACATCCAATGCGTACCAGGAACTTTATTGAAGTAGTAAAGCTTCTCTTTTCCTTTGATTACCGTATCTTCGATACGACCTTCATCGGCGGCGCGCTCAATTGCCTCTTCTGAAAAATCTTTTAGAACACTGGTGATAGGCTTAAGCGTCAAGCTTTTATCTGGATGCGCTAAGAAGGTGCCTTCATTCATGTCGATTAGCATCGCATGCGCGTTTTCACCTGCATCTAAGTTAATCACATCGCTGATAAGCTGATCGATCAGTACGTCCGCACCAACAACACCAACAAACTGACCATTTTTCATTACTGGCTCAGCAATGGTCACAAGTAGTGCATTCGTGATTGCGTCTTGATATGCGGCTGTGATGATTTGCTTACCCGCGGCATCAGCATCCTTGTACCAAGGACGTGTGCGAGGGTCATAATCAGCACGGTTACGCTCCGGATGAGAGCGGTACATATCACCGTTTGGTGTACCAAGGAAGATGTCATCGAAGCCACCAGCCTTGCGAGCTTGTTGTAGGAAAGGAACAACGTCTTGCTCGGTCGAGTAGTCGTTGAACGCAGTGGCAATATCTTTACGGATATTGACCCAATCAGAAATTCCCTCTGACGCAGTAGTACTAAGACTTTGCGCACGTGAATAGACACCTGAACGAGTCTGATCAAATAATTGACCAGCCGACAACCAAGTAAGTGCTGTTGCCATCACAACAACAGCAGAAAGGCTTGCGCCTATAAGCTTTTGTTTTAATGATAATTTCATATTTATAGTTTTTTGAGTTGGGAGAACAGTTAAGGTGCATGAATATTACACACTTTTTTACGACTATTCACTAATTTTTAAAAAACAAAATAGCACATTAACTCTTTGTAAAATATGAACTTTCATGTGTCATTTTTTTGTCTCGATCGTCATAAAAACCGCACAAAAAAAGCCAGCAAATTGCTGGCCTTTTGATTAATTGTTAGTAAACGGTTTTATAAAATGCCGAATTACTGACGCTCAGTTCGCATACCCATCAATAAGCTCACACACATTGCAAGCAGAATGAAGGTAAATGGCAGTGCTGTAGAAATGGCACCAGCCTGAAGAGCTTGAACCGCCTCGGAGCCACCAATCCATAGCAGAGCAACCGCAATTGCACCTTCCATGAATGCCCAGAAGACACGTTGAAGTACAGGTGCATCGACTTTACCACCTGCCGTGATACTGTCGATAACAAGTGAACCAGAGTCAGAAGACGTAATGAAGAACACAAGTACCAACACAACAGCGATGATAGAAAGCATGCTACCAAATGGAAGAACATCAAACATTTGGAACATAGCAAGTGATACGTCAGTCAAGCCATTTGTGCCCAGCTCACCTACTTTATCAACAACTTGCTCGATCGCCAGGCCACCAAATACAGACATCCAAACAACGGTAACCGCAGTTGGAACCAGCAGAACTGCTGTGATGAACTCGCGAACGGTACGGCCACGAGAAACACGCGCGATGAACATGCCTACGAATGGCGACCATGAAATCCACCAAGCCCAGTAGAACACTGTCCAGCCTTGGAACCAAGCTTCGTCCGTACGACCAAACGGGTTACTTAGTGGGATGATATTCTCTACATATGCCATAAGTGTGGTTGGAATCGAACCTAGGCTCGCCGCCCAACCGATAAGACCAACAAGGAGAAGTAGCAAGAACGCCACAACCATGTTGATGTTACTAATGACTTTAACACCACCATCGATGCCGCGTACGACTGAAACAACAGCAAGTAAAGTCACCACGGTAATAACGACGATTTGCAGACCTAGGCCTGGCTCAACACCAAATACGTGATGAATACCACTTGCTGCTTGCTGCGCACCTAGACCTAGGGATGTAGCAAGACCAAATAAAGTCGCAAGCACAGCCAGAATGTCCACAATGTGGCCAGCCCAACCCCATGCACGATCACCCAGAAGTGGGTAGAAGATCGAACGCATAGATAGCGGTAAACCTTTGTTGTAGGCAAAGAATGCTAAAGAAAGTGCTACAACACCGTAAATTGCCCATGGGTGAAGGCCCCAGTGGAACATCGTTGCACCCAGTGCCAATCTCGCGGCTTCTGGTGTATTTGCCTCAACACCAAGTGGCGTTTCATACCAACCGGTGAAGTAAGCGACAGGTTCTGCAACACTCCAGAACATTAAACCGATACCCATACCAGCTGCAAATAGCATTGCAAGCCATGACATAAACGAGTAATCGGCAACAGCGTCTTTACCACCTAGTCGGATCTTACCCATTGGTGAGACGATAAGCGCCAAACAGAAAATAACGAAAATGTTACCTGCAATAATGAACAACCAATCGAATGAACCAATAATTTTCCACTTCAGCCCATCAAGTGCCGTCTTTGCGGTATGTGCATCTAGAACTAATGCAGCGACAAGAAACAGCGCAATTAAACCTGCACTAATACCAAAAACTGGGTTATGAACATCAAAACCCCATTTTTGAACGTTGTCCTGACCTACCGTATAGTCGGTACTATCGATACTGTACTTATCTATACCCTTTGTCATCGTTCCTCTCTATTTTTGTAGTGTTTTTACGTACCAAACAAAAAAATCTTTCGAACACGATACGTTTTGCATTCCGTGAAGGCGCAAGATCCTATCATTTGACACGTTTTTGTCTATCTTTTTGCTATTAAAAAATCCAATAACTTACTTTTCACTGTGTGGTTACGGCCTTTGATAGAACAAATCACTACTACAATAGTTAGACCACAAACATTTATTGCTATAATAATTTTAGCTCTTCTTATTTTGTCGAAAAGGCGCGACAAAATGGTATTGAGGACACGGCGTAAAATTGTAGAGGTAATTTTTGATTTCCCCCCTTTAAATAAGGGCGCATTTAAGTTAGTGTCGCCTCGATAAATGTTCCCTACAGACTGGATGAATAAATTGGAAAAGTACGAAGAAGTATTGGTCTCGATTCGTCAGATCATCCGCGCTATTGATTTACATTCTAAAAAGCTGAGCAAAGAGTCTGGATTGACTGCTCCACAGTTGATTTTGATGCGCGCTATCAATGACTTAGATAACGTGACGATTAAACAGTTGTCTAGCCACACTAACATGAGCCAAGCGACCGCAACGACCATTCTAGATAGACTAGAACGAGGCCAGTTTGTTGAGCGTCAGCGCAGTGTTCAAGACAAGCGTAAAGTGCATGCTGTACTTACGAGCAAGGGCCAAGAAGCCTTAAAACAAGCACCAACGCCGCTGCAAGAGCACTTCATTAATCGATTCCAAAAATTGGAAGAATGGGAGCAATCCCTTCTACTATCTTCCGTTCAACGCATCTCGACGATGATGAATGCAGAGGACATCGATGTTGCTCCAATGCTAGAGCTTGGTAGCATTACCAAAGCCGATTAGTTTCGCTCCCACGTGCTCGCTTTTTGCGGGCACTACTCTCCTACTCAGTCAACCCAGTTTCAAACGCATATTTTGCTAACTCTGCCGTCGAATGTAAGTCCAACTTGTGCTTAATGTTATGGCGATGCGTCTCTACCGTTCGATAACTAATATTGAGTAAAGTGGCGATTTTCTTGCTGCTGTTTCCTTGAGCAACTAATTTAAGTACCGCTTCTTCCCTGCGGCTGAGAGGATTCGTTTTTTGCGTGGCAGGCACCACTTCTTGGGTAAAGAGTGTTTGTGTGACGGATTCACAGAAATACGTCGAGCCTTGGTTCACCGTTTTTATTGCTTGCACCATTTTCTCGGCCGAGATTTCCTTGAGCATATATCCTACGGCACCAGCTTGCATGACCTTCATGATGTACTCGCGATTATCGTGCATGGTCAACATAAGTATTTTGCTCTCTGGGCGAGCTTCTTTAATCACACCAGTCGCTTCAATACCGTTCATTATTGGCATGCTGATATCCATCAATATGACGTCCGGTTGCAAGTGCTTTGCGACCTCTATCGCTTCCAAACCATTACTTGCTGTACCCACCACTTCGATGTCAGGCTCTAACTCCAAACGAGCCATGAAGCCATCCAATACCACTTGATGATCATCGACAATCACTACACTAATCGGTTTATCCATAAACTATTTCATCCAAATTAAGCAGCACGGTAATCTCTGTTCCCAAGCCAAGCTCACTCATTAGCTCAAATTCACCACCGATGAACTCTACACGCTCTTGCATGTTCCTTAACCCAATCCCTTGTTGGTGCACTGCATGGTTAACCACAAATCCAAGCCCATCGTCACGTATGAGTAATTGCAGCATATTGCCCATTTTTTGCAAAGTAACCGTTACTTTTTTCGCTCGCGCATGTTTTTCAATGTTATTCAAAGACTCCTGAGCGACGCGATATAGTGTCGTTGCGACTTCCGAAGTCAGTTTATGCTGCTGAGTATCGAAATTGCTCTCGATATCAATCCCGGAATGGGAATGAAAGTCCTGTAGCAAGGTCGTCAGTGCTGCTTCTAAACCGATATCATCGAGGGCGCTTGGACGGAGCTGATGAGAAATATGCCGCACCTCGTTTATCGCGGTAACGAGCGATCGTTGTGATTTATCTAAGTGGGATTTGAGTTTTTCGTCTTCCAGTCTATGACTCATTAAGTCTAAATGACATTTACTGGAGACTAACAACTGATTGATTCCATCGTGCAGTTCTCGCGCTAAATGCTTTTTCTCATCTTCTTGGAACATCACGGTTTTATGTGCCAGTTCTTTCAGGTTCTTATCAGCGAGGCGATGCTCGTGCAGATTGATCGCCAAAGTGAGAACAATGATTACAGCAACGGTCACCGCTAAGATCACGACGACTGAGAAAAATGTCGTTTCGATATTTTTGTTCACCGCCGCGCGCATATTGGCGACTTCTCGGCTTACATCCTCAATATACAGCCCAGTCCCTATCATCCATTCCCACTTATCGAGCCATGCAGCGTAACTAAGCTTAGGGACAACTTCACCCGTAGATGGCTTTTGCCACAGGTACTGATGAAATCCACCACCAGATTGCGCTTGATACAATAAAGCTTCGATTAAGCGATCGCCATTTTCGTCTTCAAGATAGAGTAAGTTTTCCCCGACAAGCTCCGGAAGAACTGGGTGTACAAGGTTGGTACCATATTTATCATAAGCAAAAAAATAGCCGTCCGACCCATAACTCAAACGATTTAAAATCGCTTTCACACGCGTTTTGGCAACACTCTCTTCTAAAGTCGGATCGTTGTAGATGTAAGAAATGGAGTCAAAAGCGACGTCGACCGTATCTTTCAGCGCCGCTTCTTTTGATTGGATCAGGTTTTGATGAAAGATCTCTACCTCCCTTTTGCCAAGGGTCTTGGTTTGATAGATAGAGATCCAGCTGATACTCGCTGACACCAATACCACGGGTATCAGTGTCAGCAGAATTAACTTTGCTTTGAGAGGCATCCCTTCCCTCCATGAAACGCTGCCTTTACAGCTTACTATCTTAGCAGTACAAACGAATCGATTGTGTCTGCATAGACATAATTAACAGCTTAACAACTTGTCTCAAAAGGTAAAAACTCTCAGTTCACAAAATCTCTTTATTATCGAGTGATTAACTCATACCGTAAAAACCTGGGAAAAACAGCAAAGACGCCAACACAACAATCTGAATCGCGATGAATGGCATCACACCTTTGTAGATATCTCGCGTAGTAACCCCTGCTGGAGCGACACCTTTTAGATAGAACAAACTAAAGCCAAATGGCGGTGTGAGGAACGACGTCTGTAAGTTCATCGCAATAAGAATCGCAAACCACGTCATATTAATGCCCATCAATTCAGCGACTGGCGCAATAATTGGCACGATGATAAAACAGATTTCAACGAAGTCGATAAAGAAACCTAAAATCAGAATCACCACCATGGTAATAATAAGGAATCCCCACTTTTCACCCGGCAGTTCTAACATCCACTCTTCAACTAAATAATCACCACCAGTGTAGGTAAATGCCATTGAAAAGGCGGTCGCACCAAGTAAGATCGCAAAGACCATTGCGGTTACTTTAACTGTCTCTTTTGATGCATCATAAATCATCGACCAACTAAACTGTTTATACAATAGTGATAAAATTATCGCACCTGCACCGCCCAGTGCCGCTGACTCTGTTGGTGTTGCAATCCCTGCAAAGATGGAGCCCAATACCACGATGATCAATGCTAAAGGTGGCAATACAGCTTTCAGTGCGGTGAGCACTTCTTGTTTACGACTGATCGACTCATCGCGCTCTATCGCCTGTGCGGCTTGAGGGTTCAACTTCGCGTAGATGAGAATATAGATCACATAGGCGCCAACAAGTGTAATACCGGGCCAGATCGCAGCTTGAAATAGGTCCCCTACCGGTACGCCAAGTACATCACCCAACAAGATCAACACGATAGAAGGTGGGATAATTTGGCCCAACGTGCCAGACGCACAAATAGTCCCACACGCTAAACCTTTGTCGTAATTGTACTTGAGCATCACAGGAAGAGATATTAAGCCCATCGCAACAACTGATGCGCCTACCACACCCGTTGAAGCCGCAAGCAATGCGCCAACTAACACGGTAGAAATAGCGATACCACCGCGAACGCCACCGAACAAACGCCCCATTGATTCTAGTAGCTGTTCAGCAAGCTTCGTTTTCTGTAGCACTAGCCCCATAAAAACGAACAGCGGTACGGCCATTAGCACCGTATTTTCCATAATGGACTGAATTCGATATGGCATAAAAGCAAACATCTCGATGCCTTCAGCCCAAACACCAAAAATCAGCGCGATACCACCAAAAGTAAAGGCAACGGGAAATCCCAATAGAAGCGCAAAGAGCGCAACAAAAAACATCACTATACCGATCATAATGACTTCCTTTTACGACTTACCGTTATTACCGGCATAGATGAGATGAGGGTTGACAATTTTGTTGATTGAATGAAGTAACAATCCAATACCACTCACCGCCATAAAGAAAAATGACAGCGGAATCATCGCTTTGATAATCCAACGATATGGTAAGCCACCTGGGTCACCAGACGTCTCGCCTAACGCGTAACTTTCCTTAGCGAAATCAACACCAAACCAAGCTACCAGTAGGCAAAAAGGGACTAAGAAAAATAGTGTGCCTATGATGTCGATGATGGATTGTGCTTTGTAAGATAAGCGTTCATAAAAAATGTCGACGCGAACATGGCCACCGGACTTAATTGCGTAAGGCACACCAAGCAAGAACACGGCAGAGAATAGATGCCATTCCATTTCTTGGAATGCGATAGACACATCATTAAACACGTAACGCATGACAACGTCGTACACAACGTTTGCTAACAACAAAATAAACAGGATGCTGGATAACCATCCGAGGAAATCGCTAAAGCGGTTAAATAATCGCTCAATATAAATAAGACTTCTCATTCCGAACTCCGTGGAACGTTTAGATGCGCTCCGCTATGGTGCGGAGCATTCATTATGAAGTTTTCTTGGGCTTCGATAGCAGGCTAAACCTCTCGGCATCGCCTGCTTCATAACGTTATTGTTGAGCTTGACTGTTTAAGTACGCTCGGTGCGAAATATCTGACCATGGTCGAACTTGATTCATATAGTTCGCTTGCGACTCTTGAATCTCTTTCGCCAAAGCATCTTTTTCTGCATGTTCTTTCAACAAACGATCGTTTGCTTCTCGCAACGCAGCTACTACTTCAGGTGGGAAATCTTTTACTTCAACATTTGGGTATTCAGACTTAATAGATGCCCAGTTTTTGCCACTTTCGTGTTTCGATTGCGTGTACATATCGTAAGCGGCCGTTTTCATGGCTACTTGCAAAATCGCTTTTAGGTCATCAGGTAGACGATTCCAGGTACGCTTGTTAACGAGGAACTGAAGCTCAGTCGCTGGCTCATGCCAACCTGTGTAGTAGTAAGGCGCGATTTTGTGGAAGCCCATACGTAGATCCAGCGATGGACCAACCCATTCCAAGGCATCAATTGTGCGACGCTCTAGAGAAGTATATAGCTCACCAGGGGCGATATTCGTTGGCTTGGCACCTAACTCAGCCAAAATCTCACCAGCAAACCCTGGGATACGCATTTTCAAACCCTGTAAGTCCTCGACGGACTTGATCTCTTTTTGGAACCACCCGCCCATCTGAGTATCGGTATTACCGCCAGGGAAAGACATCAAGTTATGTGGAGAGTACACTTTTTCCATCAGCTCCATACCACCGCCGTAGTAAAACCATGCATACTGCTCAGTTGGCAACATACCGAAGGGCATAGAAGTGAAGTAAAGTGTGTTTGGAACCTTACCCTTCCAGTAATAAGACGCTGAGTGCCCCATGTCATACTGACCCGACTTAACCATATCAAACACCCCAAAAGGCGCTTTATGCTTGTTTGCGGAATCAATGCGGATTTGCAAACGTCCGTTGGACATCTCTTCCGCCATTTTGGCCATGTTTTTTGTGGTATCACCAAAAATTGGGAAATTAGGCCCCCAAGTTTCAGCAAGCTTTAAACGATAGACTTTTTCAGCAGCGTTTACAGAAGTCGCTGCGAGTGCCATCGCGGCAGCGACAGCGGTTGTTTTGAGCACTCGTTTTAAAGATTTTTGGATTAGACTCATCGTTCACGTCCTTTATCACCAAGGTTATTGTTGTCATCCATTTCATTAGGATTGGCTGTATTCGGTATAAAAGATGTAACAATGTTGTCTAATGCGAAATGGGCATGAACACGGAAGCGAGTAATTCATCAATAAGGCATTAGCCTAAGGTATTACGTACAAGTACGTAGGACAACCGTCATGACAAAAGACTGTTAATAGCAAAATCAATAAATTATATTTTTATCTATGAATAAAAATAAAAGACAATACGTACGTATTTTTCTGCCAAAAAATTTACATAGTATTTAAGAAAATGTGACAAACCACTTATTGGCAGTGTTAAAGTCAGTACTTAATGCATTATTTCCAATACCAAGATAAAAAAATACCTCGGCATCGGCCGAGGTATTCAATCTAGAACGGTAGCGGTAATTAAACTGCTTTGTAGATAACTTTGTTACCTGCTAACTGCTCTTTTTGAACTAGGTTTTCTTCAAGAAGCTTCTTTAGTGCGCCAGTAGCCCATGATGCCGCTTTAGTATCTTCTTGACCTGCAGCTAGACCGATGCCTTTAGGGTTAATACCTTCAGCATTCGCCATAACGATGTCTAATACTTGTTGTTGCTTAGGAGTAAGGGCAACATCAACTGTTTTCACTGCAGCTACTTTTTTATCAGCTACTACTTTCTCCGCAACAGCTTTTTCAGCAACAGAAGGTGCTACTGCTTTTTCCGCAACAGGCTTCACTGCTTTAGGTGCTGCAGCTAAGTTTGCTACTGTCGCTTTAATGCGTTTTTGCAGTTTCATCTGCACTTTACGCTTATGAGCAAGTCTCATTGAATATTTCTCCAGTTCACTGCATCTCAGCAGGGATGAAAATTTGAAGCGCGTTTTATACCAAAATTCACAAGCAATTTGTAGGTTTTAGCGGCGAAACGCGATGAAAAATGCGCTCAAAGCATAGAACGTCTACTATTTAATCAGATATTTTATGAACGGATTTATTGAATACTGGGTATAAAAACAGAGGTTTGTTTTATTTTAAATGCAAATCAATGCACATAAAGCTACCCACTTATTTTTGGACAAGTATTCGATGAGGTTATAAGCATGGAAACGCTGCACCTAACAAATTCACATTTCAAACCCGACTCCCCTATCAACAGAATACTTTTGTTGCTTGTTGCACTCATCACTTTGTTTTTGGTTGCCATTTCTCCGGGATGGAAGCAAGCCATGTTGTCGGTCATTTTGATGTCTGCAATCGTTGGTTTCGCCATCTTGATGATTAAGAAAAGCCAAGTCACTTTTACGCTGACAGCTTCTCACTTTCAGCAACACCTTTTTAAAGGAGGTTGGGTCGTCCGATGGCGAAATATTGAGTCAATCGGTATTTGTAGCTACCAA
Source organism: Vibrio sp. Vb2880 (assembly GCF_033337975.1). Classification (NCBI taxonomy): domain Bacteria; kingdom Pseudomonadati; phylum Pseudomonadota; class Gammaproteobacteria; order Vibrionales; family Vibrionaceae; genus Vibrio; species Vibrio sp. Vb2880. The sequence continues at coordinate 76,532 of NZ_JAWORT010000017.1, forward strand.
CAGGAAGGGTGGCACCAACCGCTACCTTGGATCGGTATTCGTCTAAAACACTACTCGCCCTACTTAAATTCAATCTGCCCTCGTATAGCGACAGAAATTCTCCTCAGCCAGCGAGCACTGCTTTACTTAGGCGCGAAACAAAATCAGTGTGAAGATAAGTTTGAGGATATAGTGCTTGACCCTAAACCGTATATAAACAGAGATGGGATTGAGTACAAAGGTTTGTTAGCGATGCTCGCCAACCGGATGAAGTATCAGAGAGGCTTTTATGGCTACGATCTATTTATATCAGCAAGTGATCTAGATCGTGAGGCTGAGGATTTTGTGGGACTGACTCGGCGATACTTAGCTGCCGCCGAGCCAGAATAATGCTTAGTACACGCACTTTTAGTAAAGCGGCATCTCGTCAGCAACGAACGGGTTAGTTTTACGCTCATGACCGAAAGTCGATTGAGGGCCGTGACCAGGGACAAACGTGACATCATTGCCTAAAGGCCACAATTTCTCTTTGATAGAACTAATCAACGTATTGAAATCACCTTGTGGGAAGTCAGTTCGACCAATGCTACCGTTAAACAAAACGTCACCCACAAACGCTAAACGCGCTTCTTCACTGTAAAGCACAACGTGACCAGGTGTATGACCAGGTGTGTGGAATACGTTCAGCACTTGATTACCAAAAGTGACAGTGTCACCTTCATTTAGCCATTGGTGCGGTTCAAACGCTTCTGTCAGCGGGAAACCAAACATTTGGCTCTGACCTTCCAAACCTTGCAACCAGAAGTTATCTGCCTTGTGAGGACCAACAATCTCTGTACCGCCAAGCAGTGCAGACAGCGGTTCCGTGCCACCTACGTGGTCCAAGTGACCGTGTGTTAGCACTAGGTTTACCACGTCAACACCCAGCTCTTTGATAAGCATAGCGAGCTGCTTTTCATCGCCGCCTGGGTCAACCACAATACCTTTCATGGTTTCGTCACACCAGACAATAGAACAGTTTTGAGAGAAAGATGTTACTGGAACAACTTGGTATTTCAGAGCCATAGATAACCTATACCGAATAAATTTGCATGAAAACTGCCGCAACTATGACACTAAGGCCTAGCGACTTCAAGCTTTGAACTGTGGGTAATCGACGACGTTCTGAGACTAGAAACCTTGTCTCAACTAGCACTACCAGGAACGAACAGCTCCCGTATCGATATGAACAAAGTTACTACCTGGATAATAACCCACGCCACCGGCTTTTAGGCTTAATGCAGCATCACGAACCGTTGAAAGCTTCACGCCGTCTAAACGAAAATCAATGGCCTTTCCTTCCATGTGCATGCTCTTTTTCGCTACACGAGAAGACCCGTTGCGCAGCGAGGCGTTAGTGGCAGGAGAACGGTAACCTGAAATGACGATCACCTCTGCTTCTGTACCAATTAACTTTTGAATTTGGCTTATTTGATCGAACAAGCGTCGATCCATCGGATGAACCTCATTCCGTCGATGGTCTCGACAAAACTCATTCAGCCTTTGAAGTTCATCATTAATGTATCGTTTTCCATCGAAATAGCATGTTTCGAGGATCTCTCCAGTATTAAGATTGTTCATCGCCAGCGCACGTGGCTCGTCAGGGAGTGAAGCCCAAGAAAATGATGGCAGGGCAGACGCCAACACCACACCACCAGCGGTCATTTTAAGGAAATCTCGGCGGGAAAAGTTACGACTTACCATTTCAAAATACAGTGCTCAACAACTAGACAAGTCGTGGACATTAACCAAACACATTTGTCACGTCAAATGCATAAAACGCTCCATCTTGATTTTCAGATGCAGTAATTATTGCTTAATTATTGAACGAAAAGAGAATTCTTCGTTTTGTAAATTTTCCTTAAAGATTTCAACTGCGGTGATCGTACTTATAGATATCATCACGGTAGTAAAGCGTTCCCTCTTCCAACCATGCTGTTTGATAAATGATGTGTACTTGAATGCGCTCTCCCAAAGGAACTGACGTGTTAGACCGACGAGAACTTTCTCGCTTTTTCGCTAAACGTTCTTCCAACCCCTGAGTTTTGAACAGAAGTTCTGCTAACTGGTCTGCATGTTCTACACGAACACATCCTGAGCTGAATGCGCGTCTGTCCTGTTCAAACAAGTTCTTACTTGGCGTGTCATGCAAATAAATAGCTTGTGGGTTAGGCATATTGAACTTGTACAATCCCAGTGCATTTTGTAAGCCCGACGCCTGTCGCATACGATAAGGAAATGTTCTCGGATTCACCGTTGCCCAATTGATGGTTGTAGGGTCAATAATTTCGTTCGAAGTCCAAGACCGAATGATTTGAATGTTATGGTTAATCAAATACATCGGATTACGTTTTACTTTAGGAATAATGTCTTTAACCATGATAGTCCAAGGCACGTTCCAAGTTGGGTTGAGAATAACTGAATCCAGTGCTACCGACATGATGGGCGTTTTTCTTGATGCTCTCCCTACCACAACTTTAGACTCAAACAAGGGTTGACCATCATGCCAATACGTGACTTCGTATCCAGGCACGTTAACAAAGACAACATTATCCCTTTCTTTCGACCAAATTCTTGAACGCTCAGAATTCAACGCCAGCAGATGCAATCGCTCTTGAGGAGAAAAGTTGATCCATCGAATGGTATTCGGGCCGATAACGCCATCTTCTTTCAAACCATGAATACGCTGGAACTCTTTTATCGCAAGCTCTAATTGTTCGTCATATTCTTCAGTGACTAAATCCAAGTAAGAAACATCTACGCCTACGATCTCCATTCGCTCAATCAATAGGGGTCTGTTTTCTAATATATCGCCAACACGTGCTAGCCCAGTTTGTTGATAGGCAGGATATTGGTACTGAGAATGTTCCGATAGCGAAGAATAGGCGGAGTAGAAAGCATCATCTGTTTGTAATGGAGACCGGAGACTTGCCAAAAACTGACCAAGTTTGCCAACCGTAATCTCATTACTCAGAACCGATAAAGTATCGATGCTAGGAGCGGGTAACGTAACATGGGCTTTGTCTGTAAATAGCCAATTAATCCCTTCTTCGGGGAGTTGCTCAAGATAACTAAGGTACATCAAGAGTGAATCTGTCATCACTAAATCGAAGTCGAGATTATCTCCCTGCCACCTTACTTGGTTTATCCGGTGAAGTTGATTTTCGAATTCATCGGTGACATCCGCAAGTGCAACCAGGTTTACTTGAAAAAGAAACTGCTCAATATCACTTTCATTTTCCCAGTTCAAACGGTAATTGGTGCTTTGATACAGTTGATCAATCACCTCTGGATAATGGATCATTTTTTCTACAGACAGCTTTTGTACCGCTCCCTCTTGCTCGACTTGCGCTGAAGCTTCGAGAGAAACGACGGTGGAAAAGCTGCAAAACGGCACCAGAAGTGCCGTCATGATTAAAACCCTAGCAAACACTGAAATGATCCTTGCGCTACTTGCCATAATAAAAAGTATGGCAAATATCTCACAGCTTGCAGGTTTAAAATTAAGAATCTGATGCCGAAAACGACAACAAAACTCTCTATAAGTAATTACTCAATGATCTTTCTAGATAATTCTCGACCAATGGTTGTCCCATTGCACTCCGCTTGCGAAGGTACTTTTTGACTCCTCTGGTCTTTGCTCTACCACTTTTCCCGCCCCAGAGCTGACTCGGAATTCATCACCGTAGATCACAACACCAGAAGCGTCTGGTAACGCACTTAGCTCTACCAATTTGCCAGTAGACTTAGACCATATACCATAACAACTGCCTGGAGGCGAAGTGGCTAAGATCCATTCATCGGTTGCTGCAATACTCGCAACGTAGTGATTGAAACGCGCCCACTCTTCAGGCTCAGCTTGAAGATCTTGCATTTCACCACCACGCGTGTGCATGGCGATCAAGGCTGGATACTCGTCCGGCTCACCACGATATTGCTGACCACAAAGCACGGTTTCCGCACCGTCATGGGCTAAGTGGCGAATACTCAACTTATGATCCGGTAAAGACACTTGATCCAATAGCTCCCCTTCCTGTGAAAGGTAACTCAGACTCGGTCTCATGCTATCAAGATTGAGAGGTTCACGGCCGTTGGTGTGTACGCCACCGACGCCAATCGCTAGTGCGCCATCAGGCATCATGATCACTTCATGAGGGCCAAGGCCAAAACCCGTTAACTCATCGATTTTTTGATATTGCTTCTGCACATCATAAACACCAATGATCCCACGACTTGTCCCCCTCTCCCCTTCTGTGGCAAATAGCAATGTGCCGTCATGGGAGTAAACACCATGTCCGTAAAAATGACGATTTGGCGTTGCTAGTTGCAGTTTGATCATCTGCTCTGAGCGATAATCAAACACCATGAAGAAAGTACCAGGTCGACGACCAAAAACTACGGCGTGGCCTTGTTGGTTGGTTGCTACACCGTGACCACGCTCAGGAATCGGCAATGAAGATAGCGGCATACCATGCTCATCCGCCACCACCGCTGCGAATTTATCTCGACCAATGATAGAACAGCCGATCAACGCAGGTTCACGTGAGCTTGTTGAAGCACAACCAAATGGCATCATAGGTATAGCCGCCCCGAATAGAGCGGCTTTCAGCAAGGTTCGGCGGGTTTGATCAGTCACCATCGGTTGCATTAAATCCTATAACTACGCCAAGCTCGATCGCCACTTCTTCGTGAATCAGGTACTTCAATTGCTCTAGCTTATTGTATTGAGAGAGCACCATGCGATAGCCTTCTTTTGTTTGTAGTGCAGCAAACAAGCTCTTATCCTCTGGCCAAGTTTCTAACGCCATTTCAAACTGATGAACGACACGGTCTGCGAGATCTGCATGGCCTTGCTCTCTAAGTAGCGCATCTAGACCATTCCCGTTAGCAAAGTACAACGCTTCCATCCCTTGAAGGTTGGCTTTTAAGTTTGAAAGCGAGGTCTCTGAACGCCACGATTCTGAGAAATACGGGCGAGGCTTACCAATCTTCGCTAGCGGTCGGCTCAACTTCTTCATGCTGTATTCAAGCTGATTCGAGAGCAGTGAAATGTACTCAGATTCCCATTCCGTCATCTCTAGCGATTTCCAAGGGTTCTCTGCCCAAGAATCCGCGATGATCTGCGCTTTGTTATCGAGGTTTTCTGCAATCGCTACGCCTGTCACACAAGTATTGCTGTTGCTAGATAAGGTCGACGCTTTATCGTAAAGCAGCCATTCCAGAGCCCCTAAACCTTGCACGGTGACACTTTGGGTGGAGATATCTTCTGCACTCCAAGCTTGGTCAGATTTCGTCAATACAGACATTTTACGACCAGTAGTGTTCTTTTTATCTGGCCAAAACTGAACATTCCAGCTTTGCTCCAGCGCCGTAGCAGGGCCACGTTCTTGACCTTGTAATGCCATCCACGCAAGCATCGTTTGATGCCACTGCTGTTTTACTTGTGCATCATCTTTCGACTCTGATGCGCAGTAACCTGCGAAGCGTTGTTCAAGTTCTGTGGTTTGCGCTAAAAACGTCTGAGCTGATTGAAACTCGACCTCGTACACGCTTTGAGAAATATGACTTGTACTCTCAGGCTTGGCAACGCTCGAACCGATGGTCGATTGGCAACCAACCAAACTTAACGTTGCGGCAATCGCACTCACTAATAGTGTTTTTTTCATGGTTGCTTCCTCATAGAGAATTCAGAAACGCAATCAATGCGTCACGTTCTTTTTTGTTCAGTGCTAAGACGTTTTGTTTCGCTGTTTCAGCTTCGCCGCCGTGCCACAACACCGCTTCCATCAGGTTACGAGCGCGGCCATCATGTAGAAAGTAAGTATGTGCGTTTACTTCTTCGGTATAACCAATGCCCCATAGCGGTGCTGTTCGCCACTCGCGGCCGTTTGCTTGATATTCCGGACGGTTATCGGCTAAGCCTTCACCCATGTCATGCAAAAGCATGTCGGTGTATGGGTGGATAAGCTGCTCAGAAAGCGCTGGTAACTCTGGTCGTTTCGCCGTTTTAACACTGGTCTTGTGGCAGCTTTCACAGCCAGACGCAGCAAAGATTTGCTTGCCAAGTTTCACGTTAGGGCCATTGACATTACGGCGAATAGGTACAGCTAAGTGCTGGCTGTAAAACTCTACGAAGTCGAGAATATTTTCACTCACTTCTGGTTTGCCGCCATTTGGCATGTCGTCACAAATGCTTTGTTTCGAGGTACAGTTTTCATTTGGGAATAAATGGCTCGTAAGACCCACATCACCATTAAATGCTGCTGCATTTTGCTGCATTAGCGTCGGTTGTCCTGCTTTCCAGCCAAAACGACCAATCGAGAAGTCGTCCTTCTCAATATCCCACACCTTATTGACTTTGCCTGAGATACCGTCTTTGTCGGCATCTTGTTCATCAGCCCAAGCAAGTAGCGTTTCGTCGGGAATACTCTCTAACAAACCAAGGCCGATCATTGGCGGTGCCACGCGTGCTGAGAACTCGGTATCAGGGTGCATATCGCCGTAACCCAGATCGGTAATGTTCAAATGAGGTTTTCTTAGCGTCACCGTCGTACCGTCTTTAAATTTCACTGGGACATCGGTGTAAGTGATTTCGATTTTGCCTTCTGGCGTTTGATCTTGCAGGGCGAAATCTTGAAGCTGGCCACCATAAGTCGGCTCAGGTATGCCGCCATCTTTGATGTAAGCTTTCTTTTGTTCTGGCGTCATCGCAGGAATGCTTAAGCGCACTAACATAGACACTGCATGTAAATCATCTTTCTCTGGCGGATGACCACGACCGTCTTTGATGTGACAATTCTGACAACCATTGGTGTTAAAAAGCGGGCCTAAGCCATCACGAGCGTCTGTTGACGCTGGCGCTTGTACCCAAGGGTTGCGGAAAAAGCTGTTACCGACGCTAAAATCGAGGCGTTTGCTCATTGGCAAGTTAGCAGCAGGAAGAGAATAGGCATTCGCGCCGTCTTTTTTAACACTGGTTTTGCCACCAGACTTAACATCATAAGCCATGGCAGAAGAAGAAAGGATCGCGGCTAGCGCAGAAATTAGGTATGGCTTCATATCATTGCTCTACATAGACAACAAGGGTGATAACAACGAGCTCAAACGTCAAAAGGGCTCACAAAGAGCCCTTATTTATTATGGTTTTCTTATTAAAACTCGTGGTCAGCAGTATCAGGGCTTAGGCTGTCGATGCCGACAATGCTTGCCGCACGCTCAATCGCACCGGTTTGTGCTACCAACGACATGATGGTGTCGTTTACTAGCGCGTTGCCTTGTGCGTTACCCGCTGCAATAAGTTGGTCAAAGTGCTGGTTGTTCTTCTCTGCAGAAGTCACTAGCTCACCAACTTGGCTACGTGTTGTATCAAACTGCTTTTGAATGTCGGTCGCGGCTTTCTTATCTTTTTGAGCAACAAGATCAGCAATACTTGGACCAGATAGCTCTTTGCCGTTTACACCTTTGTATGTACCTGTGTAAACGTTGTAGATGCCTTGCTCGTTGTAGTAGTGAGAATTATGCGTGTTGTCTGAGAAACAATCGTGCTCGTCTTCAGTTGAGTTCGCTTCTAGTGCCACTTTCATGCGCTCACCCGCTAGCTCACCTAGAGAAAGAGAACCCATGCCGAATAGCATCTTACGTAGACCATTGTCCGCTGAGTCGTTCAGTAGCTCTTCACGGTAGTTACCTTTTACTTCAGCAGACCACTGCTTTTCCATCCACTCAAGGTCTTGAACCAGTAGATCAGCGGCTGCTTTTAGGTACTCTCCACGACGCTCACAATGGCCATTCGTACACTCAGAACCCACAACGAAATCAGTGTAAGCGCGTTGACCTGCGCCTGCGTTAGTGCCGTTTAGGTCTTGGCCCCAAAGCAAGAATTCAATCGCGTGGTAACCTGATGCAACGTTTGCCTCAGAACCACCTACTTCGTTTAAATCTGCTAGTAATTCTGGCGTAATTTTTGAAACGTCCAGTTTAGAAGCACCAATCTGCAGACTTGTGTTTGCGATGATGTTTGCAGCCGCACCTTCGTTACCCAATTCGTATTGGTAGTCCGCTGCTACGTAGTCGATCAGACCTTCATCAAGTGGCCACGCGTTTAACTGACCTTCCCAATCGTCAACAATCGCGTTACCAAAACGGAAAACTTCAGACTGTTGGTAAGGCACGCGAGAATCTAGCCAAGCTTGTTTTACTTCTTCAAGCTTTTTCGCTGATGGTGATTTTAGAAATTCGTCGATTTTTACGTCAAGCGCCTTCGCTGTTGTTACTGAATCAGCAAACACAGCATGGGCAACGTCCGCGTAATGTTCGACTACTTGTTGTTTAGTTACTGTGGCAGCAACGGTAGAACCACTGGCAATGAGGAGTGATGCAGCAATAGATTGGACTAAAACTTTTTTTGCATTCATCTGAAGCATCCTTGTTGAGCTTTTCAATTATCGTATTAGTAGTGCTAATTATTCTTATTTGCACTTTAGTCTCGAGATAATACAAATTTACAATTTATTTGCAACTCCAGATACAAAAAAACCTCATAAAAATGAGGTTTTTCACAGGCTTTATTGTCAGTTTTATCTTTAGGATTAAACCTTTAGGTCATGTTTTCCGTGAGAGACTTTTGCCTTCAGATAATTTTCGTTGCCATCTTTGATATGTGCAGAGGTATTGACAACCTCGCCAATTTCAATTCCGTACTCAGATAACTCACGAATTTTCTTAGGGTTGTTAGTCACGAGGCGGATCTTATTCACGCCTAAAGCTTCTAGCATTTGTGCTGCTTCTGTGAAATCACGCAGGTCATCATCAAAGCCCAAATGGTTGTTAGCTTCGTACGTGTTCATGCCCTGGCTTTGTAAGCGGTATGCATCGATCTTATTGTACAAGCCAATACCACGACCTTCCTGACGGAGATACAAGATGATACCACCGGACTCGCCCATGCGATTGATCGTCTCTTCTAGTTGCTCACCACAGTCACAGCGTGAAGAGTGGAACACATCGCCTGTCAAACACTCAGAGTGCATACGAACTAAAGGCATGTCCTGAGTTTGGTCCGCTTGTTTAAAGATAATAGCAACATGCTCTTTGTCTGTCTTCAGACCATGGAAAGACAGAATTTCGGCATCAATGTTACTTTTTGCCCCGACTTTAAAATCTACTCTGGCACGTACTTCCGCCATATCTATACTCACTCGATTTATTGCTTGATGCGCTTGATGCGTTTTCGTTATTGCATTCATGGGATTTACTCGTTGCTCTTCAACTATGGGGACTGATACCGCATTTTGCAATATAGAGATCACAATTGAGGGCAGTTATCCACTCAAGACAGCAAAAGAGAAACACTCTCCAACTGAACAATTGTTATATTATAACAATTTAAAAAAACTACAATAAAAAACCCCAGACAAATTTTGTCTGGGGTTTCAAGAAGGTCGTTTGGTCTATCTTTTAATGGGTCTGACTGCGCTTCCAAACGGCGAGTTCAATCCAAACTGCTTCGAGTTCTTGGATTTCCTCGTCGGTCAACACGGCGAGCGTTGAAGTAACTTGAGGCAGGTTCGGTGATTGCAATGCACGAATCTGCGAATAGAAGTCTTTTTTAAGTTGTAATATAACTGAATCCACTGCGTGCACCTATTTCGTTCTTTTATTACTTATCCAGCTCAAAATTTTTATTTTCTTTATACTGGAAACTTCATAAATTCGGAAAAATGATAACATTCTGCTTGTTAAGTGCACAATTTATTTTTAATAGTGGAATAACGGTCACATTAATTACGCTTCACCATTCGGATCGAATATAAGACAAAAAAGATCAAAAATAGCACAGGAAAGATCCACAACAGCGCCGTGGAATAATTTAATGGTGGTTGATACAGAACAATATTCCCATAACGAGCAACTAGATAGTCCTTTATTTCTTGATCTGAGCTTCCTTCATTGGCCATCGTATACACTTTCAACCTCAGGTCTTTAGCCGCTTGTGCATTAGACTCGACAAGGTTTTGGTTTTGACACTGCGGGCAGCGTAATGTCTTGGCTAACGAGGTTGCACGCTGTTGCACTTCAACAGAATGAAATTCAAACAGATCAACATTCTGTTCTATATCCGCACTTCTCGTGAAAGGAGAAAATAGTATAAATAGGATTAAAGTGAGGAGAAGATTATTAAATCGAAACATTCAAGTATCCTGAAAATATATCGTTCCATTTATCTGCCGTTAGCTCTCCACGATATTTGATCAATATACGACCATTTGGATCAATCAAGTAAGTTTCCGGCGTTCCGATAACACCTAGCTCCACAGCGAGCTTTCCATTAGGGTCACTAATTACTTCAATATATGGATTTCGTTTAGAGCTCAAATATTCACGAGCGGCTTGTTTTTGATCTCTATAATTCAGCCCAATAATAGGCACACCGAGTTCTGCTAACTGCAATAATTCTTCATGCTCTCGTTTGCATACTCCGCACCAAGATGCCCAAACATTCAATAATTTATATCCGTCGCTTTTGAACAACTGCTCAGAAACCATGTCATCAGAGATCAGAGAAGTAGAGCGAAAATTAGGTGTCTCTAAATTTCGTTGTGGGGACAATTCAACATGTGGTCGCTCAGACAAGGCCACCGCAGTAACTACAGCAAACACGGCAACAGCTACAACGAGACCTGCGAGTTTAAGCGTATTTCTCGATCGCATTGATAGCCTCTCTCCTTTTCTTTAGGCCTGTTAATAGCGCACCAAACACCGCTAATAGCCCGCCAGACCATATCCACCAAATACCTGCGCGGTACTGAACTTTAATCGCATAAGCATGAGTATCGACTTTGTCACCCAATGTCACGTAATAATCGCCATGCCATAGTGAACGAATCGCAGGCTCAGTCATGTTCATTACTCGCACAGGGTAATGGCGCTTCTGCGGGTTGAAATTGAGCATGCGGCCATCTTCCAAGTGCAAGGTGATCTGTCCTTGTTCCGCGGTATAGTTCGGCCCCACCAGCCATTCGATACCATGATAATCGATAGTGATCCCCGCCCTTTGTTGAGAACTGCCTGGTTCGACACGTAAATTGTATTCATAAGAGTAGTGACTGTTGAATACAGCCCCACTCACCGCCATTGCAAAACCGATATGTGCCATCACGATTGGGATGAGTTTACGCTTGTTGGAGCAGCGAAACAGCATAACGAGATGCGCCACAATCACCCAAGTAGCCAACGTTATGGCTAGCAATACTTCGAAATGCAGTGCATTCATTGAGAACATAAACCCGATCCCAGAGACTAGAGATAACGCGATACTGATCGCGATATCAGCGCTTACACTCGGCACTGTGCCTTTTGTCCATTTCAGCACCGGCATCAAAGCTAAGGCAATCAGAGCCAGTATGCTTAATGGAAAGAGCAGACTATTAAAGTAAGGTGCGCCAACTGAAATGTTCCCTAAGCCGAGCAGTTGATAAACCATCGGATAAAAAGTGCCAAGAAAAACGATGGCAGTCGCAATAACCAATAGTCCTTTGGCGATATAAGCAGCGTAAGCTCGGCTCGCTAGAGATTGAAGTTTGAAGCGAGGGAGTTGTTCTCCTTGCAAAATCAATACGCCAAAAGTGATGATGATAAGCAAGCTCAATACACCAAGCAGCACTAAACCCTTAGTTGGGTCCACCGCAAAAGCATGCACTGAAGTCAGCACGCCAGAGCGCACCACGAATGTCCCTAAAATGCTTAGACTGAACGTAGCAAACGCCAGTGCATAGGTGCTCCAAATTGCGCCTCTGTTACGTGTTGCGACAACACCGCTGTGCAACAAAGCAGTACCAGTAAGCCAAGGGAGTAGAGAAGCGTTCTCCACAGGGTCCCAAAACCACCAGCCGCCCCACCCTAGCTCATTGTACGCCCACCAAGATCCTACCAAGATACCCAACGTGAGCGTTCCCCATGCAAAAAACGCTGCGCTTCGAGCGACCACATACCAATCGCCCATCGGTTGTTTACCCAATAGCGCCGCTAATGCAAAAGCTAATATTGCTGCGTAACCAACATAACCGAGATAAAGCAATGGTGGATGAATGATAAGCCCAACATCTTGCAACATTGGGTTTAGATCTCGCCCTTCCGACACCAATACTTGGGCATATTCGAACGGGTTAGAGGTCATTAACGTGAACCATGCAAACGTCCCAATCAGAACGTTCATGATTCCTAAACAGTCGCAAGTATATTGGGCATTGAGCGGTGACTTAAATGCAATAAACGACGCCCATAAACTCAAGGTGACGACCCAAAACAACATGGAGCCTTGGTGCCCACCCCAAGCGGCAGCAATTTTGAACGCCACGGGAAGTTGACTGTTGGAATGCGTAGCAACATATTCCAACGCGAAGTTGTCTTGCACGAAGCAGACGATCAGAAGTGCTAAACAAATGATGGAAGCTAAGCTAATGATGTGGGACATCGCGACTTGATGCGGCAATGTTGCCTTCTTACCTATAGCACGACGTATCCAATGCAGCAGCGATGCACAAGTCGATGTTACAGCCACCAATATCAGTAAGAAGAACCCTAGCTCAGCTTCCATTTATCCCCCTTACACTACGGTCATTTGACCGGCATAGAGAATGAAAGTACGCAGCATAAGTACGCCGACCAAGCTCAACGTCGTGACCACAAAAACGTAACTGCCTTTGTGGCGCACTTCTGAAGGCGTTAACCAATTGAGAGTCAAAGGCGTAAGCATGCCGATGAACACTACTCCAACCCAGAACCATTGAGCCCAGAACCCACTCGAAATAGCATTCCAAGCCGCGACTTCGTTCTGACCACCGCTGAAGATCAATCCAGTAAAGAAGGTCACTAAGACAAACAACTCAAACAACACTACTGGGCGTTCAAATCCGTGCACCCAAGATACACTTGGGCTGCTGGTCGACTCTTTAAACACCAAGATGCCGAACATCAAGCATGCCGCTGCGCCCGAGGACAAACTAGAGAACAGGAACAAGATTGGCAGTACTGGATTGTTTAGCATTGGGTAAGTCTTCAACGCAGACAGTAGAAAGCCAGTGTATGCCGCAAGCACGATGGCTAAGAAGCCCAAAAACAATTCAATGCCGTTGTTGGCTTTCCCCGCCTTAATTAAAATGCCATCGGCAAAATCCAACAGTTTGCTAGGTAACTTCCCTTCACAGAAGCTGATGATTTGATGGCGGAAGATAACGCCAATCCAAACAAACAGCACTAGCATGTACACTTGGAACAAGATCACGCCCATCGACATCACCGACGTTGGGTTGTAGTAGATCATGATCTTCCAAAACTCTAAAGGCTTGGTTAAATGGAAAATCAAAATTACTAACCCAGCAATGATGCCAAATGGCGCAAGCCAAGCCATCGCTTTCATGATGCCGTTGTTTGCGGGATCACCTTCAATCACTTTGCGTTTTAAATAGATTGAAATCATCACCGCACCTGCTGACATCCCAGCAAGGAATAAGTAAATCGCAATGATCCAATCCCAGACTAACGAGTCAAAGTGGAATGCACTTTCGAAGCCGTTCATGATGACACCTCCCCTTTGCTATGCGGAATTTTGTACAGTTTAGGTTGCGTACCTAAATGCGATTTATCGCGATAGACAACATGGCTTTCGATAGCTTTGCTCACCTCGCTAGTTGGGTCATTTAAATCACCAAAGATGAGTGCTTTTGTTGGGCAAGATTCCACGCAAGCTGGCTGCTTACCTTGCGCTAGATTGGTATCACGGCAGAAGTTACATTTATCCGCAGAGTGATCGACGGGATTAAAGAAGCGCACTTGGTAAGGGCAAGCAGCAAGGCAATAACCACATCCGACACATTTCTCTTTGTGTACATCCACGATGCCTGTCGCTTCATCTTGGTATGCAGCGCCTGTTGGACAAACGTACACACATGGTGGGTTATCACAGTGCTGACAGGATTCGCGAGTAAACTGGTATTCCACATCTGGGAATTCGCCAATCGGTTCACTGCGATGAATTTTAAGTCGGGTCACGCCTTCAGGGACTTTATTTACTTCGCGACAAGCATCGGTACAAGCGGTACAGCCTATACAGGCATTTTCATCATGAACCATACCCATGCGCTTCGCTTGTTCACTGTTGCTGGCATAAAGAGAGGAGCTAACAACGGAAGTGCCTGCAACGCCTGTAGTTAAAATCAACGCGCCGCTGCCGGCTAAAAAGTTTCTTCTCGAACATTTCATGCTATCTCTCCTCTTCTTTGGCAAGTTCAGGTTCGACGGCAAATTCAGAGTGACAATCCACACACTGCTTGATCAGTTGTTTTCTGTTGTACGACAACGCTTTGGTTTTCGCTGCGTGTACATCGTGGCAATTTGAACAAGTGAGGTTTTTGGCGTGCACATCGTGCGTCCAGTGGCTTTCTCTTAGCTGTGTCGGTGCGTGGCAATCCACACATTGGCTGTTAGCTTTAAGAATCATGCTTGGATCAAGGAACACTTTGTCGTGTACCTCTTTCGATTGCGCGGCAGAAAACTTAATCACATCAGGCGCGCCTTCACGATGGTCGGGACCAATGTTGCTATGGCAATTGGTGCAATTAAGTTGCTTCCCTTGGCTGAGTAGAGCTTGCGGGTCATGCGAAAGGTTCAGAGTCTCTTTGGCATCCTTATGACATTGCAGACACTTGTAGTCTCGGTCACGGATCAACTCGACTTGATGACGCTCAGCTTGAGCACCTTCAATCGGCTCTGAAGAAGTCGCATGGGCGGCGATGGAGAAACCATAGATGGCAAAGACGAAGAGAAGTTTCAGCATTGTCTCTATGGTCAATTTTATATTGCCCATATTGTTCTTTCCTTAGCTCGATAATAATTGATAACTATTCTCAATTATTTATTTGAGCGACAATTAATTTCCTCTGAAGATATTTTTTCAAATCTTCAAATGACATCAATTCTTATTTCGGAAAGCCACAACGCTAAACCTATATTTATAATACCTCTATTATTCATAAGGGGTAGAAACACCTGCTCAAAAAGCGAACTAAATCACCCTATTTTTAAAATGGTTAAAAGCCCAATACATTGACGAACAAGGACTTAACCACTACCACTTTAGGGGTATATAAATTCAAACATGACTGAGATCACTGGTGTAAATTGATCTAAAACAAGACAAGATTCGCTCACTATTTCATCTATCCAATTAAGCAATATTATTAATCGTAGATCTCCAGTTCTTATTTGGAATAGCTTCTCACAACGCTGCTAATAAAAACGAATATGGAGATAACACCGTGAGCATAAAACACTGGATGAGCGCACCTATCGCGGTTGCGACCTTATTCGCCAGCCAATTATTTTTGGTCGGCGCTCCGTTGGCGGCAGAAGAAAAAGGCCTTATCGATCCTCGTAATGACGCCTTTGAACAGAACCATCCCGACCAATACCACTCTTGGAAAGCAACATCCGAAAGCGAACACATTGAAGACGCCCTAAGTGAAGACCCAAACATGGTGATCTTATGGGCTGGCTACGGCTTTGCGAAAGACTACAACAAAGCGCGCGGTCACTTTTACGCACTTGATGATGTTCGCCAAACCTTACGTACTGGCGCACCGACTGATGAAAAATCCGGCCCGATGCCAATGGCCTGTTGGAGCTGTAAAAGCCCTGACGTTGCTCGCGTGATTGATGAACGTGGTGAAGACGGTTATTTCGAAGGTAAATGGGCACGATTGGGCTCAGAAATCGTCAACCCTATTGGTTGTTCTGACTGTCACGACACTCGCTCTGAAGAATTTAAGAAAGGCGAACCAGCACTGGCGGTAACTCGCCCTTATGTCGAGCGTGCTTTTGATACTATTGGTAAAAACTTTGATGAACAATCTCGCCTAGATAAGCAAGCATCGGTCTGCGCTCAATGTCACGTTGAATACTACTTCACCGGCCCGACTAAAGCGGTTAAGTTCCCATGGGATATGGGCACCACCGTTAATGACATGGAGAAATACTACGACGCGTTGAATTTCAAAGATTGGACGCATGCAGTATCTAAAGCTCCGATGCTAAAAGCACAACACCCAGGTTACGAAACATGGCGCGATGGCATCCATGGCAAAAACAAAGTGGTGTGTGTGGACTGTCATATGCCTAAAGTAACCAAAGAAGACGGCACGGTGTACACAGACCACAAAGTGGGTAACCCATTTGACCGCTTCGAAGACACCTGTGCACAATGTCATACCCAAACTAAAGAGCAGCTACAAGGCATCGTTTCGACTCGCAAAGCGCAAGTACTGAACATGAAGCTAACCGCCGAGAAGCAAATCGTAGCGGCACACTTTGAAGCAGGCGAGGCGTGGAAAGCAGGTGCAACAGAAGCAGAGATGGAACCTATCCTACAAGATATTCGCCATGCACAATGGCGTTGGGACTACGCGATTGCTTCTCACGGTGTCCACATGCATGCTCCTGAGGTAGCATTAGAAGTACTTGGTACTGCAGTTGACCGCGCTGCTGACGCCCGTACCAAGTTGGTTCGCTTACTGGCAACCAAAGGCATTACTGACCCTGTTCAAATTCCAGATATCTCGACCAAAGCGAAAGCACAGCAAGCACTGGGCATGGATATGGATAAGATGAACGCAGACAAGAAACACTTCCTAGAAACGGTGGCACCAGAATGGGATAAAGCAGCAGCTGAACGCGAAGCCACATATTAGTCTAACTTGCAGAGGTTAGTTTATAGATACAACAAAGGGCGTACTGAACGCCCCTTTTTTTTGTTTATTTGTTTCTTTGTTATCTTTATTTCTTCATCCCCGATTCTATCGAGAGACAAAATCGAACGTACTAGCGACGAGGAAGCCTCGGTCTAGGCTGAATATTTGGACGTGCTTTAGGTATCTGCACATTTGGACGAGCAACTGGACGCTGGATCTTCGTTTCCGGTAATGCTTTTCTTTGTTGAACCTTTTCTTTTACCGCTTTGTCTTGTAAAGTCGCTGGCTCAATACGTTCCGGACGATTCTCCCATTTGGTTTTAATCTCTTGCTTTTGCTCGTCAGGCAATGATTGCCAATGATCGTCGAGTTGGCGTTTCATGTTATCGATATTGGCGGACATATCATCGTCTTTCCAATCTTCGACTTTGTCTTTGATGGATTGCTGTTGGTCTTCATCTAAACCATTCCACCACTCTTCCAGTTTCTCTTTGTATTCATCGTCGTTATCGCAACAGCCCGGATAGTAATAAATCCAGTAGTCGTCATGATCGTACCACCACGGATCGTAATAACCCGATGAATAATAAACCATAGAGGAAGAGCCAGAATGATCGGAAGAGCTACAACCCGCCAGCACAGAGCCGCACAGCAAAACCAATATGCTTAGTGCTTTATTTTTCATTCGTTGCCCACCTTTCTCTCTATTGCTTGTTAAATTGTACGCTTACAATAGCTCTTTTGCTTTGTTAATAGAGTTAATGATTTGCACCCTATCTAAATTTGGATCATTAGAATCTAATAATATTACCCAGGCATCAATCGCTTCCTGAAATCGGAATGACAGAAAATGATCATTTGCGATCAAAGACAAAGCCGCTTCATTATGCGGTTCTATCTGTAGAGCTTGTTCTAGAAGCAAACTGACTTCTTGCGTCATTGATTGCTGGTGAATGTAGTACAAGGTCGTCGCTTTCGCAGCAAGTTGCGTGGCATTGACTGGCTCAGTCAGTTGGATCGCGTAATCAAAACAAATCAGCGCGCCGTCAAATTCCCCCTCTAGCAGGTAGCCCTGCCCGAGTTGGAACCACAATTCAGCGTTGTTCGGATCTTCACGCAACTGGTCTTGAATCTCTTTCATGATGTCACGAGCAGTCATCATTCGTGACATTTCCGCTTGTATTCGTTTAGGCGGTGTTTGATGCAGCAATAAGAAACTGGCACTCGTCACGACAAGTACTAACAGGCAAAAGCCAAACCATTGAGCAGGTTTAACTTTTGATGCACTCAATGATAAGAGTACGATAAACAACCCCATCAGAGTGATGGCAGCGAAAAACCAAACAGACATAACACGTCCTGTAAACAAAGATAACGTCAGTGTACGCATTTCTTACTTTAAATGCGTTGATACAGATACAAAAAAGCCGAGCAACTAAGGCTCGGCTTTTCATATCAGGATAACGATGTAAGATTACTCTTCGTTACCTTCCTCTGCATCATCAGCAGCTGGAGCTTCTGAAGCGTCTTGCTGCGTATTTTCGTCTGTTGACTCTAACGCTTCTGCATCTTCATCAGTAGGCAGCTCTTCATCATCAACTTCTTCAATACGTTGCAAACCAACAACTGATTCATCTTCCGCAGTACGGATAAGCGTTACACCTTGTGTGTTACGACCAACCTGGCTAACTTCACCCACACGAGTACGTACTAACGTGCCAGCGTCGGTGATCATCATCATTTCATCACCTTCAACAACCTGGATAGCACCAACTACCGGGCCATTTCGCTCAGAAACTTTGATAGAAACTACACCTTGAGTGCCACGACCTTTTGTCGGGTACTCGCTAAGTGCTGTACGTTTACCATAACCGTTTTCTGTAACCGTTAGGATGTCGCCTTCGTGCGAAGGAACAATAAGTGATACAACTTGGTCATTTTCAGCCAGTTTCATACCACGAACACCAGAGGCGGTACGACCCATAGGACGAACACCTTTAAACTTGATCTCTGGCTGACCATTCTCATCAAGAACTGGTTTACCATTTTCATCAAGTACTGGAATCTCTTCTGCTTCTTTAAAGCGAACCACTTTACCCGCTTTAGAGAACAGCATGATTTCGTTTTCGCCGTTAGTGATATCCACACCGATTAACGAATCGTCTTCACGTAGGTTCACAGCGATTAGGCCGTTTGAACGTACGTTTGCAAACTGGTTCAACGGCGTTTTCTTAACCGTACCGTCACCTGTTGCCATGAAGATGAATTTGTCTTCAGAGAATTCATCTACACGTAGAATCGCGGTAATGCGCTCACCTTCTTCGAGCGGAAGGATGTTCACAATTGGCTTACCACGCGCAGTACGGCTCGCTAGAGGCAATTGGTAAACTTTCAGGCGGTATGTCTTACCACGAGTAGAGAAACACAAGATGTTATCGTGGGTATTCGCCACTAGAAGACGCTCGATATGGTCTTCATCTTTCATCTTAGTCGCACTCTTACCTTTACCACCACGGCGCTGTGACTCGTAGTCGCTCAGTACTTGGTACTTAACGTAACCACCGTGAGATAGAGTAACCACAACGTCTTCACGTGCGATCAGCTCTTCCATGTCAATATCATGGCTCGCAGCTGTGATTTCTGTACGACGAGCGTCACCAAAGCCGTCACGAACCGCTTCAAGTTCTTCACGGATCACTTCCATCAAACGCTCAGTGCTCGCAAGGATATGCATGAGTTCAGCGATTTCTTCTAGAAGTGTTTTGTATTCGCCAAGAATCTTCTCGTGTTCTAGACCTGTTAGTTTATGTAAACGTAGATCTAGGATAGCTTGTGCTTGTTGCTCAGTCAGGAAGTACTGACCATCACGAATACCATATTCAGGCTCTAGCCATTCAGGGCGCGCAGCATCTGTACCAGCACGCTCTAGCATTGCTGAAACGTTGCCTAAATCCCAACCACGAGCGATAAGACCCGCTTTTGCTTCAGCCGGTGTAGGTGCCTTACGGATAAGCTCAATGATTTCATCAATGTTAGCAAGCGCTAGAGCTAAACCTTCAAGGATATGAGCACGTTCACGCGCTTTACGCAGTTCGAAGATAGTACGACGTGTCACAACTTCACGACGGTGATCAACGAAGCACTTCAACATATCTTTTAGGTTGAATAGCTGTGGCTGGCCATTGTTTAGGGCCACCATGTTGATACCGAAAGTGGTTTGCAGCTGAGTTTGAGCGTAAAGGTTGTTTAGAACTACTTCGCCCACAGCATCGCGCTTACACTCAATAACAATGCGCATACCGTCTTTATCTGACTCGTCGCGCAGTGCACTGATGCCTTCTACTTTCTTATCTTTAACTAGCTCAGCGATCTTTTCGATCAAGCGAGCTTTGTTCACCTGGTAAGGAATTTCAGTGACGATAATGGTCTCTTTACCATTCTTCTCCACTTCGATGTCCGCTTTCGAACGCATGTAGATTTTGCCACGACCTGTTTTGTACGCGTCTACAATGCCTTTACGACCGCTGATAAGCGCCGCCGTTGGGAAATCAGGACCAGGAATGTAATCCATTAGTTCATCAATAGTGATTTCTTCATTATTGATGTATGCAAGACAGCCATCAATCACTTCGCCAAGGTTATGAGGCGGGATGTTGGTTGCCATACCTACTGCGATACCAGAAGCACCGTTAACCAATAGGTTTGGAATTTTAGTTGGAAGAACCGCTGGGATCTGCTCAGTACCGTCGTAGTTTGGTACGTAGTCTACGGTTTCTTTGTCTAGGTCAGCCAATAGTTCATGGGCAATTTTTGCCATTCGAACTTCGGTGTAACGCATTGCCGCAGCAGAGTCGCCATCGATCGAGCCAAAGTTACCTTGACCATCGACCAGCATGTAACGAAGCGAGAACGGCTGAGCCATACGTACGATTGTGTCGTACACAGCACTATCACCATGTGGGTGATATTTACCGATTACGTCGCCGACAACACGGGCTGATTTTTTATATGGTTTGTTCCAATCGTTGCCTAGTACGTTCATCGCGAATAAAACGCGGCGGTGTACTGGTTTTAGGCCATCACGCACATCTGGAAGAGCACGACCCACGATGACTGACATCGCGTAGTCTAGGTATGAACCTCTAAGCTCATCTTCAATGTTTACGGGCGTGATCTCTTTAGCTAAATCGCTCATAGAGCCATTATCCCTCTATTATCTGATCGTAATTACGATACGTGTAAGGTGCAAAAATATAACACACAATTCATCACTTCGGCATCACTTTCCCTCTCCTTTTATCAGGTTGTGAGCTTGGTTATGAATCAAATGTCGAGAATTTGCACACTCATCCCATATCTTTCTGATTAGTGGTTATATTTCGGTCAATATTGAGCAAAATCGGACTCTTTACGCGGAAAAGCGAGGTAAATTCCTTTAACTACACAACGCGAAAATGCAGGTTTTAGAGTTATTGTCACTGGCACCAGTTCAAGGATGAACCAAAAACAATAGCGAGCGCTTTACAAATTACAGGCACCTGTCTCGATTGCCGCGCCAGTGAACTCTGTCATTGTCCCTTAACTAAGCACATCGAGGTTGTTTGGGTGTAAAACGTTGGAGTATACTGGCGCCCTCTAAAGGACTCAGATTGAATGCAATAAAACCAATTATGACTAAAGCACAAAACGTCGACCCAAGTGAAATTAAGAAATTCGAGGACATGGCTTCTCGATGGTGGGATTTAGAAGGCGAGTTTAAGCCGCTTCATCAAATTAACCCACTTCGTTTGAACTATGTACTTGAAAAAGCAAATGGCTTGTTTGGCAAGCGAGCACTTGATGTCGGCTGTGGTGGTGGCATTCTTGCTGAAAGCATGGCAAAAGAAGGCGCTATTGTGACGGGGCTTGATATGGGTAAAGAACCATTAGAAGTCGCGCGACTACATGCATTAGAAACAGGCACTCAACTGACCTACATTCAGAGCACAATAGAAGACCACGCTATAGAAAACGCAGGAACTTACGATGTCGTGACTTGTATGGAGATGCTTGAACACGTTCCAGATCCTCTCTCCGTTATCCGCTCTTGTGCTGCGCTAGTCAAACCCGGTGGTCACGTGTTTTTCTCAACTTTGAACCGAAACATTAAGTCGTACTTATTTGCTATTGTCGGTGCTGAGAAGCTTCTTAAGATTGTTCCTGAAGGCACTCATGAGCACGATAAGTTTATCAAGCCAGCCGAAATGATGAAGATGATAGACCAAACTGACCTGACGGAAATGGGCATTACTGGGCTTCATTACAACCCTCTAAATGACAGCTACAAACTCGGTCGTAATGTAGATGTAAACTACATCGTTCATACTAAAAAATACTGAACGCTGTTGCGTTAAAAAATGTGTTTTGTGATTGACATTTTTTAAAGAAAATGAAGCGGTAGCACAAAGTTGCCGCTTTTTTTGTCTTTTTATGGCTAAAATTCGTGCTCTAGATTCCATTTTGACCAAGCCATTTTTCGTAGATAAAAACGGCCAAAGATCAAGGAAAATATTTTTGCATGCGGTTATTTCTAAACCGATCTCGAAACCGTACTTTTAACCATTCAAGTCTGCCCTTTTCTCATCGGTTAGTGTTCACTTACTGATTTTTTTCATTTTGTCAGTTATCCACAAGTCATCCCCGATCTGTACCTTGATAAATCAGTGTAATAGCACTATCTTGTAACCCGCAAACAAATGAACCCCTATATGTTGTGTTTAAGCGACAATATATAGATAGACTTTGATCACAAAGCCGCCGCAAGCTTTACTCATATTGCACATAAACAAACAAAAATACGGCTTTTATCAGTTTTCTTAGGGAAATAAAGCAGAATGAACCAACAACTTACCGTCACCAAGCGTGATGGCCGTAAAGAAAGTATCGATCTGGATAAAATCCACCGCGTTATCACTTGGGCTGCAGAAGGTCTAGATAATGTTTCGGTTTCTCAAGTAGAACTTCGCGCTCACATCCAGTTTTACGACGGCATCACAACGACAGATATTCACGAGACAATCATCAAGTCTGCGGCAGACCTGATCTCTGAAGAGACTCCGGATTACCAATACCTAGCTGCTCGCCTAGCGGTATTCCATCTGCGTAAAAAAGCGTATGGCCAATACGAGCCACCAACGCTTTATGATCACGTGTCTCGCCTCGTCGATATGGGTAAGTACGATCAACATATTCTAGAAGACTACACAAAAGCAGAACTCGACGAACTTGATGCGTACCTCGACCATAAACGCGACCTAAACTTCTCATACGCGGCAGTTAAGCAGCTAGAGGGTAAGTACTTCGTACAGAACCGTGTTACGGGCCAAATTTACGAAAGTGCTCAGTTCTTATACATCCTTGTAGCAGCGTGCTTATTTGCGAAATATCCAAAAGCGACGCGTCTTGATTACATCAAACGTTTCTACGATGCGACATCGACATTTAAGATTTCTCTACCTACGCCAATTATGTCTGGCGTGCGTACCCCTACTCGCCAGTTCAGCTCATGTGTTCTGATCGAGTGTGGCGACAGTCTTGATTCTATTAACGCAACAGCAAGCTCAATTGTTCGTTACGTATCTCAGCGCGCTGGTATTGGTATCAACGCAGGTCGTATCCGTGCATTAGGCTCAGAGATTCGCGGTGGTGAAGCATTCCACACTGGTTGTATTCCGTTCTACAAGTACTTCCAAACAGCAGTAAAATGTTGTTCACAAGGTGGTGTACGTGGTGGCGCGGCTACTGTGTTCTACCCAATGTGGCACGGTGAAGCACGCTCACTAATGGTACTTAAGAACAACCGTGGTGTTGAAGAAAACCGTGTTCGTCACATGGACTACGGTGTTCAGTTAAACAAACTGATGTACCAACGTTTAGTTGAAGGCGGCAATATTACGCTATTCTCACCATCTGATGTACCTGGTCTGTACGACGCATTCTTCGAAAACCAAGAAGAGTTTGAGCGTCTATACGTGAAGTACGAGAACGATCCTTCAATCAAGAAAGAAACGGTTAAAGCGATTGAAATGTTCACTCTGCTAATGCAAGAGCGTGCATCAACGGGTCGTATCTACATCCAGAACGTGGACCACTGTAATACTCACAGCCCATTTGATTCTGAAGTCGCTCCAGTTCGTCAGTCGAACCTATGTTTAGAAATCGCACTGCCAACGAAACCATTAACTAACGTTGAAGATGACTCAGGCGAGATCGCACTGTGTACGCTTTCTGCATTCAACTTAGGTGCTATCAAGTCTCTAGATGATTTCGAAGAGCTATCCGATCTTGTTGTTCGTGCGTTAGATGCACTGCTTGATTACCAAGATTACCCTCTACCAGCGGCATACAAATCGACTATGAACCGTCGTACGCTAGGTGTTGGTGTGATTAACTTTGCTTACTACTTAGCGAAGAATGGCGTGAAATACTCTGACGGTAGCGCGAACGGCCTAACTCACCGTACGTTCGAAGCAATGCAGTACTACCTATTGAAAGCATCTGTAGCACTGGCGAAAGAACAAGGTAAGTGTCCTTCATTCGACGAGACGAACTACGCGAAAGGCTTACTGCCGATTGATACGTATAAGAAAGATATCGACCTAATTTGTGACGAAGCGCTGCACTACGACTGGGACAGCCTACGTAAAGAAATTATGGAGCACGGCCTACGTAACTCAACACTGACTGCGCTAATGCCTTCTGAGACTTCTTCTCAGATTTCAAACGCAACTAACGGTATTGAGCCACCACGTGGTTACGTTTCAGTAAAAGCTTCGAAAGACGGTATCCTGAAGCAAGTTGTACCAGAGTTCACAGAACTTAAAGACAGCTATGAACTGCTTTGGAATATCGGTTCGAACGACGGTTATCTACACCTTGTGGGTATTATGCAGAAGTTTGTTGACCAAGCTATCTCTGCTAATACTAACTACGACCCGTCACGTTACGAGACTGGCAAGGTTCCAATGAAGAAACTACTTCAAGACCTGCTAACAGCGTATAAGTTTGGTGTGAAAACGCTTTACTACCACAACACTCGTGATGGCGCGAAAGATGAACAGAAAGACGCTGTTCAACCACAAGATGACGATTGTGCTGGCGGCGGTTGTAAGATTTAATCTTCCCGTACCTAGCGAACCCGTAAAGACAGACTATCGATAACCTCCCCCTTACGGGGAGGTTTAAAAGGAATTGAGGCATTATGGCTTACAGTACTTTTAACCAAAAAAAGAATGACCAATTGAAGGAACCAATGTTCCTAGGTCAATCAGTAAACGTTGCACGTTACGACCAACAAAAGTTTGAGATTTTCGAAAAACTTATCGAGAAACAACTTTCTTTCTTCTGGCGTCCAGAAGAAGTAGACGTATCTAGCGACCGTATCGATTACAACAAACTGCCAGATCACGAGAAGCACATCTTCATCTCTAACTTGAAGTACCAAACGCTTCTTGACTCTATCCAAGGCCGCAGCCCTAACGTGGCACTGCTGCCGCTTGTGTCTCTGCCAGAACTAGAGACTTGGATTGAGACTTGGTCTTTCTCTGAAACGATTCACTCTCGTTCTTACACACACATTATTCGTAACATCGTGAACGACCCTGCGGTGGTGTTTGATGATATCGTTGAGAACGAGCACATTCTGAAGCGTGCAAAAGACATCGCGCACTACTACGACGATTTGATTCAAGCGACGAATGATTACCATCGCTACGGTGAAGGTGAGCATGTCCTTAACGGTGAAACGGTTAAGGTTAGTCTGTACGATCTTAAGAAGAAGCTGTACATCTGTCTGATGTCTGTTAACGCATTAGAAGCTATTCGTTTTTACGTCAGTTTCGCATGTTCTTTCGCTTTCGCAGAACGCGAACTAATGGAAGGTAACGCGAAAATCATCAAGCTGATCGCTCGTGACGAAGCACTTCACTTAAACGGCACGCAGCACATGATCAACCTGCTACGTAACGGTCAAGATGACTTCACTTTCATGCAAATCGCAGAAGAGGCAAAACAGGACTGTTTTGACCTATTCAAAGAAGCGGCTGAGCAAGAAAAAGAGTGGGCAGAGTATCTATTCAAAGATGGCTCTATGATCGGTCTAAACAAAGACATCCTAAGCCAATACGTTGAATACATCACAAATATTCGTATGCAAGCGGTAGGTCTACCAGCAGCGTATCCAGAAGCAACAACCAACCCAATTCCATGGATTAACGCTTGGTTGTCTTCAGATAACGTTCAAGTTGCGCCTCAAGAAGCAGAAATCTCTTCTTACCTTGTGGGTCAAATTGACAATGAAGTTCGCGCAGATGACTTCGAAGGATTCGAGCTGTAATGGCAACACTCAAAATCAACAAACTGATCAGCATTGAATCCAACCCTTCCAATACGATTTTGGAAACAATGGAGCAAGCTGGCCTATTACCAGAATACAACTGCCGTGATGGGCACTGCGGCGCCTGTCGCTGCAAATTGGAGTCTGGTGAAGTGGAGTATGTTGGTTTTGCCATGGCTTACACACAAAGTGATGAAATATTACCTTGTATCTGTAAAGCAAAATCAGATTTGTCACTTAGCGGCGTTAACTACGCGATGAAAGAAAAGCAGCGCGCATAACGTTGACTCGACGGTATAAAATGCAAAAGCCAAGGTAATCACCTTGGCTTTTTTGTCTCTGTTTTTTGTCTCTCAGACTACTGTAGAGAGCTTTGGTTATAAAGCACTGCTCGGGAGGTGCATCTCTTTAACTTTCTCTAAAAATGCATAATGCGCAAACATCGGTTTACGTTCTAGGTAGCGACGCAACAAGTCTAGAGCTGCCGTGCTGATCACTTTAACTTGATCACTGCGCTGATACTTTTTCGAGAGTTTATATAACGCTCCCCACTCGCCTGACGGTGTCGATAAAGCGACGGAAAAAACACCCTCTTCAATATGGCCAGTAACGAGTGATAAATCCGTCCCACACTTCTCTCGCGTAGCACCAGCCAGAGCAAACGTTTCTGCTAATGGATCTCCGCTGTTGGCCATCGCTTGAGTCAGGCTCGGTAGTATCCAACCATGCCCTAGTTGCTTTTCAGCGTTTTCATCGCCGTTTAGCCAGTACGTTAAGTATCCTCCGCTACTTTTTTCGGAGGTCGACACCGTTAGTCCTTTATCGACCAACAACTGGCCGACATTTTCAACCATAGGTAAGTCAATACTAACGGTATTACTCTCAAGGTGTTTATTAATTATCTGTACGAGTTTCAAACGCTGTTCAATCTGATCTGAAGGACCAAAAAGTTTCACTTCAATAAAAGGCAAGTAAGAGCGATACCCTAGCTCATAGCCTTGAGGAAGTTTTAGCTGATCTAGCTTATCTGAAATACCGGATTCAGATAGACCAAACGTGTAGATTCGACTACAACATGAGCCTTGAACATCTGGAAACACTCTTCTCAGATCGGGAAGAATTTGCGTCTCTGCCATGAGCTTAAATTCACTTGGTACACCCGGTGTGAAATAAAAAATGGCATCATTAATCAGCATTTTGAAACCGCAAGCAGTGCCTATCGGGTTGTCCAATATCTCTGCCGTTTCTGGCAGCATTGCTTGCTTTAAATTACTGTCCGGCATAGGGATGCCACGTCGAGCATACAAACTTTCTAGATGCTGCAACCACTCTTTGAATAGCACCAGTTTACAATCGGCGGCTCTCGCGGCGGCGGCAGCACTCATGTCATCCGTTGTAGGGCCTAAACCACCATTAACAATAACCACATCGTTGTTAAAGCTGAGCATTAAAAACTCTTCAACCAAACTCGATAGGCTATCACCAACCGTAGAGCGCTTTGTTAAGCCAAATCCATGTTGATAAAACAGGCTAGACAACCATGCCGCATTAGTATCAACAATATCACCGTGGAGGACTTCCTCACCAGTACTAAGCATTGCTATTTTCACAACTGACTCCTGAACGTAAGCACAATCCTATTTTCGTTATAGCGCTTATTTTTCTTTTTATTTGGACAAATCTCGCCGAGGTTTGTTGGGACTAAATAAGGGTCAAGTGTTTAAATGATTGATGTTTTGAGGGATAATTACGAGCCCGAACATACACCATTAACTCGGAGACCTTTGTGTCAAAATCATCCATGTTCAAGACGACTCTAACAGGCCTTTGCTTGGCTTCGTCAGCGCTTGCGCACGCAAGTCGCTATGACCTAAACCGTCATACAGAGTTTTCTTACACACCTGATTGCTTGTCAGGTTACTGCGAAACGACGACTCTGTACACCTTCGAGGCTCAAAATCGCGGTGTTATGTATGAACAGAATAATGATGATTCGCTAAACCTTGACGCAGGGCTTCAGCCTAAACATCTCATCATCCCTCAAGATAAAGACTGGGATTATCTGATGGGTCAAACCTACACCATTCTAGGTCTCAGTATCGCGACCGTAGGCATGATGACTTTTCTTCCAGAAAGTATCACCAAATGGGACGAAGAAGACCGAGACATGAGTAAGTTGGGGCAAAAGTGGAAAGATAATGTCTCTGACGGCCCCGTTTGGGATCGCGATGAACATGTCCTCAACTACATCATGCACCCATATTTTGGCGGCGTTTACTACACGGCAGCACGTCACGCTGGCTATAATGAATTTCAGTCGTTTTTGTACTCCGCAACTATGTCGACGTTCTTTTGGGAGTATGGCGTGGAGGCGTTCGCAGAAGTACCATCTTGGCAGGATATTTTTATCACACCATTCTTTGGTGCTGTTGTTGGTGAAATGATGTTAACGGCTGAGCAAGACATTATTGCAAACGGCGGCGAAGTTATGGGTTCTGAAACCGCAGGTGATGTTTCGCTCTTCTTCTTAAACCCTGTTGGACATATTCATTATTGGGTAACTGATGCATGGGGCGGTAGTGCAGAACTACAATTCAATTCATCACCTTGGTTTGGAAACCAAGATGTTGCAAAATTCGCCATGGACGCAGGCGCAAACTACGACAGTCAATTTTATGGTATCGAGTTAAAAGTAACCTTCTAATCCTAAGTTGATACTCGGTAAAAAGCAGCCTTACGATGGCTGTTTTTTTGTGCTCTGAACATTGTTTTAATTATTTGCATCACGAATTAGTGTTAAAAATTGACTTTCATCAAACATTACCCGCCCTTAGCACCTACACTAAATAAAAGGATTTATTCCAATAACTTAAGTAGCACGTTTATTCGTACTGCGTCCAAACCTTGATTCCAGGAGGGGACATTATGAACACCGTATTTATTGTTAATTTTGTCGGACAAGCGTCACCCGCCACGATTAAAGAGCTCGCTGCAATCACACACGAAAACGGCGGGAAATGGCTGATCAGCAAAGTAAACTTTATCGAAGACCAAGTTGCAGGTGTCATCAAAGTAGAGCTTCCAAGAGAAAATGCCGACATCGTTAAACAGGCGTTCTCTTCTTGTCAGACTCTTGTTGTTAGGTTCGTCGACTCTGAGCCTCACTCATATCGTGAAGACACTATCTTCCAACTTCGTTTAGATGCCAACGATAGAGCGGGTATTGTGAATGAAATTACTCACGTTCTCGATAATCAAGGTATCTCAATTTTAGATATGGATTGTCAGCGTGTATTCATTGCTGGAGGCGGAGGGGTAAGCTCTAGCTTATTCAGTGCTAAAATGGCGATAAAACTACCTAGCGAGCTAGAAATTGAAGACATAGCCAATGAGTTAGAATCTCTGAGTGAAGACACTCGTGTAATTGTAGAAAGCTAACTGCATACCTTTAACGCTTCCCCAATAAAAAGAGCAGCAATTCAGCTGCTCTTTGTCGTTCTAATACTCAATACGTTTTATTTCACTGACCACTGAGACAGTGAACGTTTGAAATCAGAGTAGTCAAATTCATTCAGTTTTTGAATGTCACCATTCGAGCGTTCACAGTAAACCGACGGCATACGTAGACCGTTAAACCAGTTCAGTTTCACCATGGTGTAACCGGCACTATCTAGAATATGCAGACGCTGTCCTATCTCTAGAGGCTGTTCGAAGTTCGCTACGCAGAACTGGTCACCAGCCAAACAAGAACACGAGCCGATCACATACTCATGTTCACCATTTTCAGATGCTTCAAGAATTGACGCTGGCTCATTGTAGATCAACGTATCTAAGCGGTGAGCTTCTGTGGCTGAATCGACAATCGCCGTCTTCTTTACGTTCTCTACAATATCAACCACTGTTACAACGAGATCAGTTGTCTTAGTAATTATCGCTTCACCCGGCTCTAAATACATTTGTACGCCGTGTTTCTCTGAGAACGCTTTAAGTGCTAACCCCAACTTCTCGATATCGTACCCCGGCCATGTGAAGAACACGCCGCCACCCATGCTTACCCAGTCCAGCTTATCTAGGTACTCGCCAAACTGAGCTGAAATAGCATCGAGTAAGCCGATAAACGCATCTACGTCTTTGTTCTCACAGTTCATGTGGAACATTACGCCATCAATACCATCAAAAATTTCCGGTTTGATGTGATCAGCCTGAACACCAAGACGAGAGAATTGACGCGCTGGGTTTGCTAAGTCTTGCCCTGCATAGCTCACACCTGGGTTTAGGCGCAAGCCAATCGATGCTTTGCCTTCGACAATATGACGATAAGCCGCTAGCTGTGACTGAGAGTTAAAGATCATCTTGTCACAGATGTCCGCCACATCGCGAACGTCATCTTCGCTGTAACCCACGCTGTATGCGTGTGTCTCACCACCAAACGTTTCGTAGCCAAGCTTCACTTCAAACGGGCCAGAACTTGTTGTTCCGTCTAGGTAAGGCTTGATGATGTCGAATACACCCCATGTTGAGAAGCACTTCAGTGCTAATACAAGCTTCACACCAGAGATGTCTTTTAGCTGTTTTGCTTTCTCTAAATTCTCAATCAGCTTGTCTTCATTGATCATGAAGTATGGCGTTTTTAGTTCGTTTTGTTGCATTTTGATACCTTACGTCCCTTCGCCTTAGCAAAGGCACTTTAAAATCGAACAAAGCCGACGCAAGTGCATCGGCTTAAACGTACAAATAAGAGTCGCTAAATTCTTACTTCAATTTATGGATAACAGGTTGTCCTGGCTCCAGTTCTTGAACATGCCAATCTAGACCGATAGATGGCATGGTTTCTAGGAATGGGTCAGGATCTAGCTGCTCCATGTTGAACACGCCTTTGTCTGCCCATTTGCCACGGAAGAACTGCAAAGCAGCAGTGATCGCAGGTACGCCAGTGGTGTATGAGATAGCTTGGTGTTCAACATCTTCGTATGCGACTTCGTGATCAGCGTTGTTGTAAATAAATACACTGCGCTCTTTGCCATCTTTCTTACCTTGAACCCAAGTACCGATACACGTTAGGCCAGTGTAGCCTGGTGCGAGAGATGTTGGATCTGGTAGTAGTGCTTTTAGCACGTGCAAAGGTTGAACAACCGTACCGTCATGAAGCGTTAGTGGATCTGGGCTGAGTAGACCGATGTCGCGCATCACATTGAAGTAGTTTAGGTAACGGTCACCAAAGCCCATCCAGAATTCGATGCGTTTCGCCGGGATGAACTCTTGCATAGATCGAACTTCGTCATGCGCCATTGAGTACACTTTGTGAGAACCACAATTCGGGAATTCAAACTCAAGCATACGTGAGTGACAAGGTACTTGTTTCCACTCGCCGCTTTCCCAGTAGAACGAATCGCCTTGAATCTCAAGCATGTTCGTTTCTGGATCAAAGTTAGTTGCGAACTTCTTACCGTGGTCGCCTGCGTTTACATCCATTACGTCGATAGTATCGATTTCATCGAACAGATGCTTCACTGCGTATGCGGCAAACACCGATACTACGCCCGGATCGAAACCAGCACCAAGAATACCTGTAATGCCCGCTTCTTCAAACTTCTCACGGTAACCCCACTGCCAATCGTAAGCTTGAGGTACTTGTTGGCCTTCAGAGCACAAATCAACCGCAACAGATGTATCAAGGTATGACACTTTAGCTTGGTAACATGCTTCCATAATAGACATGTTCACCCAAGGAGGACCTGCGTTGATCACTAAGTCAGGTTGTACTTCTTTAATTAAAGCAACTAAAGAATCTACGTCGTCCGCGTTTACCGCTCGCGCTTCTAATTTCTTAGTTGAATCTTTCAGATTGTTTTTCTTCTGAATCGATTCGATGATTTTCTCACACTTACCTACGGTACGTGATGCGATTGTGATATCACCCAGAACGTCGTTGTTTTGTGCTGCTTTATGTGCAACTACCCAGCCAACGCCGCCTGCACCAATCTGTAGAATTGCCATAGTTTTCCGTTACCTTTGTTAAACTAGCTCTGCCGCTAGCGTATTGATTTTTGAGAGCAAAGATTCAAAGTCCGCCGTCGTCAGACACGGGTTCAAAATCGTAAATTTCAATGCAGTTTTATCGTCGACAATGGTTTCACCCAATACCGCGATACCGCGTGTTAACGCTTCTAAGCGCAACGTTTTGTTCAGTTCATCAAGATCCGCTGATTCATGTGTCGCTCGGAACAGAACCGTAGATAGTGATGGTTCAGCCAACAACTCAAAGTGTTTGTTATCTCGAATCATGTCCGCCACTTCAAGCGTCTGTTCAAGCAAATGATCATACATATCGCCTAGGGCTTTTGGCCCTACGCTTTGCATCGTCATAAACACTTTGAGCGCATCAAAACGCTTAGTTGTCGCAATAGACTTATCCACCAAGTTCGGTAGTTCGTCGTGTTCGCGGTTCAAATAGTCTGCATGGTGAAGCAGGAATTTAAAGTTAGACTTGTCATTTACCAATAGCGCACCACAACTGATGGTTTGGTAAAACAGCTTATGGAAGTCTACGCTGATGGAATGTGCACGCTCACAACCTTTCAGACGCGCTTTTTGGCTACTTAGAATCAGAGCTCCACCGTATGCACCGTCGACGTGCATCCACATGTCATGTTTCGCTGCGATATCGGCGATAAAGTCTAAGTCATCAATAGCACCGTGATCCGTTGTACCCGCTGTGCCAACAATGGCAAATGGGATTAAACCTTCTGCTTTGGCCTGATTGAGAACTTCGTCTAACTTAGTGACATCCATCGTTCCATCGGCATTAGCATCGACGGTCATGACCGCTTTTTCACCCAATCCCATCCAAGACGCTGATTTTTGAACCGTGAAGTGGGATTTTTTCGAACATACAATACGTAGCTTGTCTGCGTATTCAGGAAGGCCAAGCTTTTGAATTGAGTGTGCACTGAGTTTGTCAGCAATCCAATCTCGCGCAAGCATCAAACCCATTTGGTTACTTTGCGTGCCGCCGCTCGTGAAGATACCGTCCGCTTTTGCACCTAACTCATATTTATCGCATAGCCAGTTCACAACTTTCTGTTCAACATAAGTCGCTGATGAAGCTTGATCCCATGAGTCCATCGACTGGTTCAAAGCCGCAATCATTGCCTCTGCCGCGATCGCTGGCATCAACGGTGGAGTATGTAGGTGAGCAATACAATCTGGATGTTGAGTAAAAATTGCGTTTTTCGCGACCAGCTCAGCAGCATCGTCGATAACGGATTTAAGAGGCGCATTTCCATTATCAAGATCAACGTCGTGAATCGCTGCTTCCAATGCTTTTGGATCCATACCTGAATACGGTGCAGTCACTTGTTCAAACACTGACTTCATTGCCGTAGTAGTGTGATTCATCACCGAAGCAAATTCATTGCTGCCCATCTCCCCAGTGTGGATGAAATGCTCCTTCCATTCATCTTGTGGCTGAGTTTCGATGTGACTACCGCCAGCGGCTAAAATCGCGTCTTCAAATACACGTAAAGCAAAGTCGATTTGCTCAAACGAGATGATAAGAGGAGGAAGGAAACGAATTACTGCGCCTTCGCGTCCACCTTTTTCAACGATCAAGCCACGCTCGAGTGCTGCGCGTTGAATAGAAAGTGTGAGTTCACTATCCGCTTGAGGTTCACCAAATTTATTGAGCTCACCGTCTGGATTTTTAATCTCCACGCCTAGCATCAAACCTTTGCCACGAACCTCTGCGATACAGTTTACACGCTTTTGAATACTCTCAAGGCCGTAACGCAGGTACTGACCCGCAATATTGGCATGCTCAACAAGGTTATCACGCTGGATAATTTCTAATGCTTTCGCACCAGAGACCATAGCTAGCTGGTTACCACGAAATGTACCTGTGTGCTCGCCCGGCTTCCATGTATCATGTTGCTTGTTGATAACCAATAGCGACATTGGTAAGCCACCACCAATTGCTTTTGATAAACACAGAATATCTGGAACAATGCCCGACTCTTCGAACGCGAAATTGTAGCCAGTTTTACCAATACCACACTGGATCTCATCGAAGATCAGTAAGATACCGTGTTCATCACAAATACGACGTAACTCTCGTAGCCAGAATGCTGGCGCAGGAACAACACCACCCTCACCTTGCACTGGCTCCACGATAATCGCGGCAGGCTTCATAATGCCTGACTCATCATCGTTTAAAAGACGATCGATATAGCGAATACTTGCTTTTGCACCTTCATCACCGCCAAGCCCAAAAGGACAACGCAGGTTGTATGGGAAAGGCATAAAGTGCACATCCGACATCAAACCAGTTCGACGAGCTTTGGTGCCTAAGTTACCCATCATCCCCATCGTACCATTAGTCATACCATGGTATGCGCCACGGAAGGCAAACATAGTGTTGCGACCGGTAGTCTGTTTCGCGAGCTTGATAGCAGCTTCAACCGCATCAGCTCCAGACGGGCCACAAAATTGGATAACGCTGTTCTCGCTTAACTCTTGAGGAAGAAAAGACTTAACAGATTGAATAAACGTCGTTTTTGCTGATGTTGCAATATCTAGCGTCTGATATGGCAGTCCTGAATCTAATTGCTCTTTCAGAGCTTGGTTTATTTCAGGATGGTTATACCCCAAAGCTAGAGTGCCTGCCCCCGCAAGGCAGTCTAGAAAGATCTGTCCACGCGTATCTTCAACCAAGCACCCAAAGGCTTGTTTAATTGCGATCGGCAAACGACGTGGATAAGAACGTACTTCAGATTCATGCTCAGCCTGATCAATCAATACTTGATCTGGCGTTAAGTCATACGTTCCCTCAACGATAGGAACCTGAGACGAAAAAATGTTTGCGATATTGCTATCGACTTCAAAGGCAGTGCTCATACTACATAATCCCTTGAATTATAATAATTCTGTATCCTGTATTAATAATCATTAGAATGAAATTACAGGAGGTGTGAAGACCCCTCCGCATTTGTCAGTGCATAAATGACAAATACAGATCATCCGCCACGATACTCGCGACTTTATATGTAAAAGGGATTAATCAAGGTTCTGTAATGCACCCGTTTTGTAAAACAGGACATTTCGGCAGTATGAAGCTGATTAGTGTGTGTTTATTCAAAGGTTTCAATGTTGGGTTTCCCATTAATATGCCGCGTTTACAGCATTAGTATCCCGTCTATCGACAAAAGGCTTTGCCGATACCTACCCTACGCAGTGTCACAATCAGCTTGAATGGTCACTACGCGTATCCCCCAGAGATCAAACGTTGTTAATTACGCTCCGAGATTGCGCGCGAATTTATCACAAAATAAAATCTTCTGGCAACGATTTTTCATATTAGTAACAGTGATGTAAATCACAACAAAACATACCCCATCGTAACTCGCATGTTCATATTCATGAGCTATGCTTTTCTGCTTCTCTCAAACAGCTGTTATTTAAACAAATATTCTTGAGATATCATCACCTCATCCAACAGAGGTTTAAGGTTGTGCTGCTTAATCGTAAAACATTCCTTTCAATATCCGGAACATTTAAAAAGATAGCATTCTCGTCACAGCTTTGCCTGGAGCAAGAGTGGTTATTCTCCACAAGTGATGGTTTAAACATAGACTAGTAGGAATGGCTAAGATGCTTTGCAATGGCAGAATGAACAATCACTTGAGTCAATTAGACAAAGGGTTCGTTACTTAACGAAGTCTGTGACAGAAAAGAAGTTTGAGATTTTCAAAAAATACGAAAAAGGCCTAACATTTTCATGTTAGGCCTTAAATCTGGAGCGACACACGAGGTTCGAACTCGTGACCTCAACCTTGGCAAGGTTGCGCTCTACCAACTGAGCTAGTGTCGC
>NZ_JAWORT010000018.1:0-108178 GCF_033337975.1 Vibrio sp. Vb2880
TCTATCGCAAGCGTCAAGCTCAATCCTTGCGCAAGCGAAACAAGCGCCAAACTCAGCGCTAAGTCTGCTAGGTTAATTTCAAACCTAAGACGAGAACCTCATTGGCTCGTGGTGAGAGATGAGCGAGTAAACCCAGCTTCGGCTGGGTTTTTTTCTGTCTTTTGGGGCCCCAGGATTTCTGCGAATCACGACATTAGAGCTTCATCACATTTCAGTAAGCCAAAGAAAATAATCGCAAAAAATTGAAAATTTCTTCTAAAGGATATTCATCGGTCGCCGTTAAAGGGACTGAGAGAAATGAGATGTACCTAAGTGAGGTGAGAGACACGACGGTACATTCACTAAAGCCTTAAGGAGATCAATTATGGCGATTAACGTTAATACTAACGTTTCTGCGATGACTGCACAGCGTTACCTAAACCAGGCAGCTGACGGTCAACAAAAATCAATGGAGCGTTTGTCTTCGGGTTATAAAATCAATAGCGCGAAAGACGATGCTGCAGGTCTACAGATTTCAAACCGTTTGAATGCACAAAGCCGTGGCCTAGACATGGCAGTGAAAAACGCAAACGACGGTATTTCTATTGCACAGGTTGCTGAAGGTGCAATGAATGAATCTACCAACATCCTACAACGTATGCGTGATCTTTCGCTTCAATCGGCGAACGGCTCTAACTCAAAAGCAGAACGTGTAGCGATCCAAGAAGAAGTAACAGCGCTAAACGACGAGCTAAACCGTATTGCTGAAACTACCTCTTTCGGTGGTAACAAGCTTCTAAACGGTACTTACGGTACTCAATCTTTCCAAATCGGTGCGGACTCAGGTGAAGCAGTGATGCTTTCTATGGGTAACCTACGCTCAGACACTTCAGCAATGGGTGGTAAGAGCTACGCAGCAGAAGAGGGTAAAGACGCATCTTGGACTGTTGGTGAGAAAACAGAGTTCAAAATGAGCTACACCAACAAGCAGGGTGAAGAGAAAGAGCTATCAATCAGCGCTAAGCAAGGCGATGATATTGAGCAGCTAGCGACATACATCAACGGTCAAAACGATGATGTAAAAGCCTCTGTTGGCGAAGATGGCAAACTACAAGTATTTGCTTCTTCTCAAAAAGTTGAAGGTGATGTTGAGTTTTCTGGCAACCTAGCAGACGAGATCGGCTTTGGTGGCCCGAAAGACGTAACAGTGAAAGACATCGATGTAACCACAGTAGCTGGCTCTCAAGAAGCAGTAGCGGTTATCGACGGTGCTCTTAAGTCCGTAGACAGCCAACGAGCTTCACTCGGTGCTTTCCAAAACCGCTTCAACCACGCAATCAGCAACCTAGACAACATTAACGAGAACGTTAACGCGTCTAAAAGCCGTATTAAAGATACTGATTACGCGAAGGAAACCACTGCGATGACTAAGTCGCAAATTCTTCAGCAAGCAAGTACTTCAATCCTGGCTCAAGCGAAGCAGTCTCCATCTGCAGCGCTAAGCTTGTTGGGCTAAGTGGTAAACCCAGCCTGAGGTCAACACCTTAGTGCTGGGGCACCAAAGCGATAGATTCTATCGTTAGCCCATAAGGTGGAAGGGAGATTGTAATGGATATATCCTCCTACGCATCGAACATCCAGCCTTACGGCACGCCAAATGGCACAAAGTTTGCAAATAAAAATGGCAATGATATAGGCACGTCTAGCCCAGCAAATTCAAATGGTGAGATTTCGCCGCAAAAAGCGAAAAACACCGAATACGACTTCTCTGTTCAAGCTGCGATCGAGATGGCTGAAAGCCGTCAAGAACTGAACAAAGAAGAACGTGAAAAATTGGTCGCACAAATGAATGAATTTGTCACGTCCATAAACAAAGGAGTCGCATTTCGAGTGGATGAAGAATCCGGACGAGATGTGGTGACGATTTATGAAGCCAATACCGGTGACGTGATTCGTCAAATTCCTGATGAAGAAATGCTAGTGGTATTGCGTCGCCTAGCTGAGCACACAGCCAACAGCGGGTTGTTGACTGAAAAAGTGTAAGTCGTTTTTAGAGGTGATTTGATGAGTTTAGGCCCTTTGGGGATGTCTGGCGGCATGGATATTAATTCCATGGTCAGCAAAATTGTGGATGCCGAACGCGTACCAAAGCAGCAACGCATCGACAACGAACGCACGACAATTAATGCCAGTATCAGTGCTTACGGACGACTCAGAGAATCATTGGATACGATGAAAAATCTCATGGCGAACTTTCGTCAGGAGAAAGCATTTGCCGTTCGCACTGTCGAAACGACCGATGACAATATCGTATCTGCCACGGCAACCACAGATGCTATCGCTGGCAAATATGCTATCGATGTGTTGCAGCTTGCTCAGAGCCATAAAGTCGCTTCTGACGTATTGCCAGAAGACGCAAAATTTGGCCCTGGTAAGCTGCAGATTTCGCTTGGTGATGAGCGTTTTAATATCGATGTTCGTTCCCGATCTAAGCTCATCGATGTCGTACGTGGCATCAATGGCGCTAAAGATAACCCTGGCGTTCGTGCATCTCTTATTAACGACGTCGAAGGTCCACGCCTTATCCTTGCTTCTAACCTCTCTGGTAAGGATCATCAAATCAGAGTCAGTGTGGAGGCAGAAAAAGGCAACCCTCTTAAATATTTCGAATACCAAACACTTGAAGACCGCGTCAACGCGCTTGAAGAAGCTCGTTCAGCGGCGGAAGATGTCTTAGGTCCTCTTAAATTTCCGGAACAACCAGCAGAAGAGCTGGATGCAAACGGCAATCCTCTACCTCCAGAAGAGCAAAAAGCGGCAGACGATGTACAAGATGATGCATCGCAAGCGCCAATCTCTGCGGCGGGTGCAGAAGCAGCCAAAGCTGGTCAAGAAGCCATTGATGAAGCCAACCGACGCGCGAGTTTACGCCCTGAAGACAGAATTCCAGGGTGGACAGAAACTGCGTCAGGTACTTTGTTGGACTCTTATGAAGAACCAGAGCTCGAACTCGACGAAAAGGCAATAGAGAAGGCACCAGATGTACCAGGCTGGAATAATGCCGCATCGGGCACCCTAACCGATTCTTACGTTACGACGAAAGAGGCTAAGCAGCTTCTTGAGCAAGAAAAAGCGGAAATCGAGCAAAAAATTGCGAGTGAAAAGCAAGCGTTAGACGAAAAAGTGGCACGTGGTGAACTTTCCGAAGCGCAAGCTAAGCAAATTCATCGCGCTAAACTTGATCCTCAAGAACGTGAGCGTCTGGAAAAAATTGATGAAGCAGAAGCGAAAATCGCAAAGGCACAATCTGCTTTTGAAGAATACCTTGGAATGACAGAAGTACAAGCAGGGCAAGATTCAGAAGTTCTGCTTGATGGCGTGGCAAAGCTATCTAGCCACAACAATGTGATTGAAGATGCGATCGAAGGTGTTGATTTAACACTAAAAGGCAAATCAGAACCGAATAAACCGCCTGCTGAAATTGGTGTCGAGTACGACCGTCAAAGTGTACGCAACGATATCGAAAACTTTGTGGCAGCGTATAACTCGTTTTATCAAACCTCCCAAGCGTTGGCGAGTGTGGATCCGGTAACTGGTCAAAAAGGGCCGTTGTCAGGTGACAGCACCGTACGCAGTGCAGATTCACGATTAAAATCGGTTTTTTCTACTCGAATCGATAAAGCACCTGAAAACCTAAAGTCCTTAACAGAATTTGGCATTACGACCACACGTCAAGGCACACTAGAAATCAACTATGACATGCTAGACCGCCAGTTGAACAATAACTTCAACGAGTTAGAAAAGTTCTTCGGTGGCAACACAGGTTTTGCTAAACGAGTAGAAGATGCGATTCACGGTATCACAGGTATTACAGGCAGTATTCGTACTCGAGAAAAAAGTCTCACAGAACAAAATTACCGTTTGAGTGACGATCAAGCGGCATTAGATCGCCGCATGGAAAGCCTAGAGAAGCGTACTCATGCGAAGTTTACCGCGATGCAAGATGCGACCGGTAAAATGCAGGGCCAGTTGGGCGCTTTGATGAGTGCGTTGGGTTAATAAATGCAAAAAGAACTCATGGAAATTAGTGATATAGATCAACTAATTACGCAAGAATTAGAAAAAATTGATTTTAATGCTGAAGAAATTCTTCGCTTGGTCGATATCAGGGAACGGTTATTGCAAAACCTGTTACCAATTATTCATCAAAATCCTTTGGTTAAGCAGGATGCAGAGTGGCAAGCATTGCTAACTCGTACCAAAAGAATTGTCGAGCTGATGCAATCGGAAACGTCAAAGGTCGGAAAAGAGCTCCATAAGTTTCGTTATGGCCAGCGTTCACTTCAGCAGTACAAAAAATTTATTTAAAAGAGGATTACTATGCGCGGTTCTTTGCAAGCATACAAAAAGGTATCAGTCGACAGCCAGCTTAGCGCGGCTTCTCCGCACAAAGTCATTCAAATGCTTATGGCTGGTGCGATTGAGCGCCTTATTCAAGGTAAAGCAGCCATGCAAGCAGGCAATATTCCAGCAAAAGGTGAGCGCTTAGGTAAAGCGTTAGACATCATTATCGCGCTACGCAGCTGTCTATCTATGGATGACGGTGGTGATATTGCTTCAAACTTAGATTCACTGTATGAGTTTATGATCACGCAAATTTCTGCTGCTAACCATCAAAATGAGCCTCAGCTGATCGACGACGTTATCGATATTATCCGTGAGATCAAGTCCGCTTGGGACCAAATCCCAACAGAGTTTCATAATCTTACCGCTGCTGAAGTTGGTATTTAATAGTCAAAACAATGCGTTAAGATACTAGACGAATATATTTGTCAATTGCGCAACGAGTTGTGTAGCAAAGTTTCTATCAAGCTCACACCTCTCCATTGCTTGGTTGCCTTATTTTTATATTCAAATAAAATAGAAGCCATTAGTAGCCCTAATGGCTTTTTTGTTGCTGATTTTCCTATTTTGTCTATCGTAAATTGAGTGTGGTGGTTCTGCCTTCTTTAGCACCCAATTGCGCAAATCAAGGTTTGGCCGCAACGCACCTAAAATAAAGGCAATCATTCTTACTTATGCATGGTTTGGCAAAGCTGCTTGTAATTGATGATGACGCATCAAGTCGTTTAAATTTAAGCAATATATTGGAATTTGTTGGAGAAAATTGCGAAGCGGTCAGTTCTGATCAGCTCAGCGATGTTGATTGGTCTAGCGTATGGTCGTGCTGTATTGTTGGTAATATTCCAGCAGGTCAAGCGGCGAGTACGGTTATCTCTCATTTAAACAGCGCTTACCACATCCCTCTTCTAGTCATGGGCCGTTTTCCTTTGCCTGTTGATGATCTTCCAAATTTTGTTGGTGAACTAGAGCTGCCGCTTAATTACCCACAGCTTAGTGAAGCGTTACGCCACTGCAAAGATTTTCTGGGGCGAAAAGGAGTGAATGTTGTTGCTAGTGCACGCAAAAACACGCTTTTTCGCAGCTTAGTTGGTCAAAGTAGAGGTATTCAAGAAGTTCGACACCTGATTGAGCAAGTATCAAACACGGAAGCAAACGTGTTGATCTTAGGTGAGTCCGGTACGGGTAAAGAAGTTGTTGCGCGTAACATCCACTATCACTCTTCATACCGCGATGGCGCATTTGTACCTATTAACTGTGGTGCAATACCGCCTGAGCTCCTAGAAAGCGAATTATTTGGTCACGAAAAAGGCGCGTTTACTGGTGCGTTAACTGCCCGTAAAGGTCGATTTGAGCTCGCAGATGGTGGCACTATCTTTCTTGATGAGATTGGCGATATGCCAATGTCGATGCAAGTAAAGTTGCTTCGTGTATTGCAAGAACGCTGCTTTGAACGTGTAGGTGGCAATAGTACCATCAAGGTAAATGTTCGAGTTGTGGCGGCGACACACCGTAATCTAGAAAATATGATTGAAGAAGGCACGTTCCGAGAAGACTTGTTCTATCGTCTGAACGTGTTTCCAATTGAGATGCCAGCGCTGAAAGAGCGCAAACAAGATATACCATTGCTGCTGCAAGAACTGATGACACGTTTAGAGGCGGAAGGCGGACAACCTATCTGCTTTACACCTCGTGCAATCAACTCACTGATGGAGCATAACTGGCCGGGCAACGTACGCGAGTTGGCTAATCTTGTTGAGCGAATGATTATTCTGTATCCAAATAGCTTGGTGGATGTAAACCATCTACCAACCAAATATCGCTACAGTGACATCCCAGAGTTCCAACCAGAGAGCAATCCATTTGTTTCGGTGGAAGAGCAAGAGCGTGATGTATTCCAAGATATCTTCTCTGAAGATTTTAGCTTTGAAGATCAAGACGACCTTGATCACAGCATGAACGCCCCGCAAGCGCTGCCACCGGAAGGGGTTAATTTGAAAGAGCTGCTGGCTGATTTAGAAGTTAATATGATCAGCCAAGCATTAGAAGCGCAGGGTGGCGTTGTTGCAAGAGCGGCCGACATGCTGGGTATGCGACGTACTACGCTGGTGGAAAAAATGCGTAAGTACAACTTACAGCGCTAGGTAAAGTGAAGTTTTAAGACGATATCTGAATAATCACTTGGGCTGGTTAACATCGCTTTTCTGGCATCCAAAACCGTTATCTCTGAGTGTCAACTTATTGTCGATGGCTTAACGTCCTGATAAATATAAAAAATAGCTTGGTACGCTAATTGCTTACCAAGCTATTTTAGTTTTAGCGGCGATATTTCGACAGGCAGTAATGGATAACAACACCAATCAATCCCATTTAGATTCCGTAGAGAATCAGGTTGAGCGCTACAAACAGGTGCTCGATGTGATGCCTGCTGGAGTGATTTTGCTCGATACGTACGGAGTAGTGCGTGAAGCAAATCCAGAAGCGCACCGAATTCTTGAGATTCCACTGGTTAACGAAAAATGGTTCAACGTTATCCAGGCGGTGTTTGACCCACGTGAAGATGATGGCCATGAAGTTTCCCTGCGGAATGGCCGTAAAGTTCGACTCGCCATCTCGGCGTCCACAACAGGTCAATTGATCCTGATTACCGATTTAACCGAAACCCGTTTACTTCAAGCTCGTGTCAGTGATTTACAGCGCTTATCGTCGTTAGGACGTATGGTTGCGTCGCTTGCTCACCAAGTAAGAACGCCGCTGTCGAGCGCTATGTTATATGCATCCAATTTGGGAGCGCCAAATCTTCCTCCAGCGACAAAAGATCGCTTCCAAACCAAATTAATGGATCGACTGCACGATTTGGAAAAGCAGGTTAATGATATGCTGCTTTTTGCTAAAGGTGGTGATAATAAAGTCATTAAGCCATTCACGATTGCCCAGTTGGTAGCGGAATATCAGCCGATGGTCGAAACCGCGCTAAAAAACAACAGTATTGATTACTGCCTAGAAGTGGAAGAAGAACAAACTGAGCTACTAGGCAATGCGAACGCCATTGCATCCGCATTAAGTAATCTGGTCATGAATGCGATTCAAATGTCTGGTAAAGAATCGCAAGTCGATATTTTTTTCCGCCCGGTAAATGGTGAGTTACGCATTTCTGTGCAAGACAGCGGACCGGGAGTGCCCGAAGAACTGCAAGCCAAAATCATGGAGCCATTTTTTACCACAC
The DNA here is from genome assembly GCF_033337975.1 of Vibrio sp. Vb2880. Lineage (NCBI taxonomy): Bacteria > Pseudomonadati > Pseudomonadota > Gammaproteobacteria > Vibrionales > Vibrionaceae > Vibrio > Vibrio sp. Vb2880. The sequence continues at coordinate 7,607 of NZ_JAWORT010000018.1, forward strand.
GTTCTCAAGGAACTGGATTAGGGTTGGCAGTTGTTCAAATGGTTTGCCGTGCCCATGACGGTCGATTGGAACTTATTTCAGAGCAGGGTGATGGAGCCTGCTTCACCATGTGCATTCCGCTAGAGCGAGTGCAAACAGAAGCGCAATAAGCGGCTTTTGGTAATAACAATTTCTGGAGAATCATAATGGCGCAAAGCAAAGTGCTGATCGTAGAAGACGATGAAGGTCTTCGTGAAGCCCTAGTCGATACTCTGGCTCTGGCAGGGTATGAGTGGTTGGAAGCGGACTGTGCTGAAGATGCACTGTTAAAGCTGAAATCGAATACGGTTGATATCGTCGTTTCTGATGTGCAAATGGCGGGTATGGGTGGCTTAGCTCTGCTCAAAAGCATCAAGCAGAATTGGCCTAACTTACCAGTATTGCTAATGACGGCGTACGCCAATATTGAAGATGCCGTGTCGGCAATGAAAGACGGCGCGATTGACTACATGGCGAAACCATTTGCACCAGAAGTGTTGCTAAATATGGTCAGTCGTTATGCACCGATAAAAAGTGATGACAACGGTGACGCTATCGTTGCTGATGAGAAAAGTCTGAGCTTACTCGCGTTGGCCGATAAAGTGGCACGTACAGATGCGAATGTTATGGTGCTAGGTCCGAGTGGCTCAGGTAAAGAAGTGATGTCGCGTTATATTCACAACGCGTCAAATCGTAAAAATGGTCCTTTTGTCGCAATTAACTGTGCCGCGATTCCTGACAATATGCTCGAAGCAACACTGTTTGGCTATGAAAAGGGCGCATTTACTGGTGCTGTTCAGGCATGCCCAGGAAAGTTTGAACAAGCGCAAGGTGGCACAATCTTGCTTGATGAAATCAGCGAAATGGACTTGAACCTGCAAGCGAAGTTGTTGCGTGTTTTGCAAGAGCGAGAAGTAGAGCGCCTAGGCAGTCGCAAAAGCATCAAGTTAGATGTTCGTGTGTTAGCGACTAGTAACCGTGATCTTAAGCAATACGTGTCAGAAGGAAACTTCAGAGAGGACTTATATTACCGCCTGAATGTATTCCCAATTGCGTGGCCTGCACTTAAAGAACGTAAAGGCGATATTGCACCGCTTGCCAAGCATCTTGCTGAGCGTCATTGCAGCAAAATGGGCATGCCAGTGCCTCAATTCTCGACCGTTGCGTTAGAAAAACTATTGCAATACCCTTGGCCGGGTAATGTTCGTGAGTTGGATAACGTGGTTCAACGAGCGCTGATATTAAGTGAAAATGGCGACATCGATGCTGAGCACATTTTGCTTGAGGGCGTAGATTGGCAAGATGCCAATAGCTTACAACACGTGGTGCAAAATGCAGATATGGTCGTGCCCAATGTTAAGCCAGTTGCTCAAGCTGAGAGTGTCAGCCGCCCAGTAACTGGTGGAGAAGGCTTAGGCAGCGAGCTGCGCGATCAAGAATACGCCATTATTTTAGAGACTTTGGTTGAGTGTAATGGTCGACGCAAAGAAATGGCGGAGAAACTGGGTATAAGCCCTCGAACCTTGCGCTATAAGCTTGCCAAAATGCGTGATGCTGGTATAGATATCCCGAATTAACACAGACAACGGCCATAAGACGAAAAGTGTAAGTAAATTGATTGCTAATGTCTTATGGCACGTTAATTGCTTTGTCAATAATCAGTTTTGTTAATAGTCAATCTTTTGGCTTAGAGGTGCTAATGAAAATTGATGGTATTCAGGCAGAAATGCGCGCCATGATGGTAGAAGCAACCAATACGGCTCCTACTGCAAGTGGGGCGAAAGTTGGAGCGGATTTTAACGATCTCCTAACTAAAGCCATCAATAACGTGAACACACTTCAAAAAGCATCTGGTGATTTACAAACCCGTTTTGATCGTGGTGATGCCGATGTATCCCTTTCTGACGTTATGATCGCTCGTAACAAGTCTAGTGTCGCTTTTGATGCGACGGTTCAAATTCGCAATAAACTCGTTGAGGCATATAAAGACCTCATGAACATGCCAGTGTAATTTAGGTAATAAGTGTGGCAGACAAGTCTACAGATTTAACCGTCACTGAAGGCGGCTCAGATGGTGCACTGGTAGCAAGTTCCGATGTGGATGTGGAGAGTCAAAATCCAGATCTAGAGGAGCGCAGTGCGTCAAAATTCGATATGGCAGTGGGCGACCTCGATTTACTTCGTCAGGTTGTGCTTGTGCTGTCGATATCCATCTGTGTTGCATTGATCGTGATGCTGTTCTTTTGGGTCAAAGAACCGGAGATGCGCCCACTTGGTGCGTATGAGACCGAAGAATTGATCCCCGTTCTGGATTATCTGGACCAGCAGAAAATCAATTATAAGCTTGATGGCAATACTGTTTCTGTTGAATCGAGTGAGTACAACTCGATCAAACTTGGCATGGTTCGTTCCGGCGTTAACCAAGCTACAGAAGCAGGCGATGATATTTTGCTGCAAGACATGGGTTTTGGTGTTTCACAACGTCTCGAGCAAGAGCGTCTCAAACTCAGTCGAGAGCGCCAATTGGCTCAAGCAATTGAAGAAATGAAGCAAGTTCGCAAAGCACGAGTGTTATTGGCACTGCCAAAGCACAGCGTGTTTGTGCGTCATAACCAAGAAGCTTCTGCGTCGGTATTTTTGACATTGTCGACAGGCACGAACCTTAAGCAGCAAGAAGTGGATTCTATTGTCGACATGGTGGCTAGTGCCGTGCCGGGAATGAAAACTTCTCGAATTACCGTCACAGATCAGCATGGCCGCTTACTCAGCTCAGGCTCCCAAGATCCCGCTTCTGCGGCACGACGCAAAGAACAAGAATTAGAACGCAGCCAAGAGCAAGCGCTGCGCGAAAAAATTGATTCCGTACTATTACCGATTTTAGGTTATGGCAACTATACGGCGCAGGTTGATATACAAATGGATTTCAGTGCGGTTGAACAAACTCGCAAACGCTTTGATCCGAACACCCCTGCGACCCGCAGTGAGTACGCACTCGAAGATTACAATAACGGTAACATGGTAGCGGGTATTCCGGGTGCGTTGAGTAATCAGCCTCCAGCGGATGCCTCAATTCCGCAAGATGTGGCTCAAATGAAAGATGGTTCTGTCATGGGGCAGGGTTCAGTTCGTAAAGAGTCCACGCGTAACTTTGAGCTAGATACCACCATCAGCCACGAGCGAAAGCAGACCGGGACGGTGGCTCGTCAGACCGTTTCTGTTGCGATTAAAGACCGTCGTCAAGTTAACCCTGATACGGGTGAAGTGACTTATACCCCAATGTCCGAATCTGAAATCAATGCCATTCGCCAAGTATTAATTGGTACCGTCGGCTTTGATCAAGGTCGTGGCGATTTACTGAATGTATTGAGTGTAAAGTTTGCTGAGCCAGAGGCTGAGCAGCTAGAAGAACCACCAATTTGGGAGCACCCTAACTTCAGTGATTGGGTTCGTTGGTTCGCAAGTGCATTAGTGATTATTGTGGTTGTGTTGGTTCTGGTTCGCCCAGCAATGAAGAAATTGCTTAACCCTACCAGCGATGATGAAGACGAAATGTACGGACCAGACGGCTTGCCGATTGGTGCGGATGGTGAAACTAGCTTGATTGGCAGTGACATCGAAAGCAGCGAACTGTTCGAGTTTGGCTCAAGTATTGATTTGCCAAACCTTCATAAAGATGAAGATGTATTGAAAGCGGTTCGCGCTCTGGTTGCGAATGAACCTGAACTGGCTGCTCAAGTAGTGAAAAACTGGATGAATGACAATGGCTAACGATATCGTACCTCAAGATGACAACGCCGCGGGAATGCCAGTAGAGCTGGATGTTTCAACCATTACTGGCGAAGAAAAAGCGGCAATTTTGCTACTGAGCCTTAATGAACAAGATGCAGCTGGCATTATCCGTCACCTAGAACCAAAACAGGTTCAGCGTGTTGGTAGTGCGATGGCTCGCGCGAAGGATCTCAGCCAAGACAAGGTATCTGCTGTTCATCGTGCGTTTTTGGAGGATATCCAGAAATACACCAACATTGGTATGGGCAGCGAAGACTTTATGCGTAATGCACTGGTTGCCGCTCTTGGTGAAGACAAAGCCAACAACTTGGTTGACCAGATCCTACTTGGTACGGGATCAAAAGGCTTGGATTCTTTGAAATGGATGGACCCACGCCAAGTGGCGAGCATTATTGTCAATGAACACCCACAGATTCAAACTATCGTACTGTCTTATTTAGAAGCAGACCAATCTGCAGAGATTTTGTCTCAGTTCCCTGAGCGCGTGCGTTTGGATCTGATGATGCGTATTGCCAACCTTGAAGAAGTTCAGCCATCAGCATTGGCAGAGCTGAACGAAATCATGGAGAAACAGTTCGCGGGTCAAGCGGGTGCACAAGCAGCCAAAATTGGCGGCCTGAAAGCAGCAGCGGAGATCATGAACTACCTAGACAACAACGTCGAAGGTTTGTTGATGGAACAAATTCGCGATCAGGACGAAGACATGGCGACGCAAATCCAAGACCTAATGTTTGTCTTCGAAAACTTAGTCGAAGTGGACGACCAAGGTATTCAGAAGTTGCTGCGTGACGTACCACAAGACGTGTTGCAAAAAGCACTCAAAGGTGCAGATGACTCGTTACGTGAGAAAGTCTTCAAGAATATGTCTAAACGTGCTGCTGATATGATGCGTGATGATATAGAAGCGATGCCGCCAGTACGAGTGGCAGATGTAGAAGCCGCTCAGAAAGAAATCTTAGCAATTGCCCGTCGAATGGCGGATGCTGGTGAGCTCATGCTATCTGGCGGTGCTGACGAATTCTTATAATTTCTATTGCTTCGCAATTATCCTATTGCGGAGCACCCTCACTTCTTAATCGAACACACAATAGGTAACCCATGGCTGGCGATAGAAAACGTGGATTTATCCGTCCTGATGAAGATGATTCGATGATCGAACCTCAACGTTGGGGGCTGCCTGATTATGGCGAGCCTAAAGCCAAACAAGCAAAACAAACCGCGTTCAACTATGACCCGGGATGGGTGCCGAATTTTGATGAGCCTGAAGAAGAGCAGCCACTTGCGCTAACCGAAGAACAAATTGAACTGATTAAGCAAGGTGCTTATCAAGAAGGCTTACATCAAGGTCAGGAAGCTGGCTTTAAGCAAGGTTACGACAAAGGTAAAGAAGAAGGGTTGCAAGCCGGCCATGCTGAAGGTCTTGAGCTCGGAAAAGCTGAAGGGGTGACTGCAGGGCAAGAATACATTCAGCAGCAAGTTGAAACCTTTATGAACTTGGCCAATCAGTTTGCTCAACCTTTGGAGTTGATGAATGCTCAGGTTGAAAAGCAGCTGGTGGATATGGTGCTCTGCTTAGTCAAAGAAGTGGTGCACGTTGAAGTACAAACCAACCCTCAAATTATTTTAGATACAGTGAAGCAGTCGGTCGAAGCGCTACCAATATCAGGCCACCCTATTACCTTGCACCTGAATCCAGAAGATGTCGCGATTATTCGTTCAGCTTATGGTGAAGAAGACCTTAATTGTCGCAACTGGACGTTAGTTGCTGAGCCATCGCTCAATCGAGGTGACGTCCAGATTGAAGCCGGTGAATCAAGCATTAATTATCGCATGGAAGAACGCGTCAAAAGCGTATTGCACAGCTTTTGTGGCGCAAACCGTCATCAAGAGGGTGAGTAATCCATGCAAGCACTCGCTGACCGCTTAAAAAGCTACAAAGTTGAAGGCCTTACGACGCGCCCTGTCGCCTCTGGCAAACTGGTGCGTGTGGTTGGGTTAACGTTGGAAGCAACCGGCTGTCGCGCACCAATTGGCAGTTTATGCTTAGTGGAAACCATGTCAGGTCAGATGGAAGCTGAGGTTGTCGGCTTTTCAGGTGACGACCTATTTTTAATGCCAAGCGAACAAATTACGGGCATTTTACCTGGCGCGAGAGTCACCCCTTTAACCAGTGACGCTGGTTTGCCTGTCGGCATGGAGTTACTTGGGCGCGTGATAGACGGGGTTGGGAATCCACTTGATGGACTTGGCCCTTTGTATACCGATCACCGTGCCTCTTTTAATGCCGAGCCGATCAACCCGTTGGCTCGAAAACCAATTTCTGAACCGCTCGATGTTGGCCTAAAAGCCATCAATGGTTTGTTGACGGTTGGTAAAGGTCAGCGTATCGGTCTGTTTGCAGGTTCTGGTGTGGGTAAATCGGTCACGCTTGGCATGATGACGCGAGGCACCACCGCACAGGTTGTGGTCGTCGGCCTGATAGGTGAGCGTGGACGTGAAGTTAAAGAGTTCATCGAAGAGATCCTGGGTGAGGACGGTCGCCGCCGCTCAGTGGTGGTCGCGGCGCCTGCCGATGCTTCACCTCTAATGCGCTTAAAGGGGTGCCAAACGGCATTAACGATTGCTGAATACTTCCGGGACCAAGGGTTAGATGTTCTGCTATTGATGGACTCGTTGACTCGTTTTGCACAAGCACAGCGCGAAATCGCACTTTCTGTTGGTGAGCCGCCAGCGACGAAAGGCTACCCGCCTTCTGTATTTGCCAAGCTGCCAGCGCTGGTTGAGCGAGCGGGTAATGGAAGTGCCGAACAAGGCTCGATTACGGCGTTCTTTACCGTGTTGACCGAAGGGGATGATTTGCAAGATCCGATAGCGGACGCATCGCGAGCCATTCTTGATGGCCATATTGTACTTTCTCGTGAAATGGCGGATGCAGGCCATTATCCGGCGATTGATGTCGAGAAGTCGGTGAGCCGTGTTATGCCGCAAATCACGACCGAAGAGCACGTTCTGATGTCAAAAGCGGTGCGACAGGTCTTGTCTATTTGTCGCAAGAATCAAGATTTGGTCTCGATTGGAGCGTACAAACCGGGTACCGATCCTGCTATTGATGGCGCATTTACTTTGAAACCGAAGTTAGACGAATACTTGCAGCAGAGCATGAAAGAATCGGTGCCATACGATATGTGCGTCAATATGCTTAGAAACATTTTGGGTGGGTGATAGCGCATGAATAATGCGATGGAGTTTCTACTTGAGCAAACTAAGGATCGTGAAGACCAAGCTGTGCTTGCACTGAACAAAGCGCGTTCTGAACTCGAAGATTATTACCGTCAGGTTGAACAAATTGAAAAGTATCGGCTTGATTATTGCCAGCAACTCGTCGACCGTGGTCAGGCGGGCCTAACGGCAAGTCAATATGGACACTTAAATCGATTCCTTACCCAGCTAGATGAAACTTTATCTAAGCAAAAGCAAGCAGAAAGTCATTTCAAAGAGCAGGTTGAAAACTGTAAAGAATATTGGTTAACCGTGCGTAAAGAACGCAAATCCTATGAGTGGATGATAGACAAACGCGAAAAAGAGAAACAACTTGCTGAAGCTAAGCGCGAACAAAAGCAAATGGACGAGTTTTCCACCTTACTTTACAGTCGAAAACCACATCGTTTCTAAAGGTTATCGGTTCGATATTGCATTACGGTGTTGCAGCTGACTACATCTCTACCGATTCAAGTAAGGTAACTTTGATTGAGTCTTGTTCAATTAACTCAAACACCTTCGGTCGAATCTCGCGAACCCACCACTCGTTGTATGTTTTTTCGTAGAGAGCCTGGCGTGCTTGTTCATTGTCGAACTCTCTAAGCCAAACAAAATAGTCATGTCCATCATCACCAGTGTGGACGTAAGTATTCAGTACACGCATGCCTTGTGAACGTTGATAGGGCAACAGTTCTTCCTTCATCCAACTTAGCCACTGTTCTGTTTTGCCTGCTTTGATTCTATATTGGCGTAATTCTGTGATCTTCAAAGTGATTCCTTAATTGTTAAGCCAAGTGTCTGTTTACGCTTATCGTTTTTCAAAGTCAATCAAGTAGCTGTACATCATGTTAGGAACCAGGTTCTCGGATAGTACTGTTGATGTTTGTTCCATAAACATGCCATCTATTAGCTTGCCGAGAATTGGCTCAATATTGTGGTGTGATTTTTGCATTTTAGCTGTCAGTGTCGGGTCTTTTAGACCTTAGTTTGCCGCCAGTGTTGCTGTCTGTCAGCGATATACTCAGAGCCACGAGAACGAGAGTTTCTAAATGAGTGTGAATTTGTCCCATGTATCTGCGACTACCAAGACGCCAGTTTCTGATGTGTCCGCTAAAGCGTCCGCAGGGAGCACTGAAAGCAAGGGATTTTTAGAAACGTTAACCGATGCGTTTGCTGGTAAAGAAAAGCCCGAAAAAGTAGCAACAGAATCGACAGTGGTTGAAGAAAAAGAAAGAGCGGATGTAGGCAGTACTTCTTCTGCTAACGTCTCGGACGAATTGTTGGCGCAAGAAAGCCAAGAATCCGTCAGTGACGGGACCCATGATTTTGATGAAATATCAGCAAACAAACCGAATGCAACCTTAAGTGAAGAAGTAAGTTTACAAAAGGCGAGTAACACCACACCTTTGGAGCATGATGTTGAAGCTATTGAAAAAGCGAAATCAACATCAATTGATACGAGTAACCCATCAAATACAATGGACGTAAAAAGCACGATGGGCGAAGGACAACAGCTTCTTGGTCGAATTGAACAAGCGAATCAAACCCTGAATGCGAGTAATGCATCCATCGATAGTGGCAAAGTTTTGCCTCAGAGAGCGAATTTAGTACGTTCGTTCCACGAGCAAGCAACCGTTTCGGCAAACCTTGATGAGTTGGCTTTGAATGAAACGCCATCAGTTCATTCGCTTGAACAAGCACAGATGATCCCAGGGCAAGACTTAGAGCCAATTTTAGATAAGAATGGTCAACCTATCGATGTCGACAAACTTTCGCCTGAGTTTGCTGCTTGGCAAGAGCTAGCGAAACAAGCCAGCCATCCGATGGCTAAGAGCGCAGTCAGTGGTGAAGTAGCTAATGATCTGTCGCCGTTGTTAACAGACGTTGATGGTTCCAACATCGACGCGCTTCCACGAGTCTCCTTGGATGAACTTGAAGTTATAGATACTAAGTTGGCGCAAGGAAAACCACTGACTCAGCAAGAAGCTCAGATCATTGAAGGGTTGAAACAAGGAAGGATCACGGCGGATATTCCTGATCAAGACCTTGCCCAATTTGTTGCGCTCCCTAATGACATTAAACAGATTCTCGCAGAGCAACAAGTACAACATAATTTAACTCGCCAGGCTGGACCTATGGCAGTGTCTCAGCAAATCCAGCATGCAGCGGCTCAAGTACCCCAACCACAAGCTGCTAATAGTGGAGATAAAGTCGTATTATCTCCAACGCCCGATACGTTGATAGCCGCGCAAGTGCCGACGTCGCTTCAAGGTGTGAAAGACGGAGAGATTAGCCAGAAAGTGATGAACGCAGCATTGGCGACTGGTGCGCTAAAGGCGACTGTGGATAAACAAGATAAGTCGGACCTCCAACATGGCTTCGCTGGACAGCTTCAGGCTATGGCAGGTCAGCAAGGAATTAATGTGCAGCAACAAACGCGTATTGATGCTGCACAACAAGCTCAGCTTCCGTTGCAACTAACTAAAGAGCTAGCCAACGAGCAAGTTGCGGAAAAAGTGCAAATGATGATGTCGAAGAATCTGAAAAATCTCGATATTCGTCTTGATCCACCAGAGTTAGGTCGTATGCAAATTCGTATGACCATGAATAACGACGTTGCCAATGTACATTTTACAGTGAACAACCCGCAAGCTCGTGACATTATTGAACAGACGCTCCCTCGTTTGAGAGAAATGCTAGCGCAACAAGGTATGCAGCTGGCTGATTCTTCCGTCCAGCAACAAAACAGCGGGCAACAGCAAGGTAGGTATACTGCTGAACAACATGGTCAAAGCGCGCAAAGTGGCGGTTTTTCTGGACAGTCCGAAGAGGGTTTTGAATCTGATGTCAATCTGGATTTGAATGTCGCTTCAAAGCGTGATGGAATTAGTTTTTACGCATAAAAGGCCGTTTAACGGCAATGGCATACGGTTACCAAGCAACTCACTAAAACGTCTTGGTAACTCAAAAGAACAATAAGAGACAAGAATGGCAGAAGAACAGTTACAAGGGGCCGATGCGCCGAAAGGAAAAAGCAAGTTACTTATCATCATCATCGCTGTTGTAGTATTACTACTTGGTGGCGGGGCAGCGGCATTTTTTCTAATGGGCTCTGATGAACCTGCTCAGGCTGAATCGTCTCAACAGGCTCAAGTGAAGGCATCGGATGCTGCGCCCATCGCGTATGTGAATCTTCCTCAGGCATTTGTATTTAACGTTACTGGGGATAGCCGCGATAGGTTGGTTCAAATTAAAGCGCAGTTAATGGTTCGCGGTGCAGAAAATGAAGAGTTGGCGCGGTATCATTCGCCACTGATTGAAAGCTCTATGCTATCAACGTTTGCTTCCGCGACGGTTGATCAATTGCGCTCTCCTACAGGACGAGTGGAATTGCGCGATCGTGCTTCCGAAGATATCAAAGCAGCGCTGAATGCTGCGGTCGGTAAGCCAGTGATTGAAAAAGTACTGTTTACAGATTTTGTTATTCAATAGGTAAAACGTGACCGATCTATTAAGCCAAGACGAAATTGATGCGCTATTGCATGGGGTTGACGATGTTGATGACGTCGATGAACCGATAGAAAACGACACTGAGGGTGCCGTCAATTTTGATTTCTCGTCGCAAGACAGAATCGTACGTGGTCGAATGCCGACGCTCGAACTTATCAACGAGCGCTTTGCACGGCACATGCGTATTAGTCTGTTTAATATGCTGCGTAAAACGGCAGAGGTGTCGATCAATGGCGTGCAGATGATGAAGTTTGGTGAATACCAGAACACATTGTACGTGCCAACCAGTTTGAACATGGTGCGTTTTCGTCCGTTAAAAGGCACTGCGTTGATCACCATGGAGGCTCGTTTAGTCTTTATTCTGGTAGAAAACTTCTTTGGCGGTGATGGTCGATTCCACGCCAAAATCGAAGGCCGCGAATTTACCCCAACGGAACGCCGCATCATTCAGTTGTTACTGAAAATTGTATTTGAAGATTATAAAGAAGCGTGGTCGCCAGTGATGGGGGTAGAGTTCGAATATCTCGACTCTGAAGTAAACCCAAGCATGGCAAACATTGTCAGCCCGACAGAAGTGATTGTCGTGAGTTCATTCCATATAGAAGTTGACGGCGGTGGCGGCGATTTTCATGTCGTTATGCCTTACTCCATGGTTGAGCCTATCCGTGAACTATTGGATGCAGGTGTTCAGTCCGACAAGATGGAAACGGACGTTCGCTGGAGCTCAGCACTACGTGAAGAGATCATGGATTGTCCGGTTAACTTCCGCGTGAACTTGCTCGAAAAAGACATTTCTTTGCGTGATCTCATGGAGCTGCAACCGGGCGACATCATCCCGATTGAAATGCCAGAACATGCGACGATGTTTGTAGAAGACCTACCGACCTATCGCGTAAAAATGGGTCGTTCGGAAGACAAATTAGCGGTGCAAATTTCTGAGGAAATTGAGCGCCCACATGTCGTCAAAACAGATTTAGCTTTCTTAGGTAAAGACATCATGTCCGAGCTTGAGAATGAAGACGATATAGACCATTAAGATACCTTATTAAACAGACATGCTATGGCATGAGTAAGGCGTAACACAGGATAGAAAAATGGAACCAAGTGACGATCAAAAGCTAGCAGACGAATGGGCAGCCGCTCTTGGCGAAGACCCGTCTGCCCCTTCTGTAGACGTAGATGAAGTATTGGCTGCGCCACTGGAAGAGCTAAAAGACACTTCAAGCCCAATTAGCGAAGATGAGCGTCGTAAACTCGACACTATTATGGATATCCCGGTGACGATTTCGATGGAAGTCGGTCGTTCTCAAATTAGCATTCGGAACCTGTTGCAGCTTAACCAAGGTTCGGTTGTTGAGTTGGATCGTCTAGCCGGTGAGTCGCTCGACGTATTGGTTAACGGTACTTTGATTGCTCACGGCGAAGTCGTGGTCGTCAACGATAAGTTTGGTATCCGTTTGACGGATGTGATCAGCCAAACTGAACGAATTAAGAAGCTGCGTTAAGATGAGTCGTTCAATCAAAATGCGATTGAAGCAAATCACTGGAGCACTGAGCTTAATGCTAAGTGCTCCTTATGCATTTGCTGCCGCACCAAATAATCTGGATCTAGCGACGACACTTGGCTCGCTTGTGCTTGTAATCGGCGTGATTCTTTTGCTGGCTTGGTTGCTGAAACGTATGCAAGTGCCAGCGATGGGACAACAAAAGGGCTTGCGTATAGTGAGTCAGTTGCCAGTGGGTACAAAAGAAAGAATCGCAGTAGTTCAAGTGGGTGAAGAACAGTTTTTGGTTGGGATTACTAGCCAATCGATCCAAACTTTAGCCAAGTTAGATAAGCCACTGAAAGAGGAAGAGTTGGCGACCAATGCTTTTGCGACTCAATTTAGCCAGCTGATCAAAAAACATGACAAAGGGTAATCCAATTCGTTTGCTCCTGAGTACGTTGTTACTTTTTGTCGGCGTGCTGTTTTCTTCATTTACCTTTGCTGAAGCAGAGGAGTCAGCGCTGCCAGATAACTTAGCCGATGGAAGTAGTGTTACAGTTCAGGCTATGCAAAGTGATACTGGTGCTAGCCGTGCTATGTCCGTTTCTAGTGGCGGTGGTATTCCAGCATTCACCATGACCACGAACCCTGATGGCAGTGAAGACTACTCGGTTACACTACAAATTTTAGCGTTAATGACCATGCTTGGCTTCTTGCCTGCCATGGTGATTCTGATGACCTCGTTCACTCGAATTGTGGTGGTGATGTCGATATTGCGTCAGGCAATGGGTTTGCAACAAACGCCTTCTAATCAGGTTATTATTGGTATTGCGCTGTTTTTGACCTTTTTTGTTATGTCTCCTGTCCTGAACGAAATCAACGACAAAGCTGTTCAGCCTTATTTGAACGAGCAAGTCACGGCGCGAGAAGCGTTTGATGCTGCACAAGCGCCAATGAAAGCATTTATGCTTAAGCAGACCCGAATCAAAGACTTGGAGACGTTCGTAACCATGTCAGGAGAGCAAGTCGAGAATCCAGAAGATGTGTCGATGGCGGTGTTGATTCCGGCTTTTATCACCTCAGAGCTAAAAACTGCATTCCAAATTGGCTTTATGCTCTTCTTGCCGTTTTTGATTATTGACCTTGTAGTCGCTTCGGTACTGATGGCAATGGGTATGATGATGTTGTCACCAATGATTGTTTCGTTGCCGTTCAAGTTGATGTTGTTCGTATTGGTCGATGGTTGGAACTTGATACTCTCGACACTTGCGGGCAGCTTTGCCCTTTAGATAAGCGCAGATAGAGGATAAGACATGACACCAGAAATGTTTGTCGAGCTTTTCCGTGAAGCACTTTGGATGGTGCTTATCATGGTCTGCGCCATTATCATCCCAAGCTTGCTTATCGGCCTTGTAGTTGCGATTTTTCAAGCTGCGACATCCATCAACGAACAAACATTGAGCTTCTTACCGCGTTTGATTGTCACGCTTTTGGCCCTGATGCTGTTTGGGCATTGGATGACGCAAATGTTGATGGAATATTTCTATGGCTTGATTGAACGCTTACCTCAGGTGCTTTATTAGAGGCGCCTATGGAGTACCCCACTAGCGTTGTCTTAGATTGGATCGCAAACTACTTCTGGCCCTATGTTCGTATCTCATCCATGTTGATGGTGATGACAGTAACCGGGGCCCGATTTGTTTCGCCAAGAATCCGCCTTTACCTCGGTTTTGCCATCACTTTCGCTGTCATGCCAGCCATCCCCGCCGTACCTCAGGACATTGAGCTACTCTCGTTTCGTGGCTTCATGACCATTGCCGAGCAAATGATCATCGGCATAGCGATGGGTATGGTTACTCAATTTATGATTCAAACCTTTGTCCTACTTGGTCAAATATTGGGTATGCAATCAAGTTTGGGCTTTGCTTCTATGGTTGATCCCGCAAATGGTCAGAACACGCCATTGCTTGGCCAGTTATTCATGTTCTTAACGACAATGTTTTTCCTTGCCACCGATGGACACTTAAAAATGCTGCAATTGGTGGTGTTCAGTTTTAAAACTTTGCCGATTGGCTCCGGCTCGCTCAACGCGGTTGATTTCCGTGAAATGGCAGGCTGGCTTGGTATTATGTTCCAAACGGCATTGAGTATGTCTCTATCCGGCATTATTGCACTACTGACCATTAACTTGTCGTTTGGTGTAATGACCCGTGCCGCACCACAGCTGAATATCTTCTCGCTTGGTTTTGCTTTTGCTTTGATGGTGGGTCTATTACTTTGTTGGTACATACTGGCTGGTCTATACAGTCATTATGAAATGTTCTGGACAGTGGGTGAGGCGCAGATTTGTCGGCTTATTCGCTTGGAGTGCTAAGATTTGGCAGAATCAGACGGTCAGGAACGCACCGAAGAAGCCACGCCCCGACGGTTACAACAAGCCAGAGAAAAGGGGCAGCTCGCTCGATCTAAAGAGCTGGCATCAGCATCTGTGCTGATCGTTGGCGCCATTTCATTGATGTGGTTTGGCGAGGCGTTAGCACGTTCATTGTTTTCCATCATGAGCCGTTTATTTGATCTTCAACGAGAAGAGATTTTCGATACTGCAAAACTGTTTGATATCGCTTTGGGCGCGATGAGTGATTTGTTGTTCCCACTATTTTTGGTGTTAGCGACATTGTTTACCGCCGCCATGATTGGAGCAGCAGGTGTGGGAGGAATCAGTTTTTCTGCCCAAGCGGCCATGCCCAAGCTGTCGAAAATGAATCCGCTTAGCGGCTTAAAGCGAATGGTTGGAATGCAAAGCTGGGTAGAGTTGATCAAATCAATCCTTAAAGTGGTTCTGGTCACTGGTGTCGCCATCTATTTGATCCAAGCATCGCAGGCCGATCTGATTCAATTGAGCATGGATGTGTATCCGCAAAACATCTTCCATGCTTTAGATATTTTGCTGAACTTTATTTTGCTGATCAGTTGCTCGCTATTGATTGTGGTTGCCATCGATATTCCATTTCAAATCTGGCAGCACGCTGATCAGTTAAAAATGACGAAGCAAGAAGTCAAAGACGAATACAAAGAGACTGAAGGTAAGCCGGAAGTGAAAGGCCGTATTCGTATGTTGCAAAGGGAAGCGGCTCAACGTCGAATGATGGCGGATGTTCCTCAAGCTGATGTTATTGTTACTAACCCAGAGCACTTCTCGGTAGCGCTTCGTTATAAACAGAAGACAGACCGTGCGCCAGTCGTGATCGCTAAAGGTACTGACCACATGGCGATGAAGATTCGAGAAGTCGCCCGCGAGCATGACATTACGATTGTGCCCGCACCACCTTTGGCTCGTGCGTTGTACCACACGACAGAGCTCGAGCAAGAGATCCCCGATGGGTTATTTACTGCCGTCGCTCAGGTTTTGGCATTTGTATTCCAATTGAAGCAATACCGAAAACGAGGTGGACAGCGCCCGAAAATTCAAGATTATGATTTGCCAATCCCGCCCGAGCACCGTCATTGATACGAAAAGCGGTAAAGCCTTAAAAAAGCTCGTTTGATCAAAAGCTAAGCTCTATTTGAGTGTTTAGTCATTATTTTGGCGCTAATTATGGTACATAGATTGCTTAAAACGCTTTAATTATCAACCCTACCTAAACTTTTAGGCTAAAGCGGTCGCGTATTAATAGTAAGAGCTTACGTGACGCTTCAATCGATTGAGATCTCTCGCAGTATGAAGTTAAGCCTGCCGTTTGCAGATAAATTGCCACGAATCCCTCAGCGCGAAATGCCAGCTATTGGTGCTCCGGTGATGGTTTTGGCCACCCTAGCGATGGTGGTACTGCCGATTCCAGCATTTTTGCTGGATATGTTCTTCACCTTTAACATCGCGCTGTCGATGGTGGTGTTGTTAGTGACCGTTTACACACGTCGCCCTTTGGACTTCGCTGCTTTTCCAACGGTATTGCTGATCGCCACGTTGCTCCGCTTGGCTTTGAACGTTGCCTCGACTCGTGTCGTCTTACTGCATGGTCATGAAGGCGGTAATGCGGCAGGTAACGTAATTGAAGCGTTCGGTAACGTCGTTATTGGTGGTAACTACGCGGTCGGCCTAGTGGTTTTCCTCATCTTAATGATCATCAACTTTATGGTGGTGACCAAAGGTGCGGGTCGTATCTCTGAGGTAAGTGCTCGCTTTACGCTTGATGCGTTGCCGGGTAAGCAAATGGCGATTGATGCGGACTTGAATGCCGGATTGATAGACCAAGAGCAGGCAAGAGTTCGTCGTTTTGAAGTGACCAAAGAAGCGGATTTCTATGGCTCGATGGATGGTGCCTCGAAGTTCGTAAAAGGGGACGCGATTGCCGGTATTTTGATTCTGTTTATCAACATCGTCGGCGGTCTGTCGATCGGTATGGCGCAGTATGGATTGGGTTTCGGTGAAGCGATTGAAATCTATACCTTACTGACAATCGGTGATGGTTTGGTCGCACAAATCCCATCGCTATTGCTGTCGATTGCAGCGGCAATGATGGTGACACGCCAAAACACCGATGAAGACATGGGTGAACAACTGGTCTTCCAGATGTTCGACAACCCAAAAGCGCTGATGATTACTGCGGCTATTCTTGGTGTGATGGGCATCGTACCGGGCATGCCACACTTTGCGTTTTTGAGCCTGGCAGTCGCGGCCGGTGCAGCGGCATATTTCATCGACAAACGGCAGAAGCAGAAAGCGAAAGAGCCCGCTTTACCAGTAACAGCAGACGAAGGTACAGAACCTTCCTCACAGCGCGAACTGTCTTGGGATGACGTCCAGCCAGTCGATATTATTGGCTTGGAAGTCGGTTATCGCTTAATCCCTTTGGTGGACAGAGATCAAGGTGGGGAACTGTTAGAGCGGGTAAAAGGTGTGCGTAAAAAGTTATCGCAAGATTTTGGGTTCCTAATTCCAGCGGTTCATATTCGTGACAATCTTGAGCTGACCCCAAACAGTTACCGAATTACATTGATGGGGGTTGCGGTGGGCGAAGCAGAGATTCGTCCGGATCAAGAGCTAGCGATTAACCCAGGTCAGGTGTATGGCATGATTGATGGTGAGCCAACCATTGACCCTGCTTTTGGACTGGAAGCCGTATGGATCCGAGAAGATCAGCGTGAGCACGCGCAGGCTCTGGGTTATACGGTTGTTGATTCATCAACGGTATTAGCGACGCACCTAAGCCAGCTATTGACCAACAACGCATCACAGCTAATTGGCCATGAAGAAGTAGAGAATTTATTAGAAATGTTGGGACGCAGCGCGCCTAAGTTAGTCGAGAACTTTGTTCCTGACCAATTACCATTAGGTGTGGTGGTGAAAGTCCTACAAAACTTGTTAAACGAGGCCATTCCAATCCGCGATATTCGCACGATTGTTCAAACTTTGGCTGAGTACTCAAGTAAGAGTCAAGAAGCTGACATATTGACGGCAGCAGTTCGAATTAGTCTTAAACGTCTAATTGTTCAAGAAATCAATGGTATAGAGCCTGAGTTACCAGTGATTACTTTGGTACCCGAACTGGAACAAATATTGCATCAAACTATGCAAGCATCAGGAGGCGAATCCGCGGGGATTGAACCGGGACTCGCTGAGCGATTGCAGTCTTCACTAAGCCAAGCGACACAGGAACAAGAACTGAAAGGCGAACCTGCCGTTCTGCTTACTTCCGGTGTATTACGCTCGACGTTGGCTAAATTTGTGAAGAACACAATACCTAATCTCCGGGTACTGTCTTACCAAGAAATCCCGGATGAAAAACAGATCAGAATTGTGCAAGCCGTGGGTAACTGATCTCACGCATCATTAATGGATTCATAGTTTGAAAATAAAGCGATTTTTTGCCAAAGACATGAGAACGGCGCTGCTCCAAGTGAAAGAGGAGTTAGGCGCGGAAGCGGTGATCATGTCAAACAAGAAAGTGGCTGGTGGAGTAGCGATTGTTGCGGCGATAGATAGTGAATCTAATCCGTCTCAAGCAAGCGCAGCGTCACAGCAAAATCGCGGTGCTTCTCAAACGAATCGCTATAACGAACATCGTCAAATGTCATCGTCTTCTGCTGATCGTTACCAAGATCGTCATTTAGATGAAGATAAAATTAGCCTGAACAGTAATAACAGTAACAATGAAAAAACAGGCTCAATGACGCAGCGATTCGCTAATATGCTTAAGCAATATAGCGGTGGTGCAGCAGATGCTGACGACCACGTAGCGGAAAATGAAGATTCGCTCTCTGCTTTGCTGCAACGCCAAAATAAGCATCGCGACGGCTACAACCAAGAAAAGCCAGCGCCATATCAACCAGATTCACCTTTGGCGAAGCTAATCGCACAGGACAATCGATTTGAACGTCCGACGCCCAAGCTGGACCCGACGCGCTATGACCGACGTCGCCCAAGTGATGAGCGTGACGAATCGGCCGATGAGCTAGAAAGCATGCGCGAAGAGATGACGTCAATTCGTCGTCTGTTGGAGCACCAAGTTTCTGGCCTGATGTGGCAAGAAGTAGAACGCCGTGAGCCGCTAAGAGCGATGCTGATTAAGCGCTTAGAGCGAATGGGCGTTTCTCCGGAGTTAGCAGACCAGATGGCCTGTTATATCCCGGAAGATACAAAGCCAGCGCGAGCGTGGAAAGCGTTATTGTCGCTGGTGGCGGATCAAATCAATATTCCTAAACAGGACATTTTAAAACGTGGTGGCGTAGTCGCATTGTTGGGTCCGACGGGGGTTGGGAAAACAACAACCGTAGCGAAACTCGCAGCACGCGCAGCCATGGAATACGGTGCCGACAATGTGGCCCTTGTGACAACAGATACATATCGCATAGGTGCACATGAGCAACTCTCAATTTACGGAAGAATTATGGGTTGTCCCGTAAGAGTTGCTAAAGATTCTAACGAGTTAGCCGATGTTATATATCAGCTAAGAAACAGAAGACTGATTTTGGTCGATACGGCAGGGATGGGGCAACGAGATGTGAGGCTTTCCGAGCAGCTCGACACTCTAATGCAAGAGAGCGGGGAAGTGATTCACAGCTACCTTGTTTTGCCGGCTACCGCACAACGTCGTGTTCTACAAGAAACGCTGGATCACTTCCGACGTATACCACTTTCGGGTTGTATTATGACGAAGCTTGATGAGTCATTAAGCCTAGGCGAATTCATCAGTGTAGTGATTCAAAACGCAATGCCAGTAGCTTACATCGCTAATGGTCAGCGCGTACCAGAAGACATTGTGATAGCGCAACCAAAATATATGCTTGCGAAAGCAAATGAACTGTTAGAGAAGTCGACAGAGAACGAACCTCACTTTTGGAACAGTGACAGTGAAGGACTCTAAGGCGGCGGACTACTATGACTGAGAATATGATACACGATCAAGCAAGCGGCCTCCGTCGCTTAACACAACCATCGTTGACCAAAGTGATTGCTGTTACTGGCGGCAAAGGTGGTGTGGGGAAATCAAACGTAACACTGGGTCTGGCGATTTGTATGGCTCGCCAAGGCAAGAAGGTGATGGTTCTCGACGCTGATTTAGGTCTGGCCAATGTGGACGTGATGCTCGGAATTCGTGCAAAACGTAATCTAGGACATGTCTTAGCGGGTGAATGTGAGCTAAAAGATGCGATTGTCGAAGGGCCTTATGGTATAAAGATAATTCCTGCAACTTCTGGCACACAGAGCATGACAGAGCTTTCTCACGCTCAGCATGCCGGACTCATCCGAGCATTTGGTAGTCTTGAAGACGAAATGGATGTCCTGCTGATTGATACCGCTGCTGGTATCTCTGACATGGTAATCAGTTTTTCGCGAGCAGCTCAAGATGTGGTTGTAGTTGTGTGTGATGAACCGACGTCAATCACAGATGCCTATGCATTAATCAAGCTGTTGAGTAAAGAACACCAAGTTCAACGCTTTAAAGTTGTAGCAAATATGGTCAGAAGCTACCGTGAAGGGCGAGAATTGTTTGCAAAGTTGACACTAGTCACAGAGCGATTCTTGAATGTTAGCCTTGAACTCGTAGCATGTATTCCATTAGATGATAAAGTACGACAGGCTGTAAAAAGACAAAAAATTGTCGTTGATGCGTTCCCACGCTCGCCTGCCGCTTTAGCTATCAGCTCACTAGCAAACAAAGCGTTGACGTGGCCACTACCGAAAACACCAAGTGGACACTTGGAATTTTTTGTGGAAAGGTTGCTAAATCGTACCGAATTCGCAGAGGACCCTTTTGGTGAATAAAGCGATAACCTATGACCAACATGGCAAATTTAATAGCCAGCAGGCGTTCATTGAACGTTATTCAGTGTTGGTTAAGCGCATTGCTCACCACCTACTAGGCCGTTTACCGCCGAGTGTTCAGGTAGAGGATTTAATTCAGGCCGGCATGATCGGTCTTATCGAAGCTCAGCAGAACTATGATGGTTCTAAAGGTGCGAGCTTTGAAACTTATGCAGGTATCCGTATTCGTGGCGCAATGTTAGATGACATGCGTAAAGGCGATTGGGTACCGCGTTCTGTTCATAAAAATAATCGAGAGATTAACCAAGCGATTGCGGAGCTGGAAGGCGAATTAAATCGAGATCCTACTGATTCTGAAGTAGCCACGCATCTCGGTATGACACTGGATCAATATCATAGTGCTCTTACCGATATCAACTGCTCAAAATTAGTCGGTATTGAAGATTTAGGCGTTTCTGATGATGTGATTTCACCGGCGGATGAAACCGATGACAGCAACCCATTCAAAGGGGTAGTTGATGAATCATTTCGAAAAGCACTGGTTGAATCAATAAAACAGCTTCCAGAGCGTGAAGCTTTGGTTCTTTCGCTTTATTATGATGAAGAACTCAATTTGAAAGAAATTGGCGATGTGTTAGGCGTAAGCGAATCTCGCGTAAGTCAAATACTGAGTCAAGCGATGCAACGTTTACGTACCAAGCTCAGTGCGTGGACACAAAATGACTAAAAACACTGATTTTACGATTCAGTGGAGGCAATTTTGAATAAAAACATGAAGATCCTTATTGTTGATGATTTCTCAACAATGCGCCGTATTGTTAAAAACCTGCTTCGTGACTTGGGTTTCAATAACACTCAAGAAGCGGACGATGGTTTAACCGCATTACCAATGCTGAAAAAAGGTGACTTCGATTTTGTTGTAACTGACTGGAACATGCCAGGTATGCAAGGCATCGATTTGCTTAAACACATCCGCGCGGATGCAGAACTTAAGCATCTGCCAGTTCTAATGATCACGGCTGAAGCGAAGCGTGAGCAGATCATTGAAGCTGCTCAAGCAGGTGTAAACGGCTACATTGTTAAGCCATTTACTGCTGCAACATTAAAAGAAAAATTAGATAAAATTTTCGAGCGTTTATAACTCTCTCTTTCTCTTTGTTATTCGAGTCATTCATACCAATTATTAAATACCTATTAAATGACTCGTTTAGCGTTTTCAAAGTGATAAGAAGAACTAAACGTAAAAGGGTCTATTCAGAATGATCTCACTAGAGCAGGCGAAGTCACTCGTTCAAATGCTAGAAAACGGGGAACAAGACCAAGCCAATATGCTTGTTGCCTCGATCTACGAAGGTGCCGATAACCCAATGCTGCAAGAAATTGGAGCGTTAACTCGAGACCTTCACGAATCACTCAAGCAGTTCAGTCTCGATCAGCGCATGACCGAAATTGCGAAAGACGAAATCCCTAACGCTAGGGATCGTCTCAATTATGTGATCGAGAAGACAGAGCTTGCAGCCAACAAAACAATGGATGCGGTCGACTGCTGCCTTCCTATCGCTGACAACCTGCATGATTGCCTTCTAAAAGTTCGTCCTCAATGGAATGAACTCATGCACGGGCGCATAGAATTAAGCGAATTTAAAGCACTGTGCCACCGAATCGACGGGCTATTAGTGCAAGTCGAAGGTGACAGCACTGAATTGCGCGGCCAGTTGACCGAAATTCTCATGGCGCAAGACTTCCAAGACCTAACTGGCCAAATCATTCGCCGCGTAATTACGTTGGTTAATGAAGTAGAAGGCCGCTTAGTGGAAATCCTAACCGTATTCTCTGGAAATAAACTCGAAGAACACATTCAAGTTTTGTCAGAACCGGCAGATAAAAAGAATACACAAACAAGCGAAGCCGAAGGCCCGATTCTTCATCCAGAACTGAGAGAAGATGCGGTTTCATCGCAGGACGAAGTCGATGACTTGTTGTCCAGTCTTGGATTTTAAAGGTAACGTATGAGCTACGATTTAGACGAAGATATTCTTCAGGACTTTCTCATTGAGGCTGGGGAAATTCTCGAGCTGCTTTCTGAGCAGTTGGTTGAATTGGAAAATAACCCAGAAGACAAAGACTTACTTAATGCTATTTTCCGCGGGTTTCATACCGTAAAAGGCGGTGCCGGCTTCCTTTCATTGGCAGAGCTAGTCGATACTTGTCATGGTGCGGAGAACGTGTTCGACGTTTTACGAAACGGTCAACGCACGGTAACGCAAAACTTAATGGATACGATGCTAAAAGCCTTGGATACGGTTAATACCCAGTTCCAGGCTGTTCAAGATCGTGAGCCGTTAGAAGCTGCGGACCCTGAGCTTCTTGAAGAACTTCATCGTCTATGCAAACCTGAGTCAGAAGATGAAGTAGCGGCAAGCGTAATTGAAGAACCAGTGGCTACTCCAGAACCTATTATTCCCGAGCCTATCATCGAAGAACCTGCTGCACCGTCAGCACCATCAAGTGTCGGCTCTGTTGATGAAATTACCCAAGACGAATTCGAAAAGCTACTGGATGAGCTTCATGGTAAAGGTTCAGCGCCAGGCGCCTCAATGTCTGCGACATCTACAACGCCATCTGAACCGCCTCAATCGAGTGCACCATCAGTTGAAAGTGGTGATATCACTGATGATGAGTTTGAGCGTTTACTCGATGAACTGCACGGTGTAGGAAAAAGCCCTTCTACGGCAGAGGCTGCTGCATCTGCATCCGTACCAGTAGAGCCACCTAAAGCGGCAGAACCTTCCGCTCCACTGGCATCTTCATCAAATCAAGACAGTGACTTAATGACGGACGAAGAGTTCGAAAAGTTACTCGATGAGCTACATGGTTCAGGTAAAGGTCCAACGCTAGAAGAATTGGATATGGCAACGAAGCCTGCTTCAGCAAACGTAGAGCAAAGCTCTGCGAAACCCGAGCCTGTTGCTAAGCCAGCACCCGTTCAAGCAGTGCCAGCACCAAAGCCAGAATCTAAACCAGTCGCGGTAAAAGAAGAAGTCAAAGCACCAGCGGTTAAAAAACCTCAGGCTGAAGCAACCGTTCGTGTTGATACCTCGACGCTTGATACCATCATGAACATGGTGGGTGAGCTCGTATTGGTTCGAAACCGCCTATTAAGCCTTGGTTTGAATAGCGACAACGAAGAGATGTCCAAAGCGGTCGCTAACCTTGATGTGGTAACTGCGGATCTACAAGGCGCGGTAATGAAAACGCGTATGCAGCCAATTAAGAAAGTGTTTGGCCGTTTCCCGCGCGTTGTCCGTGACTTGGCTCGTAACCTAAATAAAGACATCGTGCTAGAAATGCGCGGTGAAGAAACCGATCTCGATAAAAACCTTGTAGAAGCATTGGCCGATCCGTTGATTCACTTGGTGCGTAATTCGGTTGATCACGGTATTGAAATGCCAGACGCACGCGCGAAGGCAGGCAAATCACGCACAGGTAAAGTGATTTTGTCAGCATCGCAAGAAGGGGACCATATTGAACTATCCATCGTAGATGATGGTGGCGGTATGGACCCGAACAAACTGCGTGGCATCGCGGTGAAGCGTGGCATGATGGATGAAGATGCGGCGGCACGTTTAACAGATAAAGAGTGCTTCAACCTCATCTTCGCACCTGGCTTCTCAAGTAAAGATAAAATTTCTGACATCTCTGGTCGTGGTGTGGGTATGGACGTGGTTAAGACGGCGATCAATACCTTAAACGGTTCAATCGATATCGATTCTGAGCTAGGCAAGGGCACTAAGATTACGATCAAAGTACCACTAACGTTAGCGATTTTACCGACTCTGATGGTTGGTGTTGGCGGTCATCCTTTTGCTCTACCACTGGCTTCGGTGAGTGAAATTTTCCACTTGGATCTTAGTCGTACAAACGTGGTAGATGGTCAGCTGACGATTATTGTGCGTGAGAAATCTATCCCACTATTTTACTTACAAAACTGGTTGGCATCTAAATCGCAAAACGTCCAAGAGCGTACTGGTCACGGTCACGTGGTGATTGTACAGATTGGTAACCAGCGCGTTGGTTTTGTTGTGGATACGCTTATTGGTCAAGAAGAAGTGGTTATTAAGCCACTCGATAATCTATTACAGGGCACTCCAGGTATGGCTGGTGCGACAATTACTAGCGATGGCCATATTGCATTAATTCTAGATGTGCCTGATTTACTTAAGCGATATGCTGCGGCTTCACGCCTTTAAGCAAAGCTGACGTTATTAAAAGGAATAAGATGGCGATTAAAGTACTAGTCGTTGATGATTCGAGTTTTTTCCGACGTCGCGTGAGCGAAATCATCAACTCAGAATCGCGCCTAGAAGTGATTGACGTTGCGGTAAATGGTAGAGAGGCGGTTGAGAAAGCTAAATCTCTCAAACCTGACGTCATTACGATGGATATTGAAATGCCAGTGATGGATGGCATTACAGCTGTACGTGAAATTATGGCCGCTGCTCCAACGCCAATTCTAATGTTTTCGTCCCTGACCCACGACGGGGCGAAAGCTACGCTTGATGCGCTAGATGCGGGCGCATTGGACTTCTTACCGAAAAAGTTTGAGGACATTGCGCGTAACCGTGAAGAAGCGGTGTCATTACTTCAACAGCGTGTGATTCAGATTGCCTCGAAGCGCGCTTTCATGCGTCGACCTATCGCTCGCCCAACAGCGAGTACCAGCACGACTACTCGACCATTAGGTTCAAGAACGGCTTCACCTGTGACTCCAACACCAACTCGACCTGCTGCGACAAAGTACCGTGCTTCTGGTAAGAAGTATCAACTGACGGCAATTGGCACATCAACAGGTGGCCCCGTTGCTCTACAAAAAATTCTGACGCGTTTGCCGATGAACTATCCGCATCCGATTGTATTGATTCAACACATGCCAGCAACGTTTACTGCTGCGTTTGCCAGTCGTTTGAACACCTTGTGTAAGATTCAAGTGAAAGAAGCACAAGATGGCGATGTGTTACAGCCCGGTGTGGCATACCTTGCACCAGGTGGGAAACAAATGATGGTGGATGGACGAGCGGGCGCTGCTCGTCTTCGCATTATTGATGGCGGCGATCGCATGAACTACAAACCATGTGTGGATGTGACTTTTGGTTCTGCCGCAAAAGTATATGGCGACAAAGTGCTCTCTTTAGTGTTGACAGGCATGGGTGCAGACGGTCGTGAGGGCGCTCGCATGTTGAAGTCTTCAGGCTCAACAATTTGGGCACAAGATGAAGAAAGTTGTGTTGTTTATGGCATGCCCCAAGCGGTTGCTAAAGCAGGCATTTCTTCAGAAGATTTACCGCTTGACCGCATTGCTGAACGCATGTTGGTGGAAGTTGGCCTAGCTTAGGATTCATCATGATTGTTTGGAGTGTAGCTAACCAGAAAGGAGGCGTGGGTAAAACCACCTCAACAGTGACATTGGCGGGCTTATTGAGCCAGAAAGGCCATCGAGTATTGATGGTTGATACTGACCCTCACGCCTCACTGACTACTTATCTCGGTTATGATCCTGATGCAGTAACTTCGAGCCTATTTGATTTATTCCAGTTGAAGACGTTTTCTCGTGAGACGGTTAAGCCGTTGATTTTAGAAACAGAGCTGGAAGGAATGGATATCATTCCCGCGCATATGTCCCTTGCCACGCTTGATCGCGTAATGGGTAATCGCAGTGGTATGGGATTAATCTTAAAACGGGCGCTGCAAACTGTCTCACAAGACTATGACTATGTGTTGATTGACTGTCCGCCAATCCTTGGCGTGATGATGGTGAACGCGTTGGCAGCCAGTGACCGAATTTTGATTCCTGTTCAAACAGAGTTTTTGGCGATGAAAGGTCTAGAGCGCATGATGCGTACGCTAACCATTATGCAAAAATCTCGCCCGGGCGGTTTCAAAGTGACTATCGTCCCAACCATGTACGATAAGCGCACGAAAGCGTCATTGCAGACATTGATGCAACTGAAAAAAGATTACCCAAATCAAGTGTGGACCTCAGCGGTGCCTATAGATACCAAGTTCCGCGATGCCAGTTTAAAGCACTTGCCAGCTTCGCACTTTGCATCTGGTAGCCGTGGTGTGTTTGCCTATAAACAGCTACTGATTTACCTGGAGAGGTTGGCGTTCGATGAGCAGTAATGATGTGCTGTCCAGTGAACAAGCACTTGATGACTACTTTAATGCATTACTGGATGATGAAACTGAAATAACGACTCTTGAGGAAGACCTTGACCTGTTGGCTCAAGAGGTATCATCTGCAGAGCCAGAGCCAGAGCCAGAGCCAGAGCCAGAGCCAGAGCCAGAGCCAGAGCCAGAGCCAGAATTGCAGCTACAATACTCGGAGCCAGAAACGTACCAGTTTCAAGAAACATATCCGCCAGAGTTGGAAGCTCCAAACCTGGAAGATGTTCAAAGGCTATTAAGTCAGCTTGAAGCAAGCAACCCAGTGGCTGAGTTGGATATTGATAGTATTCTTGAACAAAATACGATTGATATTGCAGCAGAGATAAAAGCGGCTGAGCCTGAGGTACAAACCTTTAGTGAGGTGCCTGAGCTTCAGGGTGTTGAGGAAATACAGGACTGGGTGACTGATGAGCCAGTTTTTGAGGAAGCGCAACCAGAGGTGGATGAACCTCACGCAGTGATCGAACAAAGTATCAATATAGAATCGAACGTCGATACTGAACTCGAAACACAAGCAGATTCCGATATACCAACGGTCTGGGAAAGCACGAAGCGAAGTGAGGACTTCCAAGTTCTTTACTTTGATGTGAATGGTGTCACGTTTGCTGTACCTCTTGATGAGTTAGGTGGTATTCATCGCATTAGCGAGCTTAACCATTTGATAGGAAAACCCGCCTGGTATTTGGGGCTACAAACAAATCGCGAGCAGCAGTTTGATGTCGTCGATACCGCGAAATGGGTGATGGCAGATAAGCTTCGTGATGATAGCTATAAAGATAACTACCAATATGTCGTCATGCTTGGTGAGAGCATGTGGGGGTTGGCCAGTAACCAATTAATGGGGACTGAAACGCTTAATATCGACAAGGTTCGCTGGCGTGAGCAGGCGGGTAAACGCCCTTGGCTAGCGGGCATGGTAAAAGAAAAAATGTGTGCCTTAATTCATGTCCAGGCGCTCATTGACATGCTAAACGCCGGTTTAGATGTCAAATCACTGAATTAGATTTAAGTCGGGAACGACATTAACGAGGATTAACTATGTCTCAAGCTTTTGAAGTAGAAGTGAAGAAAGATGCATCGAATGACGAAGTTCTTCAGTGGGTGACGTTCCAGCTAGAAGAAGAAACGTACGGCATCAACGTAATGCAAGTTCGTGAAGTACTTCGTTATACTGAAATTGCCCCTGTTCCAGGTGCACCAGATTATGTACTTGGTATCATCAACCTACGCGGTAATGTAGTTACTGTTATCGATACACGTTCACGTTTTGGCCTGATGGAAGGCGAAGTCACTGACAACACTCGTATTATTGTGATCGAGTCTGAGCGTCAAGTGATTGGTATCTTAGTAGATAGCGTGGCAGAAGTTGTTTATCTGCGTTCTTCTGAAATTGATACGACGCCTTCAGTTGGTACCGACGAGAGTGCGAAGTTCATCCAGGGTGTGAGCAACCGTGACGGCAAGCTTCTTATCCTTGTGGATTTGAACAAGCTGCTAACAGATGATGAGTGGGACGAGATGGCTCACCTTTAATGGCTGAATGATGATGGCTGAAGAGACTCTTTTATCTGCTCCATTCCTTGCGGGTGGCGTCGCTTTTATCGTGTTAGTATTGGTTGTTTTGCAACTGCAGATTCGCTCGGGGTTACAAAAGCAGTTAGACCAACAACGAGCTCAATCTCGACACGCAGATAAAGAAGTGCAAAAGTTGAGTAAGCAGTTACTCGAAGTGCGCTCGGTTGTCGTTGGTCTTGGGCAAAAAGTGACGGAGCAACAGGACATTATTCAGCACTTAAACGAGAGAATTCGCGAACTCGAACACGCTGATACTGATGGTCGCTTGTACAGTCGCGCTTCTAAAATGGTACAGCTTGGCGCTGATATCAACGAGTTGATTGAAGAGTGCGAACTACCAAAAGCCGAAGCTGAGTTGATGCTTTCACTGCAGAAGAAACTGGCGGGGAAAGAGAAGATTCCACCATTAAGTGGTCAGCCATCAGATGACGCAGAATATCCAGCGCGTGGACGTCGTCGACGCTAAAGGTTATCAAGCGATAAAAAAGAGGCGTTATTACGCCTCTTTTTTTGTTTTTAGCCGCTAATGCTCTTCTTAAATACAACCCTAGATAACCTTCAGTCGATCTTGCTCTTAGTTCTGGCCTCTCAAATTCAAAATGAGCGCTTATAACTACTTATAGTTAATTTTATTAAAGTGTGATGATTAATTAACAAAAATACATGAACTTACATGTAACCTAGCCCTCTTATCCTGTTTTGTCATAACTAAGCTGTGCTAATATAGCGGCTCGTTCATTTTTTAGTTGAAGCTCTATGTTAGAAGTGTCTAACCTGACAGCAATCCGTGATGAAAGGGTTCTGTTTGAAAACCTGCAGTTTGAAATTAAGCCTGGTGAATTGGTCCAGATCGAAGGGCGTAATGGTACTGGTAAAACTACATTGCTACGGATTGTGACAGGGTTAGGTGATAGAGAAGAAGGTGTCATTAAATGGAAAGGCGAAGAGGTTGAAAAATCTCGTGATGTTTTCCATCAAGATCTGCTTTTCTTAGGACATCAAACAGGAGTGAAACGAGAGCTTACCGCATTAGAAAACTTACGTTTTTATCAATCTATTCAAAATAATCGCTCTTCAGACGAAGAAATCTTTATCGCTTTGACTCAAGTAGGATTAGCTGGTCGAGAAGATGTGCCTGTAGCACAACTTTCCGCAGGTCAGCAACGACGAGTCGCATTGGCAAGGTTATGGCTCAGTAAGCAAATTTTATGGATTTTAGATGAGCCGTTGACTGCCATTGATAAGCAAGGCGTCAAGGTGCTTGAATCTTTGTTCGCAAGTCATGCTGATAATGGCGGTATTGTTGTGTTGACGACGCATCAAGATATGTTTGCGGACAGCCCGAAACTTAGAAAAATAAAGCTGGGTGACTGATATGATTTCCTCGATGACCACCATCATTCGTCGTGAGCTCCTAATCGCATTTCGCCGTCAGGCAGACATTCTGAACCCGTTGTGGTTCTTTATTATTGTCATTACTCTCTTTCCTCTGAGTATTGGACCAGAACCTAATTTGTTAGCACGTATTGCAGCGGGCATCGTTTGGGTTGCCGCATTGCTGTCCGCCTTATTATCATTAGAGCGTCTATTTCGTGATGATTTTCAAGACGGTGCACTAGAACAAATGATGCTAATGCCGATTCCATTGCAACTTGTAGTGGTTTCAAAGGTCATAGCACATTGGTTGTTAACAGGGTTACCTCTGATTTTAATTAGCCCATTATTGGCGGTTTTACTTTCGCTCGACTTCAATACTTGGCTATCGGTTGTATTAACCTTGATGATCGGTACACCAACACTAAGTTTTATTGGCGCCATTGGTGTGGCGTTGACTGTTGGGTTGCAAAAGGGTGGCGTTCTTTTGAGTTTGCTTATTCTTCCGCTCTACATCCCAATTTTGATTTTCGCAACATCGGCAATTGATGCTGCCGCACTCGGTATGGCGTATAACGGTCAACTAGCGATTTTAGGTGCGATGCTAATGGGGGCGATGACATTAACGCCTTTTGCCATCAGTGCCGCATTACGAGTTAGTGTTAACTAACTCAATAAAGTGCCAATGAAGCGGCGCTTGATCAAAGAATTATTATTAAAGCACTGCTACGGTCTCAACCCTTTAGACAGTGTCCCTGAAGTAAGAGTGAGAACAAAACATGTGGAAATGGCTACATCCTTATGCCAAGCCAGAAGCAGCTTATCGTTTGAGTGGTAAGTTTCTGCCTTGGTTTTCTGTATTGGCCCTCGTATGCTTATCGGTTGGTACGGTTTGGGGGCTTGCATTTGCGCCTTCAGATTACCAACAAGGTGACAGTTTCCGAATCATCTACATTCATGTCCCATCAGCTATTTGGTCTATGGGCGTTTATATGTCGATGGCGATCGCTGCATTTATTGGCCTAGTATGGCAAGTTCGCCTATCTGATATGGCGGCACTTGCGATGGCTCCGATTGGTGCAGTATTTACTTTTATTGCTCTACTTACAGGTGCTGTTTGGGGCAAGCCTATGTGGGGCACTTGGTGGGTATGGGATGCCCGTCTTACATCTGAATTGATTCTGCTATTTCTCTACCTTGGTGTGATTGCGCTCTACCATGCGTTTGACGATCAAAAAACCGCTGCAAAAGCCGCTGGTATCTTAGCGATCGTAGGCGTAGTAAACCTACCTATAATTCACTTTTCCGTGGAATGGTGGAACACGCTTCATCAAGGTGCGACGATCACGAAATTTGAGCAACCTTCTATTTCATCCGACATGCTTTGGCCGTTATTGCTGAACATCTTTGGCTTTGCGTTCTTCTTTGGTGCCGTGACGATGGTCCGTTTTCGTAACGAAATCATCAGTAAAGAAAGTCACCGCCCCTGGGTGCGCAAACTCGCAACAGAACAAACTCAGTGAGGTAACTGATTATGCATTTTGAATCTCTGAGCGACTTTTTTGCCATGGGTGGCTACGCATCATACGTATGGAGTGCGTTTGGTATTACTTTCTTATCCATGCTGATTCTTCTGATCACTAGCCTTCGCCGCGGTGATGCATTATTGAAAGAAGTGAAAGCAAAAATTGACCGTCAAGCTCGTATCGACGCAGCGAAGAACATGGAGAACACCTTATGAACCCGAGACGTAAAAAGAGGCTAGGTATTGTACTAGCGATCTTTATCGGTATTAGTGCCACCATTGGTTTGATACTTTATGCGCTTAACCAAAATATGGACCTTTTCTACACTCCAACGGAATTGGTTAATGGTAAGCCAGATGGCACCAAGCCAGAAGTAGGCCAGCGTCTGCGTATCGGTGGAATGGTGGTTGTGGGCTCAGTTCGTCGAGATCCTAATTCTTTGAAAGTGAGTTTTGACCTGCACGATGTCGGTCCGAAAGTGACGATTACCTATGACGGTATTCTTCCTGACTTGTTCCGTGAAGGGCAGGGTATTGTTGCTCAAGGTGTACTGAAAGATGCCACGACAGTTGAGGCATTTGAGGTCCTAGCGAAGCACGATGAAGAATACATGCCACCAGAAATTGCAGAAGCGATGAAGAAAACGCATGAACCGCTTCAATACAGCACCGAACAGAAACAAGGAAGCGGCCAATGATTGCTGAAATCGGTCACTTTGCTCTCATTCTTTCGCTTGCAATGGCTGTGCTGTTGAGCGTATTGCCATTGTGGGGAGCATCGAATAATAACACCATGCTCATGAACACAGCGCGACCGCTATCTTGGTCTATGTTCCTGATGCTGTTGTTCTCTTTCGCCATTTTATGCTGGGGATTTTATACCAACGACTTCACGTTACAGTATGTAGCGAGCAACTCGAATAGTCAGCTTCCTTGGTACTACCGTTTAACCGCAGTATGGGGTGCACACGAAGGTTCACTGTTGCTATGGGTGTTAATCCAAGCAGCTTGGACTGTCGCTGTAGCGACGTTTAGTCGTGGTATGCCGCAAGAGTCGGTTGCACGTGTACTTGCTGTTATGGGCATGATCTCAGTGGGTTTCCTACTGTTTATCATCCTAACGTCAAATCCATTCCTACGTACGTTACCGTTCTTCCCGGTTGACGGACGTGACTTGAACCCTCTGCTTCAAGACCCTGGTTTAATTGTTCACCCGCCAATGCTTTACATGGGCTATGTTGGTTTCTCGGTTGCGTTCTCTTTTGCGATCGCATCCCTAATGACCGGACGCCTTGACACGGCTTGGGCTCGTTGGTCTCGTCCTTGGACAACCGCAGCATGGGTATTTTTAACACTTGGTATCGCACTAGGTTCTTGGTGGGCTTACTACGAACTTGGCTGGGGTGGCTGGTGGTTCTGGGACCCAGTAGAAAACGCATCATTCATGCCTTGGTTAGCGGGTACCGCATTAATGCACTCTCTTGCCGTGACAGAAAAACGCGGCACATTTAAAGCGTGGACGGTACTATTGGCAATCTCTGCATTTTCGTTGAGTTTGTTGGGCACCTTCTTAGTCCGTTCCGGTATTTTAGTATCGGTGCACGCGTTCGCGTCTGACCCGTCGCGCGGTATGTTTATTCTAGGCTTCCTCGTTTTCGTTATCGGCGGCTCTTTATTGCTGTTTGCCGTAAAAGGGGCAGCAGTGCGTGTACGAGGTAACTTCGACTTAGTCTCACGTGAAAATGCGCTCTTAGCCAACAATGTATTACTTATCGCCGCTCTTGTTGTGGTGTTAGTGGGGACACTGTTGCCGCTCGTACACAAGCAGCTTGGTTTGGGGTCGGTCTCTATAGGTGCGCCATTCTTTGACATGCTATTTGCGTGGTTAATGATGCCATTTGCTTTTCTGCTTGGTATTGGTCCTCTTATTCGTTGGAAGCGAGACAATTTATCTAAACTTGTGAAACCAATGCTCGTTTCAGGTGTGCTTGCTTTCGCCTTGGCCGCGCTATGCGTGTACCTGTTTGCCGATTTCTTCTCAACCATGGCTTACATTGGTTGGGTGATGGCGATTTGGATTATTGCGATGCATGGCTTTGAACTGTACGAGCGCGCAACGCACCGTCATAGCTTTAGTGAAGGTGTTCGCAAGCTGCAACGTAGCCACTGGGCAATGATGTTGGGTCATGTTGGTCTGGCGGTATCTGTTATCGGTATTGCGATGGTACAGAACTACAGCATCGAGCGTGATGTACGTTTAGCACCTGGCGAACACTTCCAAATTCAAGGCTATGATTTCTACTTCTCAGGCTTGCGTGATAAAGATGGTCCAAACTACGATGGCTACATCGCAGACTTTGAGATCACACACAATGGCAAATACGTGAATACGCTTCACGCAGAGAAGCGCTTCTACCGTACGGCTAAGTCTATGATGACTGAAGCAGCCATTGACCGTGGTATTAGCCGCGACTTATACATTGCAATGGGTGAACGTTTAGACGACAACCGATCTTGGGCTGTTCGTATTTACTATAAACCGTTCGTTCGTTGGATTTGGGCTGGCTCTTTGATTATGGCATTAGGCGGCGCACTAGCGATTTCTGATAAACGCTACCGCTTCCGTAAATCGCCGAAGAAAAATGCGAAGTCAAAAGAGCAGGAGGCATAACATGAATAAGAAAATCTTATTTATTCCGCTTGTCGCTTTCATGATTCTAGCGGGCATTTTCGCAACCCAATTAATGCGTAACCAAGAGGGCGATGATCCAACTAAATTGGAGTCGGTTTTGGTTGGCAAGCCAGTTCCTGAGTTTCATTTAGAAGACCTGGCTGAGCCTGGAAAACAGTACGACCAATCAATTTTTAAAGGTGAACCGTTGCTCTTGAACGTTTGGGCAACGTGGTGCCCAACGTGTTATGCAGAGCATAAATACCTAAACGAATTGGCGGGTAAGGGCGTTAAGATCATCGGTATGAATTACAAAGATGATCGTAATAAAGCAATAGGTTGGCTGAATGATCTCGGCAACCCGTACTTGATCAGCCTATTTGATGGCAGTGGTATGCTTGGCCTTGACCTTGGCGTTTATGGTGCTCCAGAAACATTCATTATTGATGCAAATGGTGTGATTCGCTATCGCCATGTAGGGGATGTAAACCCACGTAATTGGTCAGAAACACTGGAGCCGCTTTACAACAAATTGGTTGAGGAGGCGAAGCAATGAGAAAGCTAATTCTTGCCGTTTTTGCTGCGATGACATTATCTCTTGCTGCTCATGCGGCCATTGAAGTGTACGAGTTTGATAATTTGGAACAAGAACAGCAGTTCAAAGAGTTAAGCCATACGCTCCGTTGCCCTAAATGTCAGAACAACACGATCTCGGATTCTAACGCTGAACTTGCTCAGGACTTACGCCATAAGGTGTACGAAATGACCAAAGAAGGTAAGTCCAAAGATGAGATTGTTGATTACATGATCGCCCGTTACGGTAACTTCGTGACTTACAACCCACCATTTACGGTCGCGACTGCGATTTTGTGGCTAGGGCCACTCGCTGTAGTACTGGGTGGTTTTGGTTTGATTGTGCTGCGTAGCCGTAAATCTAAAGTTAAGGCAAAAGCGAGCAGTGACGAGCAATGGGATGAGCAAAAAGAAGCTCGTTTAAAAGCATTGCTTGAAGAAGAGAACAACGGAGATAAGAAGTAATGACACTATTTTGGATTTCCACCGTTGTTCTCACGCTTATTGCTTGTGCGCTGGTGGCTTTGCCGCTGCTTAAACAAAAAGCGAACAATGATGATGTGTTACGCGATGAGCTTAACAAGGCATTTTATAAAGACCGACTATCTGAGCTTGCAGAAGAAACTGACGAAGGTCTAGTTGAAAGTGAAGACGAACTGATTTCTGATCTAAAGCAATCACTGCTTGACGATATCCCTGGTGATAAAGCGCAAAAAGAAACTAAGGTTTCTCCAATCGCGGTTTTAGTTCCATCGGTAATTCTGACGGTGGTGCTGAGCTATGGTTTGTATTATAAATTTGGCGCGTCAGACGATATTGTTCAATGGCAAGAAGTGTCTGCAAATCTACCTGAGTTATCGAAAAAGCTGATGTCGGCTTCTTCTGAGCCGCTGAGTGACGATGAAATGGCGGATTTGACCCTTGCCCTTCGAACTCGCTTACATTACCAGCCGGAAGACTCGACAGGTTGGTTACTGCTAGGTCGTATTGCGTTAGCAAATCGTGATGTCACCACAGCTATCGATGCGATGGAAAAATCGTACCGCCTAGAGCCAAAAGATCCTGATGTGATGTTGGGTTATGCACAAGCTCTGATGCTGTCTCAAGAGGAAATGGATCAAGCGACGGCTCGCTCATTACTCGGCAAGCTGATGCAGCAAGACTATGTCGATCTGCGTGTGTTTTCTTTGTTAGCGTTCGATGCGTTTGAGCGTCAAGACTTCCCGGCAGCCATCAAGTACTGGGGAATCATGCAGCAAATGATTGGTCCAGAAGATAGTCGCTACGAGATGTTGTCACGCAGTATTGAGAGTGCTCGTAAGCAAATGGGCGAAGCGGTTTTACCGGATAAGAGTGTAGCTGTGACAATTAATGTGGCACCAAATGCTCAGTTGGATCCAAACGCAGTTCTGATTGTGTCAGTACATCGTTCAGATGGCTCTCCAATGCCTGTGGCTGCTGCTCGTTATCCGCTAGGTACTTTCCCTCGCACAGTCGTATTAGATGATGGCAATGCCATGATGCAAGGGCAAAAGTTATCTTCACTCGATAAGCTAATCGTCCGTGTGCGTGTAGATTCTGACGGTAACGTAGCAACGCGTGATCAAGATTGGCACGGAGAAAGTGACGTCGTTGAATTTGGCGCACCAGTAGAAGTGACCATTGATCAGCAGTATTAATTGTTAACATCTGTCTCTGAAACATGACAACGAGGTAGAGTCAGTTGCCTTTAGTGGTATGACTCTAAACGATCGAGTAGAATACCGAAGGCCAGCGATTGCTGGCCTTTATTTATTCCCATATCTGAGTCATCTTTACTATGTATCCTGCTCAACATACGTACAATGGTTAATCGGGGTGACTTAGGTACATTAATAGTCGTTATGGAAAATAAAATGTATAACAAGGGTAAATCTACCTTCTTGTTGCTGTTAGCCGTTGGACTGGTTGGCTGTTCAAGTGCGCC
Source organism: Vibrio sp. Vb2880 (assembly GCF_033337975.1). Lineage (NCBI taxonomy): Bacteria > Pseudomonadati > Pseudomonadota > Gammaproteobacteria > Vibrionales > Vibrionaceae > Vibrio > Vibrio sp. Vb2880. The sequence continues at coordinate 43,844 of NZ_JAWORT010000018.1, forward strand.
TGATGAAGCAGTAACAGGACAAGAAACAAATCAAACGACTTCTGATGTGTATGACCCGTTGGAAGGCTTTAACCGAACCATGTGGGAACTCAACTACGAATATTTAGATCCGTATTTGGTTCGTCCTGTATCACTTGCGTATGTAGAATACACGCCAGTTCCTATTCGTTCTGGTATCGCTAACTTCTTATCGAACTTAGATGAGCCAGCAAGCATGGTTAATAACTTAATCATGGGTAATGGTACGAAAGCCGTGGACCACTTTAACCGTTTTTGGATTAACTCGACGTTCGGTATTTTCGGTTTATTCGATATTGCAAGTGCCGCGGGTATTACGAAGTACGACGAGAAAGCGTTCAGTGATGCAGTAGGCCACTATGGTGTTGGAAATGGTCCTTACTTCATGGTTCCAGGTTATGGTCCGTATACCTTACGTGAAGTGACAGATACCGTAGATAGTACGTATTTACCCCTCTCTTATCTCAACTTCTGGGCGAGTTTGGGAAAGTGGGCGTTTGAAGGAATGGAGAAGCGTGCTTTATTAGTACCGCAAGAAGCGCAGCTAGACTCGTCGCCGGATCCATATATTCTAACTCGCGATGTTTATATCCAGCGTCAAAACTTTAAAGCAGAAGTTGAAACGGTAGAAGAAGTTAACATCGAAGAAGAAGAGTATTTAGATGAATATCTAGAAGACTTTTAAGCGTTGTTCTTCACAATAGAGAAATGAAAAAAGGCTTAGCTGATGCTAAGCCTTTTTTGTATTTTGCAGCTTGGTTAGAAACGGTAGTTTGCTTGAACACCGATTAGCCAAACATTACCCGTAGTTTCGCCTACAAATTGGCCACCGACTTGTTCTGCAGTGTCGTCTGACTTGTAACCACGAGACTCAACGATTGGTGCGTCTTTCGCAAAAATATAGGTGAAGCCAGCGTCTAGGCTGAAGTCTTTCGTCCAATCGTACGTTGCGCCAATACTTAGCCAAGTGCGGTCAGTTTCTGGAATAGTGATCGTACGGTTTTTGTCGCTTACCGCTGAAGTATCGTATGCAATACCAGTGCGTAGCGCTAGCTTAGGATCAAGCTGGTAAGTGGCACCAACAGCAAAGCGATAGTTGTCTTCCCAGTTTTCTACTTTAACCATATGCGTGCCAGCAGTATCTAGACGTGCTTCCAATTTCTCGAAAGAGCTCCAATCCGTCCAGTTAACGCTTGCGTGTAATGCAAGTTGGTCTGTTACTTGGTGGAAGCTTGCCAACTCAGCTGTTGCAGGCAGGTTTAGATACATGTAGCCGTTGTCGCGTTCAGAAGTACCGAAGCCAAAACCAAGACCTTCAGCATGGCCTTCAAGCTTCAGTTCAACTTCAGATTTGTACGCGAATCCGATACGGTTATTTTCATTGATCTGCCATGCTGTACCAACTTGCCAGCCCCAAGCGGTATCGTCACCTTCCATGTATTTTAGAGCGGTACCTTGAGGAACACTGATTGGTTGATTAGTTTCAGGGTTTAACCCTACAACGTTATTCTTAGGAGCTGCTGCGCCAAAGCTGCCTTCGCCGATGATGTAACGGATACCACCACCAACGCTGATCGATTCATTGACTTTGTAAGCTGCGTTTAAGTTCGCTTCCATTGTCGTTACGCTTGCTTCATTACCGAAGTGCGAGGCACCAAAGCCTTTACCTAAATCGGTTTCCATGCCGTAGTTGGTGCCAAATGCCAAACCAATCGCGAATTTCTCATTATATTGGTGTGATAGGTAGAAGTTTGGAATGATTGCATCATGTGCGAAGTCATCTGAAGATGCAGAAGAAGTGCTACCGTGGAAGTTTACATCACCTTCAATATCAATATTTGGGTTCACATAGATTGCACCAACGGACACTTGAGTGCCTTCCAAATAAGTTAGCATTGCTGGGTTACGCCATTGTGCACTTGCGTTGTCAGCCATTGCAGCTTCACCAGCATATGCTCGACCTAGGCCTGTCGCAGAATATTCAGCAAGTTGGAAACCTGCTGCGTTAGCCATGCCCGTTGTGCCAAGTAGGCTTAATGCCACTGCTGTTGATAGAAGAGTCTTGTTGGTTTTCATTCGAATGTTCGCTGATTTGTTTATAACGTGGGACGAAAGTTTAAAGGTAGAGTTTTTACTTTAGAAATGAAAATCCAGCGCAAGTGGTCATTTGGAATATTATCCTTTCAAATGTTATTTGTGCGGTTTAATAATCTAACTGTGAAAGGCTTGTAAACGGAATTCAGCGAACAGCTGTGCGTCCTAATTGTGAGATTTAGATACACGTGTTCACTCAAATTGAGTGGGCAATAAATCGCAGATATGAAAAAAGGCTGGAAATCCAGCCTTTTATATAAAGTATTTTTCTACTAACTAACAGCGAAGTGTTTAGAAGCTACGGCTGTATTGTAAGCCGAATAGAATTGCATCAGCATGAGTTGTTGCTGTTACACCGGTAGAAAGACCAGGAGCTAATTGAGTATTCTCATTAACTTTTACATCTTCACCTAACAAGTACGTGAAGCCAAAATCGATGTTTGAGCTATTATCAATATGGTAAGAGAAACCTGTGGAGAACCACTGGCGATCTGAGTCTGGTACCGAGATAGACGTTACTTTATCTTGAGCGCTTGTGTCGTACATGTAACCAGCACGAAGTGTCCAGTTGTTGTTTAGGTAGTAAGTACCACCAATTGCGTAGTGCCAGCCATCTTGCCATTGATAGTCTTTCGAGTAACCACCTTTAAGTAAACCCTGATTTAGGTTCTCAAAATCAATTTGGTCGAAATCTTTCCAACCGATGTATTGGATGCTGTAGTGTACAGCAAACTTAGTGTCTTGGATTTTGTGGAAACCAGAAAATTCGGCCATATCTGGTAGAGGTAGCGTGATTTCCTGACCTTTGTCGTCTTTCGCCGTAAATTCAGGGCTGTAACGATACGCTAGACCAAAACGGTTGTTTTCATCTAGTTCGTACACAGTACCAACGTTAAAACCAACAGCCCAACCATCAGCTTTATCTACGTCCAGAATTTTTTGACCGCCAACCCCTGGGACTGAAGAGCTAGTTGTACGCTTCATTGTGCCTTGGCCGTAGATTAAATCTAAACCAGCACCAAAGCTCCATTGTTCGTTTAAACGGTAAGAACCCGCCAATCCAAAGTTGAAGCTTTTTACATCCGTAAGACCACCGTACTCGGTTGCGGTGTAGTTATCTGAAAATTCAGTTTTAGTGCCGAAATTAGAGTATGCGTTTACGCCCCATGCAAACTTGTCATTTACTGGAACGATTAGGTGAATGTTTGGAGCTATTGACGTATCACCCACATCATCAGTGTCAGCAACATTTACAGTACTGGAGCCCAAAGGAGTATTAACGTTATATTTCGCATCTTTCACTTCAATCATTGAAGTAATGCTTTCGAAACCTAGCGACAGTTCCATTTTATCAAACAGAGCCATTGCTGCTGGGTTACGAGCCATTACTGCTGCATTATCTGCGATTACTGCATCACCAGCAAATGCACGGCCGATGCCAGTTGCTGATTGAGCGTTGATTTGGAAACCCGCTGCCATCGATTGACCTGAGGCAAAAGCTACCGTTACTGCTAGGAGAGTCTTTTTAAACAGACGCGTGTTCTGAGTCATTTGTTTTTCCTTATTAGATTCGTCTCTTTGGACGATAAATTGAGCTTTTGCTCAGTGGCGCAGATAGTAGTATCAATAGTTGCTTGGACAAATCCGACCATTGGATAAAATTGAATAAAAATTGCAGAAATGATGTCTAAAAGACGGGAAATTGCATTTAAAATGCATAATTTAGAGTTTAAGCTCTAAATGCGATAGGGGTGGTGAATGTTTTGTGTTCTATTTATACAAAAATGCCGCTAAATAAGATCATTTAGCGGCATTTAACCTTTTGAAGGCTGGAAATCGTCGAAGTTGTTACATTGGCTTAATCATTGATGCAAGAGTCGTAGCGATCGCATCAATATTTTCACCTTCTTCCCCGACTAAAATCAGGCTTGAACTCCCGACGGGCTGAACGATTCCGGTCATGCCATCCTTACTAAAGTCGGTACTTTGTTCGCTTGGAATACCAGTAATAAATAACGTTACTTTACCTTTTGGACCTTGGAACACCATATGCACCGCATTGGATTCGCCAAAACCGCAGTGGTTTAGGTAGTAAACGTGATATGGAAAGTTTTCACTAAACTGGTAATGAAATGGCGACATTTTCGCATTAATTTGCGAGCTCGGTACATCCTCATCAAGATGACGAACAAACGGTTCTTCATGAATAACGTGTTTCATCGCGGTATCCGCTAAACTGGCTTGTGCTGGAGACACCAAAACATTTCCCCAGTTTACTTGGCCAACTAATAATCCTGCGGTGAACGCAATAGAAGCGGCAAGTGCCATTGCTTTGCGGACAAAGTTTGGTCTGACGACCTTCTCTTCATCAAGTGCACTCGACGTCTGGCTAAATAAAATCTTATCTGCGAGATCTTCGGGTACATCCACATTCATGGCTTGTTTAATTTTTACATCGAGATCCAAAACGTCATCAACAAACTTATTGTTGGCGTCGCTACCAGCTAAAGCTTGCAGAATCTCTTCATCCTTTTGTTTTGGATCCGACAAAATACGACGACGAAATTCTAAATCATCCATTCTTTTGTCCTCTCTTGGTATCTTGAGAATCCAACATCTCTTTAAGTTGATTACGAGCGCGAAATAGTCGAGTCATCACTGTGTTTTTATTTAAATCAAGAATGTCGCCAATTTCTTCTCCACTGAAACCACCGACAACTTGGAGAAATAAAGGCTCACGATATTCAACATCGAGCTTCATGATCTGTGCCTGCAGCCATTCTTGCTGATGATGTGAGTCATCGCTGACTTTAGCATCATTGCCGTAATCATCGATATCAACTAAATCAAATTGTTTACGTTCGAAGCGGCGCGCATTTTCTCGTCTCAATATTGTGATGAGCCAAGACTTGGCAGCTTTTTCGTCTTGGAGGCTATCGAGTGACTTCCAAGCTCTAAGACAGGTTTCCTGAACTAGATCTTCCGCGACCGCTTTATCTTTGCACAACCAATATGCGTAGCGGTACAAGTCACGATGATACCCTCGGACGAGCGCTTCGTATTTTCTTTGCTTGTCCATATCAGAGTTGACCGGACTGTTGGAATTTTTCTTTCCAAACATTTTTAATATGGCCACAGGAGCCTCCATCCTCGCTCTGTGAGTTTCTTATTTGTTCTGAGCATGACTTTACTTGCTTCATCGCTTAGCGGTTTTGGTTGCAGGATTTGTCATGCAACCCCTTTGACACAATAAGCCATGTGGTTACCTAAAAGTGTATACGCAAATGTCAGATATCATCGAACACGAATTGATATATATTGTTAACAATATCATCATTAGTAATCAATGGCTTGGATAAGTTCACTCGATGGAGCATTAAAAGGGACTTCTGATGGTGGATTCTTGAATTATTTTGAATCAATAATCGCTCTAGGTGAGCTTAAAACTCGTAAAATCACTATAAAATTGATCTATTTCAAAATATCAAGCAGTGAAGGGGTTATAGTACACCTTGTCATCTCGTTAGTCATTGCGACTAACATGTTGAGCAAGATGACACTTCCTTTTGAAGGCTGACTTTACTTTCTCCTAATCAGGAAACTGATTACTTTTCAATTGGCGTAAGTTAATTGTTTTATAGATATTCCGACCACACAGTTATGTGTGGTTTTTTTTTGCTTCGATTTTACTTTCCGTATACCTCTTACCGTTTTAACTCTCTATAGTTAACCATTAGTAATCGCATAAGAATCAAAGAAGTAGAGTAATTGAACTACTTGCTTCACGTTTATTTAAACGCACGTTTGATAAATTTAACAAATTCATTACAATGCATCAGGTCAGACCTCTTGTATTTAAGGAGAAACAATGGGCAAGCAGGAAGTAAAAACACGCAATGGTGAGCGTGTCGCTATTGTCGCGGGGCTTCGAACTCCCTTTGCTCGTCAAAGCACGGAATTTAGCCAAGTGCCAGCGGTCGATTTAGGGAAAATGGTAGTAAGCGAAATGCTTGCTCGAACAGATATTGATCCGAAGCTAATCGAACAAGTGGTATTTGGACAAGTAGTACAAATGCCTGAAGCGCCAAACATCGCACGAGAAATCGTGTTAGGCACTGGTATGAACATCCATACTGATGCATACAGTGTGACTCGAGCGTGTGCGACGAGTTTTCAAGCGGCGGTTAATGTCGCAGAAAGCATCATGGCGGGAACCATCGATATTGGTATTGCTGGCGGTGCAGACTCTTCTTCCGTCCTGCCTATTGGCGTATCAAAGAAACTGGCCGCTAATCTGCTTGCTCTTAGTAAGACAAAAACAATGGGTCAGAAGCTTAGTATCCTCAAAAACTTGAGCTTTAAAGACCTGATGCCAGTGCCACCAGCAGTAGCAGAGTACTCTACGGGTTTATCCATGGGACAAACTGCAGAGCAAATGGCTAAAACACATGGTATTTCTCGCGCAGAACAGGATGCGCTTGCACATCGTTCTCATACGCTGGCTTCTCAGGCTTGGAAAGAAGGAAAAATCCAAGATGAAGTGATGACGGCTTTCCCTGAACCATACAAAAAATGGATTTCGGAAGACAACAATATCCGTCATGACTCAACGGTTGAGGGATACGCGAAATTGCGACCTGCGTTTGATCGTCAGTATGGCAGTGTTACGGCAGCGAACAGTACGCCATTGACTGATGGTGGTGCGGCAGTGATGTTGATGCGAGAAGGTAAAGCGAAAGAGCTCGGAATGGAGATCCTTGGTTACATCCGAGGTTATGCATTCTCTGCTATCGGCGTGGAAAAGGACATGCTGATGGGGCCGACTTATGCCACAGCGAAAGTGCTTGAAAATACAGGCTTGGAACTGTCAGACCTGACGTTGATCGACATGCACGAGGCCTTTGCTGCTCAAGCATTGGCGAATGTGAAGATGTTTGCTTCCGATAAGTTTGCTCAAGAAAACCTTGGTCGCTCAAAAGCGATTGGTGAAATTGACATGGATAAGTTCAACGTGCTTGGCGGATCAATTGCTTATGGTCACCCATTTGCTGCGACTGGTGCGCGTATGATGACGCAAACCCTACGAGAGCTAAAACGCCGTGGCGGTGGTATTGCATTGAATACTGCATGTGCTGCTGGTGGTCTTGGTGCGGCAATGATTCTGGAGGTTGAGTAATGAGCGAGCAAAAAGCATTTAGTCTAAAGGTTGATGAGCAAAATATTGCTTGGTTAGCCATCGATGTTCCTAATGAAAAAATGAATACGCTGCAGGCGGCTTTTGCTGACGAAATGAAAGAAATTTTTGCTCAGCTAAAAGACTCCAGTGGTATTAAAGGGATGATCATCCACTCCCTAAAACCGGACAATTTTGTTGCGGGTGCTGATGTTCGAATGCTAGAAGCATGCACCACAGCAAGTGAAGCGGAAGCCTTAGCAAGGCAAGGTCAGGAGTTGTTCCAGCAGCTATCGGACCTACCTTATCCTGTCGTTGCGGCTATTCATGGCCCATGTTTGGGCGGTGGTTTAGAACTGGCTCTTGCATGTGATTATCGTGTTTGTACGGATTCTGACAAAACGCGTTTAGGTCTGCCAGAAGTACAACTTGGTTTATTGCCAGGTTCTGGTGGTACTCAGCGTCTGCCACGTTTGATTGGCCTGTTACCGTCGTTGGACTTGATCCTGACGGGTAAACAACTTCGTGCGAAGAAAGCTAAAAAATTGGGCGTTGTGGACGCCTGTGTGCCTGACACCATTTTGCTCGACGTAGCAAAACAGTTTATCGACAAAGGTAAAAACAAGGGCACGAAAAAGCTATCGACGAAAGAAAAGGTGATGTCTGGTAGCGGGCTAGGGCGCAAGTTTGTATTTGAGCAAGCTGCGAAGAAAACGAATCAAAAAACTCGCGGTAACTATCCAGCAACGGTTGCAATTCTAGAAGTTATTCAACATGGCTTAGAGAAAGGCTTCGCTAAAGGTCAAGAACTTGAAGCGAAGCGCTTCGGTGAGCTTGTGATGAGCTCAGAGTCAAAAGCGCTCCGTTCGATCTTCTTTGCCACAACAGAAATGAAGAAAGAAAATGGCACGGATGCGAAACCAGCACCAGTTCATAAAGTTGGTGTGCTTGGTGGTGGTCTGATGGGCGCCGGAATCAGCCATGTGTCTGTTGCAAAAGCAAAAGTACCTGTTCGCATCAAAGACGTTAGCAACGATGGCGTTTTAAACGCGCTCAACTACAACTACAAGTTATTTGAGAAACAGCGCAAACGTCGCATTCTATCCAAGGCCGATCTGCAAGCGAAAATGCTGCAACTGTCTGGTGGTGTCGATTTTACCAGTTTTAATCATATTGATGTCGTAATTGAAGCCGTTTTTGAAGACTTAGATCTTAAGCAAAAAATGGTGGCGGACATTGAAGCGAACGCTAAGACAGAAACTATCTTTGCGACCAATACTTCTTCGTTGCCTATCCACAAAATTGCAGAAAAAGCAGAGCGTCCAGAAAACGTAGTTGGTTTGCATTACTTCAGCCCAGTAGAAAAAATGCCTTTGGTGGAAGTGATTCCGCATGAAACGACGTCAGATGAAACCGTTTCAACAGTTGTTGCACTTGCTAAGAAGCAAGGTAAAACCCCGATCGTAGTGAAAGACAAAGCGGGCTTTTACGTGAACCGCATTCTTGCTCCATACATGAACGAAGCGGCGCATATTTTGTTGGCTAACGAACCGATCGAAAAGATTGATACGGCGTTGCTTGATTTTGGTTTCCCTGTTGGCCCGATTACCTTGTTGGATGAAGTTGGTGTCGACATTGGCGCGAAAATTATGCCGATCCTGGTTAATGAGTTAGGTGACCGATTCAAAGGGCCGGATGTGTTTGATATCTTGTTAAATGATGGACGTAAAGGACGCAAGAGTGGTAAGGGGTTTTACACTTACAAGGGCAAGAAGAAAGATGTCGACAAATCGGTTTACAAACTGCTTAAGCTCGACCCTGAATCTAAGCTAAGCGATAACGATATTGCGTTGCGCTGTGTGCTGCCAATGCTGAATGAAGCGGTACGTTGTTTGGATGATGGTATCATTCGCTCGCCACGTGACGGCGATATTGGCGCGATATTTGGTATTGGTTTCCCACCGTTCTTGGGTGGTCCGTTCCGTTACATGGACCAATTTGGCATTAAAGAGCTCGTAGAGAAAATGAATGAGTTTGCATCGAAATATGGCGATCGTTACGCGCCGTGTGATGGTTTGCTTACTCGAGCTGGTGAAGGGACAACGTTTTATTAAACGTTGCTTCGGTAGAGAAAAAGGCTTGCCAGTGGCAAGCCTTTTTCATAAATAAGAAATGGTTACTTCTTCTTGTCTTTCTTATCTTTATTGTGGCCTTTACCAGGGTTGTCGTCCCCATGAACGCTGCTATTACCTTTTTTGTCTTTATCATTCCACTGTTTTGAAGAGCAATCATCTGATTTGATGGATACATTGTCTCCGCTAAGGCGCACACAGTCGTCACTTAGTTCGAAACCATCGCCTTTGACTGAGATTTCAGCGTGAGCAGATGCCAATGGCAGTATAAGAGCCACAAGTAAAAGTGCTTTTTTCATGATTACCTCATTAAGTTATTTTTAGTGCGGTAATTAGAGCATAAGCCGCAATGGCGCAATTTCAATTTTCTGCCAATTATGGTGCCGATTCAATCTATGAGACCGACAGCCTCATAGGTTTGTAGGTTCATTCTAGTAATCGACAATTTTATTTCTGCGCAACTAGATCACCCCAAGCCGCAATCTTTTGGCCGAAGTTGGAACTCTTCAATCGATCCTATTTCTTGTCCTAGATGGATGCGCGGAGCCTCCGAATGCGCTTGACCTTGAGAGTGCATGATCAAACGATTTGCAGTACGAGGTTTCAATTCGTTCACAACGAAGCGAATCATGTCTGCGCGCGTCAGCTTCTTCAACTCCGCCAGTACCTTGTCACGTTGGTTAAACTCAGTGTCCTTATTTCCTATCGCAACCCAAAGACGTTGAGCCCGTCCTCGAAGTGTGGTGTCCGGCGTTGCTATTTGGTTCCACAAGCCGCGCTTACTGCTGTGCCATTGGTAATCGTTTAACTCTAACAGCACCATATAAAAGGCATTTAAAAACTCATCGATTGAGGTAACCAGCTCGGCAGGTGCTGCATTAGGTGACTGCACATACAGTACAATACCAGGGTGACGATTTAGCGGCATATTGCCAGTGCCTACCATGTAACCTAATTGCTGCTTGGTACGGATTTCGTGGAAAAACGTTGCCGACATAAGGTGATTGGCCAATGAGTATAGCGCGATACTGCGAGGCTCAATATCCTCGCACTGGTGGTAAATAACGACCGCGGAATCTTGCTGGTTACAATGCACCTCACGTTGAAAACTGCCATTTTTACCTAGCATAATGAGAGGACGAAGTGCCTCTTCATAACGTTGCTCGTTAACTCTTAGAGCATCCTTTAAGGTCGTTGCCATGTCATGGGCTTGCTGGCGTTGCCAGTCTCCGTAAACAAACATTTCAACGTGCAGTTCTGCAAGAATGGATTCTACGAATATCGAGAGTTCATCGACTTCGATTTCTTCTAGCGCTTCGACTAAGGTTGCGAAAGGCGGGTTATTGGGTTGAAGTAACCCAGTAAGTGCGTTAAACAGCTGCGAAATAGGGCGATCTTGTGAAGCATTTCTCCAGTTTCGTAACAGTTGTTGTTTGATGGTTTCAAAGCGAGCAGGGCTGAAATCTCGAGAAGCAAAACGGTGCAGAATCATTTCTAGCAACTGAGGCAGCTTTTGACTGAACCCTGAGAGGGTTAAGGTCACGCCACCTTGGTGAGCGTACATGTTGTAACCCATCCCTGCGATTTCTGCTTGATAGGTTTCTTTTGCTAGCGAATCGAGGAACATCTCTACACATAAGCGCGTTTTGACGATGTTCTTTGGTGATGCAACGGCATGAGAGCTGTCGATAGCGACATAAACGACACCTTTAGGCACGCGAAATTCGTCATCTTGCAAATGCCACAGCCGAAACCCTTCGAGATCCTCAATCAACTCTGGCAGCGAATCACCATTTTCGAGTGGCATGGGGTCGAGGTCGTAGCAAATATAAGGGTTCTTTTTCGGTAAGACGAATTGCCAGCTTGGGTCGATTTGTTGATAGAAACGACGTTGGTCTTCACTAAAAGGTGTGACGGAGTACGGGGTAAAGTACCATTCGGCAGTACGGTTGTATTCCAGGCCTTTAGCAATCAAAGTGACGCGTACATTATCGATGGTTAAGTATCGCAGCAATGAGCGCTGTAACTCCTCATCGTAGCCCGCCATTTTGTAGTCACCATAAACCGTGTCTTCCGGTTGATAGTGCTGCATGTTGATCACCAGATGGCTGACGAGATCCATTGGGCGCGATGGCTCTTGGAAGCGAAAAGCCGATTCTAATACCGCTTGTTTTTCGAGATAGCGCCATTCATCTAACCCGTCTTGTTTGATCATCGAGAGGTATTGAAAAACTGCTTGAACGATATCATCAACATGATCTAAGCCGTTTGGCGTCAGGGTGCAGCTTACGGTAAAGTCTCGGTAGTTACTGCCACTCGCGCCGCCGCCCGCTGAGAGAGAAGTAATCCAGCCTTTTTCTTTGAGTTGAAGCATCAAACTGCCTTCTCCTTCATAACCCAACAGGTGAGCAAAGTAGGAGAGTGGCTTCACGCTATAATGCGCATCCATTCCCGGCATGGGGAATGTGAGAATCAGTTTACGGAACTCTTTGAGCGGCTCGACTTGAACCAAAATGCCCGTGCTTTCCTCAGTGCCGATCGGTACATCAATCGATTTTCCACGAAGATGGTGATTTGGGATGTCGGCAAACATGGCTTCTACCCAAGCTTGCTGTTCATCGAGCGGCTGTGGCCCAAATAGAGTCAGTGTCATCAAATCGGCGGAATACTGAGAGTGGTGAAACTCCACAATTTCGTCGCGGATGGATTTACCATCTCGGTCGCCAAGAGTATCTAAGTTTCCGACAGAGAATTTTGAAAACGGGTGCTCTGGGTTGATGACTTCTTTGTTAACTTGATACAGGCGACGAGAATCATCATTGAGTTTGAGCTTGTATTCGGAGTCGACAGCCTGGCGTTCTTTGTCTAATGCTTCTTCGTTAAACAAAGGTGCGGTAAAAAATTGGCTAAATCGATCTAAGGCACTTTCAAAGGCATTTGGAGCAATATTGAAAAAGAAACAAGTGTGCTCTGTACCAGTCCAAGCGTTGTTTGTTCCACCGTGTTGGCTAATATAGCTTTGAAACTCGCCCACTTTAGGGTATTTTTCCGTACCCAAAAAAAGCATGTGTTCTAAATAGTGTGCCAGACCTTGGCGATCGTTTGGGTCGTCGAAGTGTCCAACGTTCACTGCCAGAGCAGCTGCCGACTGTTGAGCTGTATCGGAATGAATCAGCAGTACACGCAGTTCATTGCTCAAGGTAATGTAGCGGTATTGATTTGAATCGTTAGGACTTAGATGCACGATGCGTCTCCAGATTTCGCATTACAGTAATTTAGGCTCCCCTCGCGGGGGGCGCAAAGTTTGCGTTTCGACAAATACTGCTTGCCGTATTTTTGTTATTCGTAGACTTCTGCACAGGCCCATCGCGTTTGCGTATGGGGAAGAACTGTTTGAGTGAATGCTCTGAACTCATTGCACAGTTAAATAGTGTGATGAACTGAGTACATTCTTTTAATAGATTGTTAAGAAAGTCGCTATCTTTAACAAGCGAATTGGTATAATGAACAGATAATTATATCAGTATTTTTGTTTCGTCATTGTTAAAGTTAGCCCCGTCTATCTAATAAAGATAGCAGTCAACCTTTTGGTAGCGTTAGCTATCCCTAGGAAATAACATGAAAATATTCATCATGCGTCACGGTGAAGCCGAGCATTTTGCAGATTCAGACGCAGCACGACAATTGACCCCAAGAGGCAGAGTCGAATCAGAAGCGGTTGCTAGAGCCTGTAAAGAACAGGGTTTTGCGCAATTCGATAAAGTGTTGGTGAGTCCGTACATTAGAGCTCAACAAACTTGGCAAGAGATCAGTGCGTATTTCTCTGCAAAAAGCATTGAAACTTGTGAAGATATTACACCTTATGGCCAGTCCGAGCATGTCTTCGATTTCGCAAGTGCGTTAATCGAAGTCGAACAATTGGACTCGCTTTTGTTCGTATCGCATTTGCCTTTGGTCGGTTATCTGACTTCAGAGTTTGTAAAAGACATGACACCTCCGATGTTTCCTACATCAGGCCTAGTGTGCATTGAATATGATTTACAAACACAAAATGGTGAAGTGCTATGGCATATTACGCCATAAGTGTCTAAACCAAAATAAGCGTTTGCAAATTAGAGACCGAATAAGAAAGGCAGGAGATCCCTGCCTTTTCGTTTCGTCGTGTCTACAGCAAGCTTGTTACTTTTCAGGAATTGAAAGCAACACTAACAACGCACCATCACCACCAAATTCTAGTGGCGCTTGGTGAAAAGCCATAACGTCAGGATGCTGTGCTAACCAAAGTGGGGCTTTCTGTTTCAGGATGTGTTTCCCAATACCATGTTGCACACACGCACAATGAATCTCGTTTTTGATGCAATAGGCTATCATCGCACCAAGCTCGCGTTTTGCTTCTTGCTGTGTCATGCCGTGCATATCGAGGAACACGTCCGGTACATACACGCCACGACGTAGACGTTTGACTTCATAATTGGAGACGTCGTCACGTGCATAACGAGTTGGACCTTCATCGTTTAATAGAGGGACAAACTCGTCTGAAAAGTAAAATTCAGAGTCACTCGCTTCACGGTTGGAGCGCTTGATTTCTTTTTGCTTAGTATTTTTTTTTGGTTGCTGGATTATGGTATCCTGTCGCAACTTTTTTACGCCCTGTACTGCTTCCTGAAACAAGGCGAAATCGTCATCGTTCTCGGTGTCTTTTTTGCTCATTAGGTAAACAATTTCATTAATAAACTTTATTGGCAGTATTGTAGCGCTTTTCGGAGGCAATTTTGGATAAGATTTTTGTAGAAGAAGCGGTATCGGAGCTGCATACCCTTCAAGATATGATTCGTTGGACGGTAAGCCGCTTTAATGCAGCGAACCTGTTTTACGGTCATGGTACTGATAATGCGTGGGATGAAGCAGTTCAGCTTATCCTGCCAACCTTATACTTGCCGATTGATGTGCCTCCGCACGTATTGAACTCTCGCCTAACGACAAGCGAGCGTCTGCGTATTGTTGAGCGCGTAGTAAAACGCATCAACGAGCGTACGCCAACAGCATACCTAACCAACAAAGCATGGTTCTGCGGTCTTGAGTTCTTCGTTGATGAGCGTGTACTTGTACCACGCTCTCCAATCGGTGAGTTGATTCAAGCGGAATTCCAACCTTGGTTGGTGGAAGAGCCTACGCGCATCATGGACCTATGTACGGGTTCTGGTTGTATCGCGATTGCTTGTGCGCACGCTTTCCCTGAAGCAGAAGTGGATGCGATCGACATCTCTACAGATGCTCTACAAGTGGCTGAGCAAAACGTACAAGATCATGGCATGGAGCAGCAAGTGTTCCCAATTCGCTCTGATTTGTTCCGTGATCTTCCAAAAGAGAAATACAATCTAATCGTGTCCAACCCACCATATGTGGATGAAGAAGACATGAACAGCCTGCCAGATGAGTTCACGCATGAGCCTGAGCTTGGGCTAGCTGCGGGTACGGATGGTCTAAAACTAGTGCGTCGTATTCTTGCTAACGCGCCAGATTATCTAACAGATAACGGCATTCTTATTTGTGAAGTCGGCAACTCAATGATTCATATGATGGAACAGTACCCAGAGATTCCATTTACTTGGATTGAGTTCGAGAACGGCGGTCATGGCGTGTTTATGCTAACGCGTGACCAGCTGGTTGAGTGTGCAGAAGAGTTTAAACTGTACAAAGACTAATAGAGTCTTGCACTAAACATCAAAACACCGAGCTTTATGCTCGGTGTTTTTTTATGCATACCTCGCCGATATTAACTCTTTACATCAAAACGTAATAAAGCCACTATGAATCCACGAAGAATTGGAAAGCAGCTATGCTCTGTTTTGAGAGAGCGTGGCGATAAAAACTTGAGGAAGTAATGGCAGGAAACAGTATCGGACAACATTTCCGAGTGACGACATTCGGGGAAAGTCACGGTATCGCACTGGGATGTATCGTAGACGGATGTCCTCCGGGGTTGGAAATTACAGAAGCAGATCTACAAATCGATCTCGACCGCCGTCGTCCAGGCACATCACGTTACACCACACAACGTCGTGAACCGGATGAAGTTAAAATTCTTTCTGGCGTTTTTGAAGGCAAAACCACGGGCACATCGATCGGTTTGCTAATTGAAAACACCGATCAGCGCTCAAAAGACTACTCTGACATCAAAGATAAGTTCAGACCGGGTCATGCTGATTACACTTACCACCAAAAATATGGCATCCGCGACTATCGCGGTGGCGGCCGTTCTTCAGCTCGTGAAACCGCAATGCGTGTGGCTGCTGGTGCAATCGCGAAGAAATACTTAAAAGATGAGTTTGGTGTTGAGATTCGTGCTTACTTGTCACAAATGGGTGATGTATCTATCGACAAGGTAGATTGGAACGAAATCGAGAACAATGCATTCTTCTGCCCTGATGCTGACAAAGTAGAAGCATTTGACCAACTTATCCGTGACCTGAAAAAAGAAGGCGACTCTATTGGCGCAAAAATCCAGGTTGTGGCAACTAACGTGCCTGTTGGTCTTGGGGAACCCGTATTTGACCGTTTGGATGCAGACATCGCGCACGCACTAATGAGCATCAACGCGGTGAAAGGCGTGGAAATCGGAGACGGTTTCGAGGTGGTAACCCAAAAAGGCAGTCAGCACCGTGATACGCTTGCTCCTGAAGGTTTTGGTAGTAATCATGCGGGTGGCATTCTTGGTGGTATCTCGACTGGTCAAGACATTGTCGCAAACATTGCGCTTAAGCCAACATCAAGTATCACTGTGCCGGGTGAGACCATCACAAAAGAAGGTGAACCAACTCAGTTGATCACCAAAGGTCGTCATGACCCATGTGTGGGTATTCGTGCTGTGCCTATCGCAGAAGCGATGCTGGCTATTGTGGTGATGGATCATTTACTACGCCACCGTGGTCAAAACCATGGCGTAACAACTGAAACACCGAAGATTTAAGAGCTTTGTGTCATTCCAGCGAGCTATAGCGAGACTAGGAATCTAATTTCAGCACGATGAAAAGAGAAAGAAACATCTCTGACAACAGAGTGCTCGGATAATAGATCCTGAATCATGCTCCTTCGTCGCTGTTCAGGATGACTGAATATAAAATTATGCCACTCACTGAATCGCGGGTGGCACAATTTTATCAGGCAACCTTTTTTGTTTAAGTAGTTTTTGCTTAATGAATCGAGCCTTCGGTTTCCAAATGGAAAGAAGGCAGACGCCACTTAAAGCGTACCGCAGCCATACGCAACATGTAACCAGTAACCAGTGTAATAATAGTGGCAGTGACATCGGGAACATTGAATTCTAATAGCGCTAAGTACATTCCTGATGCGATAAGAGCGACAGAAGCGTAAAGCTCTTCATGCAGTACCAATGGTGTTTGGCGACAGATTAAGTCGCGAAGTAGCCCACCGAATACACCAGTTACTAACGCTGAAACCATACAAATACCAGGGTGCAAGCCCATGCCCATCGCAATTTTTGTTCCGATGATACTAAACACGATTAAACCTAATGCATCGAGGCGAATGAACAGACCTTTCAGCTTAATCACCCATTTCGCTAAACCTGTTGTTAGCACACCTGCAACACACGTAATTGCAAGGAACTCTGGGTTTTTTACCCAACCAAGAGGGTAGTGGCCTAATAGAATGTCACGTACGGTGCCACCACCAATGGCCGTTGCGCTGGCCACCAACATAACACCAAACCAGTCCATCTTTCTTCTACCAGCACTTAACGCACCTGTCATGGCTTCAGCCGTGATACCAATGATATACAACACACTTAGCAACATAGGGAAACACTCAACGTAAAAAGTCACTACGTTCTACGAGAATCAGCGTAGGCGAAGTAACAACACTTACAAACGGTTCTATCTCTCTTAAAAAGTGATTAAAACCAGCAACATGCTTGTAATCAAACGGCTTAAAAATAGCGGTTTGAACGGCATCAAAATAAGGCGAGAGTGTAGTGGTAAATAAGTACGCTGACGAATGAGAAATTGTATGGAGAAAGCGATGTTCAGATAAATTCAACTAATAACCAAAAATGTGGGGTTGCCTTTACCTCATAGCTAAAAACAGCGACAATATGCAGCGCATGTCAAACTGAAGTACAAACTCGACGATGACCCACGAATACCAAGACTTAATCACCATTTTTAATGACACCTTTTTAGAACAATTTAATACGAAATTAGAGTTAGGTGGTGATGAGCCTATTTATCTTCCTGCTGATGATGAACACCCTCATCATCGGATTATTTTTGCTCGGGGTTTTTACGCCTCTGCTTTACACGAGATTTCGCATTGGTGTGTGGCTGGTCCAGAGCGTCGTTTGCTGGAAGATTTTGGCTATTGGTATGAACCCGATGGGCGAACAGCAGAAGTTCAAGCGGAGTTTGAGAAAGTTGAAGTGCGACCTCAAGCTTATGAATGGATTCTGGCACAAAGCGCTGGCTTCCCTTTTACGGTGAGTTGTGACAATCTACACGGCGATTTTGAACCAGATAGGCTCGGCTTTATGAAAAAAGTGCATAAAGAAGTGCTAGGTATTTTGGACGTTGGCTTGCCTTTGCGAGTGAAAATGCTTTCTGATGCCCTGCGCGCATTTTATCAAACTAAGCCACTGGAAGCGTCGGACTTTTTCGTTAAATAACCACTAATAACCTCAGAGATACACCATGATTATTGAATTTGAAGAAAAACTACTGGAACTGATTGATGCTCGAATTGAAACAGCATCTGACGATGAATTGTTTGCTGGTGGTTATTTACGTGGTCACATCTCTTTATCCGCGGCGTCTTGTGAAGAAGAAGGGATTAGCGATATTACTGAGCTGAAGTCACGCATTGAGAGCAGCTTAGAAAATGCGCGTACCGAGTTAAGCCCGGCCGATCGCGTGATTGTCAGTGATTTGTGGCAAGAGCTCCAGGCTCAGGCTTAATCCCTAAGCAGCGTTCTCCCTTTATTTAATCCTAGTAATTTACTACTTCGAAAAATTCGAACCTCTCCATAAAATTTTTGTGGTTGTAGCGAAACTGTTCAACTTTTATTCTGATCAGCATAAAACGTGAACAAAGGATTACAACCATGAAAATTGTCGCATTTGGTGCATCTACCAGCTCTACCTCAATCAACAAACTACTTGCTACATACGCAGCAAATCAAGTCGAAGGCGCTCAAGTGAATGTTCTAGACTTAAACGATTATCAAGCGCCAATGTTTAGCGAGGACAAAGAGAAAGAAATAGGTCAAGCTGAAGGGGCTGTCGCGTTTTTACGTGACTTGGCGGAGGCTGACGCTCTCGTTGTTTCCTTCGCAGAGCACAACGGTTCGTACCCAGCGGCCTATAAAAACTTGTTCGATTGGGCGACGCGCATTGAGCGTAATGTATTTCAAAACAAACCTGTCGTTTATTTAGCAACTTCCCCAGGTCCCGGTGGTGCACAAAGTGTTCTTGCGGCGGCGACAGGTTCTGCACAATTTTTTGGCGCGGATGTAAAGGCGTCGTTATCTGTGCCGAGCTTCTACGAAAATTTTGACGTGGAATCGGGTAAGGTTGTAAACCCAGAAGTGGCAGAGCAAGTGAAACAGGCAGTTGCACTGCTGAAGTAATCTCAGTACGAGCGACTTAATGAGTTAGCGATTCCCGACACGTATCTGTGTCGGGAATTAAAACGAGAGAATACTCTTACAGCTCGGTAATGGCTTTGCCTTTTCTTAGTTTACGAACCCACATTCGACTTGGGTGAAGTTCGCTCAATACATCAACCGGTAATGGCAGCGGGTCCCCACAGATCTGGGAGGCCAACACTTCAGCTAATAATGGTGCAGAGCTCAGTCCACGAGATCCTAAACCTAAGAAGCAGAATAGGTTAGGGTACTGATGAATGGTTTCTACCTCTTCTTCTTTTTGATTTTGTAAGTTGGCGTATTGCGTTTTGATCGTCTCAAAGTCACCCACATTTCCGACAAATGGTAAGTGATCTCGGCTAACACAACGAATACCTTGGCGAGATTGATTACCAGTGATATCTACCTCTTTTGCCCATGTTTGATTCGGTACACATTTCACTAGCTTTTCCGCATTATCTTTTTGGGCGTTTTCATCAAATTCGTAGTCAAGGTGACTGCGGTCGTAGCTTGCACCGATACACAAGTGTTGATTACTTGGGTTAACAGGTGTCATGTAACCGTCGTAACACAACACCGTTTTCAGCTGACTCAGCGTTTCGGTTGCTGGCGCATGACTGACTTGTCCTTTCACTTGTCCCATTGGTAGGGAAGCGGTTTGACTCAATGTCTGGAACTCATGGCCGTTCGCAATTACAACCGTTGAGTGCTCAAATGTTTGACCACTCGCCGTTAGTAGCCAGAGCTGACGCTTTTCATCCCAATCTAATGCCTCAACAAGATGTTCAAACTTCGTTGAGAGTAACGACGTCTTCTCCAATTGTTTAATTAACCCGCGAGTTAACTCGGCAGGGCACAGCCACCCTCCCATTGGGTAGTGCACAGACGCCATATCAATAGGTAACCCGATAGTGTTCGCAGTTTCCTCGGCGGACAGCTTTTGAATGAGCTCTGGAGTGAAGTTACCCGCAAGCATTTTCTCCAGTTTGTCTGTGGATTTGTCATCCCACATCAACTGAGTTACGCCACACCAGTCATGATCAAAATCGATCTCTTGTGCTGCTTGTTCAACAAACTGACGTGCGAACAAAAATGCAGGAGCAAACACTCGTGAAACACCCGTATGCGGGCCATTAAGCAGTGGATAAACGGCTCCTTGTCGATTGCCTGAAGCTCCTTTGGCTGGTTGTTTGTCTTTACAGTAAAGGGTGACGTTTTGGCCACGACGAACTAACGTTTTCGCTAACGCCGCGCTAGCTATACCACCACCAATGATGGCAATCGAATCAAGATTGCTAGATGCTGAGCGATTGAACCAAGGGAGATGGTTCGATTGCTTTTCACGTTGCTCCATAGAGCCGGCGATCATTTCTCGCTTAGTGCCGAAACCTTTCACCTTTTTCATTGTAAAGCCAGCTTCGTTCAAACCACGACGTACAAAGCCTGCTGCGGTAAACGTGGCAACTGTACAATCTTGCTTGGCTAGCTTTGCCATGTTGTTGAACAGGCCTTGGTTCCACATTTCTGGGTTTTTGCTTGGCGCGAATCCATCTAAGAACCAAGCATCAATCAAACCTTGTTCGTTGTATGGAACTTGCGGCATGCAGTCTTTAATGTCACCAAACCAAAGGTCGAGTGTGATTGCGCCGTCTTCTAAAACAATGCGATGACACTCCGGCACAGCGGCAGGGTAGTGCTTTTGTAACTTTTCCGCGTATTCAGCTAGCTCAGGCCAAGCTTCATGCGCCTTCTTTAAATCGGCTTTGCTTAATGGGTATTTTTCAAAGCTAATAAAATGCAGCTCTTTCAATGTTGCGTCCGGATGCTGACGACGAAACTCACTAAACCACTGGCATACTGCTAAGAAGTTTAATCCCGTGCCAAATCCTGTTTCACCAATGACAAAACGTCTTTGGTCAAATTCCTGCCATCTTTCTGGGAGATGATTTTGTTTTAAGAAAACGTAGCGTGTCTCTTCAAGACCGTTTACGTTAGAGAAGTAAACATCATCAAATTGGTCTGAAACCGGAGTACCAGCTTCGTTCCAACCAAGTTCTGCGTTTTTTATTGAAGTCATAATGGTGCAAATTTGTGATTTGGCGCGGTAAGAATGGGGCGATTGTACGAATTTATGGGAAAGCTGACCACTTTTGTTGACTATCTTAGTTATCATCTAGCGGATTTTTGAATTATAGGAATGTCATAATGAAACGAGTCGTAATCACCGGTATGGGTATTGTTTCAAGTATCGGTAACAACGTCGAAGAAGTTCTAGCGTCTCTTAAAGCGGGCAAATCTGGCATCACTGCATCTGAGCAGTTCAAAGAACACGGTCTTCGTTCGCAAGTATGGGGTGACCTAAAAATCAACCCGGCGGAACACATCGACCGTAAGCAGATGCGCTTTATGGGTGATGCGGCTGCTTATGCATACCTATCAATGGAGCAGGCAATCGCAGACGCTGGTCTTACAGAAGAGCAGGTTTCAAACGATCGTACCGGTATCGTTGCAGGTTCTGGCGGTGCTTCTGCATACAATCAAACGGTAGCGACAGACACGATGCGCGCCAAAGGCGTAAAGCGAGTTGGTCCTTACATGGTTCCTCGTACTATGTCTTCTACTGTTTCTGCTTGTCTTGCTACGCCATTTAAGATTCGTGGCGTGAACTACTCAATGAGCTCTGCATGTGCAACATCTGCACACTGTATCGGCCATGCTATGGAGCTTATTCAACTAGGCAAACAAGATATTGTTTTTGCTGGTGGCGGCGAAGAGCTAGATTGGTCTCAAACTATGATGTTTGATGCGATGGGCGCACTGTCAACCAAATACAATGACACGCCAGACAAAGCATCTCGTACATACGATGCAGACCGTGACGGTTTTGTTATCTCGGGCGGCGGCGGCATGCTGGTTATTGAAGAACTAGAGCACGCACTGGCACGTGGTGCGAAAATCTACGGTGAAATCGTAGGTTACGGTGCGACATCAGATGGCTACGACATGGTAGCGCCATCAGGTGAAGGCGCAATTCGTTGTATGAAGATGGCGATGCAAGACGTTGATGGTGTGGATTACATCAACACGCACGGCACATCGACACCAGTTGGTGACGTGAAAGAGCTTGGTGCTATCCAACAATTGTTTGGTGAGAACAGCCCTGCAATCTCTGCAACAAAAGCAATGACTGGCCACGCACTCGGCGCAGCGGGCGTGCACGAAGCAATTTACTCAACACTTATGCTAGACAAAAACTTCATTGCTCCAAGCATCAATATTTCAAACTTGGACGAAGCAGCACAAGGTCTGGACATCGTGACAGAAGCTCGTGATGCAGAGCTAACGACCGTAATGTCAAACAGCTTTGGCTTTGGCGGCACAAACGCAACTTTGGTTATTAAAAAGTACCAAGGTTAACTGAATTTGTTGGCGCCTTGCGAGAGTACTGTAAACGCCAACAATCCAGTTTCCAGAGCTTGATCAGTCACACTGATCGAACAGACGCAGACTCTATCCCATGGAGAGCGGGATAGGATCCTTTTGTTCTGGAACTTTGCCCGGCTATTTAGCCGGGCTTTTTCTTTTCTCTGTTTCTGCTTTTCTCTAGGCTTCCCGTCAATCGATTCTATAGGAGTTACCTCCTTGAGGTTTATTGGTGTTATATCTTGAGATTTTTCGGGAAAAGGGCACAATCGCTTTAGTTTCGCATCTTGCGAATAAACGAACTCTTACAAATGGATGTTAGAACGCTGGCGCTATGAAAATTATTGTTGATGAAAATATGCCGTATGCTGAAGAACTATTCAGCCAACTCGGTAACGTAATTCTAAAACCAGGTCGTACACTGACCGCCGATGATTTAGTGGATGTTGATGCCCTAATGA
This sequence comes from Vibrio sp. Vb2880, assembly GCF_033337975.1. Lineage (NCBI taxonomy): Bacteria > Pseudomonadati > Pseudomonadota > Gammaproteobacteria > Vibrionales > Vibrionaceae > Vibrio > Vibrio sp. Vb2880. The sequence goes on from NZ_JAWORT010000018.1 coordinate 66,803, forward strand.
TTCGCTCAGTCACCAAAGTGAATGCTGACCTGATCAGCAAAGCAAACAAGCTGAAGTTTGTTGGTACGGCCACGGCAGGCATGGATCATGTTGACCAAGCACTCTTAAAAGAGAAAGGCATTTTCTTCACTGCGGCGCCAGGGTGTAACAAAGTGGGTGTGGCGGAATACGCGTTCAGCGTGATGATGGTGCTCGCTCAGCAACAAGGTTTCTCGGTATTTGACAAGACGGTAGGTATTATTGGTGCAGGCCAAGTAGGTAGCTACCTAGAGAAATGTTTGAAAGGCATGGGTATTAAAGTTCTCATCAATGACCCATTCAAACAAGAGGCTGGTGATCCTCGTAGCTTTACTCCGTTGACAGAACTGATTGAAAGCTCAGACATCATTACACTACATACGCCAATCACCAAAGATGGCCCATACCCAACGCATCATTTGATTGATGAGAAGGTATTAAATGGTCTCCGCAGCGATCAAATTTTGATTAACGCGGCTCGAGGTCCCATCGTTGACAACGCTGCTTTGAAGCAACGTCTTTTGAAAAATGATGGCTTTACAGCGGCACTCGACGTATTTGAATTTGAACCAGAGGTTGATATGGAGCTTCTGCCTCTGCTAGCATTCGCAACCCCTCACGTTGCAGGCTACGGCTTGGAAGGGAAAGCTCGCGGTACAACGATGATTTTCAACAGCTACTGTGAGTTCTTAAATAACGAATTACGTGCGCATGCCAGCGATTTACTGCCAACCGCGCCTGTTCCTACTATGGTATTGGACAGAGCTTGGGACGAAGCAACACTGCATAACATCACGCAGTTAATCTATGATGTGCGTAGAGATGACGCTCTTTTCCGCCGTGAAATCAGTAAGCCAGGCGCTTTTGACCTGATGCGTAAAAACTACTGGGATCGCCGTGAATACAGCGCTGTCACGCTAGTGGGTAACAAAACATGTAACCTTGCTCCATTAGCAGAACTAGGTTTTCAGATTGAGGTAAGTCAATGAGCCAGCAATATAATGTTGCCATTTTAGGTGCGACCGGTGCGGTCGGTGAAACAATTTTGGATGTGCTTCAAGAGCGCAAATTCCCAGTAGGCGAAATCTTCCTACTCGCGAGTGAGCGCAGCGAAGGCAAGACTTACCGCTTCAATGGTAAAACGGTACGCGTTCAAAACGTAGAAGAGTTCGATTGGTCTCAAGCGCATATCGCACTGTTTTCTGCTGGTGGTGAGCTATCAGCCAAGTGGGCTCCAATTGCCGCTGATGAAGGCGTGATTGTTATCGACAATACATCACACTTCCGTTACGAGTACGACATTCCTCTTGTTGTGCCAGAAGTAAACCCAGAAGCGATTGCAGAGTTTCGTAACCGTTACATCATCGCGAACCCGAACTGTTCAACCATCCAAATGCTGGTGGCACTAAAACCAATTCACGATGCGGTGGGCATTGAGCGTATTAACGTATCAACTTACCAATCGGTGTCTGGTGCAGGCAAAGCGGGTATCGATGAGCTAGCAGGTCAAACGGCGAAGCTGCTAAACGGTCTGCCCGCAGACAAGAAGCAATTCTCTCAACAGATCGCGTTTAACTGTATTCCACAAATCGATCAGATGATGGAAAACGGCTACACCAAAGAAGAAATGAAAATGGTGTGGGAAACACAGAAGATCTTTAACGATCCATCAATCACAGTCAATCCAACGTGTGTACGTGTTCCTGTATTCTACGGTCACGCAGAAGCACTTCACATTGAGACTCGTTCACCTATCGATGCACAAGAAGTCGTTAACTTGCTTGAACAAACTGATGGTATCGAAGTGTTCCACGGTGAAGACTTCCCTACACAAGTTCGCGATGCGGGCGGTAAGGACCATGTAATGGTTGGTCGTATCCGTAACGATATCAGCCATCATAGCGGAGTAAACCTGTGGGTTGTTGCTGATAACGTGCGTAAAGGCGCGGCAACTAACGCGGTGCAAATCGCAGAAGTTCTGATCCGCGATTACTACTAAGTCGCTTACAGTTCATTTCAAAGCCTCGCACAGTGCGAGGCTTTTTTGTACGAACGAAACAAAATAGTGTGAGATTAGTACGAATATGGCGAGAGCCACACATTTTTTATTCTCAACGCTATAGTTTTGCATGCGATATCCGATATATTTAACCGATCACCATTTCAAATTGTATCTAGCACAAAACTGAGCCTTCTATGCGTCAAAATTATAAGCGTTTGTTAGCAGCCCTTGTGTTGATGAGCGCGACTCAGACATCATCAGTGGTTCAAGCCGAAGGAATTCGTCTTGTTGGACCGTCTGGTGAAGTGCAATCATCTCCGAGCTATGCTGAAGATATTGAGCGAGCATTACCTGCTCCTCCTGCGAATACTCAACCGTCACGTTTCTTTGGTCCGACTGGTGAAAATCAAACACTATGGTCGATCGCTTCAGAATTACGACCTTCACGCGGTGTTACCGTTCAACAAACGCTTCTTGCCATTTACCGAATTAACCCTCAAGCGTTTGAGAACCAAAACATTCATGAATTGATCCCAGGTAGTCGGCTACGAGTACCTTCTCTAGAGCAAGTGCAAAGCGCGACCACAGCGCAAGCTGTTGCGATTATGAAGGCGCATGAAGCTAAGTTAAAACAGCCGAAGCCGACAAATAGAGCGACGCCAGCACAACGAGTCACCGAGCAACCAAAGCCACAAATTAAAGTAGAACCCAAGCCTGCGGCTAAGCCAGAGACAGTGGCAGCAACGGAGCCAAAACCAACTCCGAAAACAATACCCGTCATCCCTGCGCCACCAGTAACCACCTCTCCGCAGGGTGAAAAGCAGGTCAGTGCGCTAAAGGACAAACTTCAAGGCTCACAAAGTGAATTAGAGTCATTAGAAGAGAAGAATCATCGTCTTCGATTGATGCTGTCAGAAGTGCAAAGCGAAGTCGAAACTTTGAAAAGCGAGCTGAATGACGAAGAACGCATTCGCTCGGAAGTCGAGAAGCTGCTTGCTGAAGAACGCCAGCGCCTTGCTGAACAACAACGCATGCAACCAAGCACCATGGACAAAATTTTGTCGAATGGTTGGCTTGTTGGTCTTGCGGCATTAATTCCTGGTGCTTTGATTGCGTTGCTAGTTGTTATGCTTCTTGGTCGACGCTCTAAAGCGAAAGAGGAAGATGCGGCTGCACAGGAACAGCAAAACGTTGATCCTCTTGCGGCGCCAATCGGTTTAGCGGCGGCGGATGAGCTTGATGAAGAGCTCACGCTTGATGATGAATTGTTTGCAGATGAAGATATCAACACACAGTCTTTACAAGAAGAGAAGTCAGATTTAGAAGAAGACGTCTTTGCTAACCTCGACGATGAAGAACTTGATTTCAATCTGGAAGGGGACGATGACCCATTTGCAGATATTGGCGATGACGGTGACCTAGATGTTGGTCTGGATGAGTTTGAGTCATCGAACAATGGTATCCAAGTCAACGGCGAAGAAAAAGCGCTTGGTTTAGAAGAAATGGAGCGAGCCTTAGATGAGGTTGCTCCAGAACTAGAAGTGCTCGATGACGATGAGTCTGGCTTCGATCTTTCGGATGATGTGAATGAGAAATCAGACTCGCTTTCAGACGACGCATTTGCCGAGTTACTTGCAGCCGATGAGCCGTCAGAAGAGTTACCAAGTGACACTGTCGACCAGGATATGCTTGATGACTTGTTTGCTGAACTTGGCAACGATGACTTCGATTTAGATACTGATGAGCCTGAGTTAAAACAGCCCGTTTCGGATGATGACTTTAGTGTAGGAGAGGCATCTGACGACGATATCGATAAGCTATTGGCCCAGTATGAACAACCGGCTAGTGAATCGGAAGTTCGAGAAGCTGACGCCAATGAAGGTCCTGTTCTAGATGAAAACAGTACAGAGCTACTCGATGAACTCATTGATTTTGATGAAGATGACACAGACGAGTTTGATCCACTAAACGAGCTAGAAGCAATCTCTGGTTTTGAAGGTGATGACTCGATCGAAGAGTTAGACGCAGATAGCACAGACTTACTGGACGAACTCATTGATGATGTTACCTCTGAACTTGATGAAGAGACTGAAGCTGATTTAGATCCGTTTGATGATCTGATTCGAGAGGACGAGAGCCCAGAGCAGAATAAATCGGAAGAGGAAGAGTTACTGAAATCACTTGGTTTTGGTGAGCCAGACGCCGACGAAAAGCCATCTCCCGTAGTTGGGTCAGAACAAACTCATGAAGATCAGGACATTGAGTCTGGGTTGGACATCGACGCTTTATTAAGTGAAAGCCAGCCAGACACGCAACAAGCTGTAGAAGATCAACCATTAACCGAGCCAGAGGCTGCCTCAGAGCCATTTAGCAGCGATGAATTTCTTGGTGATTTAGAGGACCTCTCACCAGAGAATGATCCTTTAATGAGCGAGCTAGACGACCTATTTGAGTCAGACAGTGAAGAACTTCTGCCAACAGAACAAGAAAAAGCGGATTTTTCTGCTGAACTTGACGCTCTATTTGATAGTGAAGACGATTTACCGCAGCAAGTTGAAAAAACACAAACGGAGATAGAGGAAGCTTCATCACTACAACAAGAGGCTACCGATACTGATTCAACACAAGAACCATCCGTGGAGTCCGATGCTGAGGTACAGCCTCACGTTGAGCAAGAGGAAGACATTCCAGCCTTCACGCCGACACCAAATACAATAGAAAATGAATTCGGTGTTCCACAAGAAGAAGATTGGCTACTGGATGAACCTGAATTGGAGCCGGAAACTGAGTCGACCAACGATTCAGAAGATGAATTCAATTTTGACGAGCTAGATCTTCCAGAATTCAGCGAAGAAGATGCTCTAGCATCTATGGCTGGCGAACCTGCGTTAGAAACGTCCGAGTCCGTTGAGTCAGAACAAGTTGAAGCAGGCTTACCAACTGAATCAGAAGAAGAATTCAATTTTGACGAGCTGGATCTTCCTGAGTTTAGTGAAGAAGACGCATTGGCGTCTATGGCGGATGAGCCGGAGTTAGAAACGTCCGAGTCCGTTAAACCAGAGCAAGTCGAAGCTGACTTACCAACCGAGTCCGAAGAAGAGTTCAATTTTGATGAGCTGGATCTTCCTGAGTTTAGTGAAGAAGACGCATTGGCGTCTATGACGGATGAGCCGGAGTTAGAAACGTCCGAGTCCGTTGAACCAGAACAAGTTGAAGCCGACTTGCCAACTGAATCAGAAGATGAATTCAATTTTGATGAGCTAGATCTTCCTGAGTTTAGTGAAGAAGACGCATTGGCGTCTATGGCGGATGAGCCGGAGTTAAAAACGTCCGAGTCCGTTGAGCCAGAACAGGTTGAAGCCGACTTGCCAGCTGAATCAGAAGATGAATTCAATTTTGATGAGCTGGATCTTCCTGAGTTTAGTGAAGAAGACGCATTGGCGTCTATGGTGGATGAGCCGGAGTTAGAAACGTCCGAGTCCATTGAACTAGAACAAGTTGAAGCCGACTTGCCAACTGAGTCCGAAGAAGAGTTCAATTTTGATGAGCTCGATTTGCCAGAGTTCAGCGAAGAAGATGCCTTGGCGTCGATGGAAGAAGAGCCAGAATTACCGAGCTCTGAGACTGCAGATATAGAACCAATCTCCGGTGAGGATGAAGAGTTAAGTTTTGACGACCAAGATCTTCCAGAGTTCAATGAGGAAGATGTTCTCGCGTCAATGAACGAGGGTGCGTCAGAGAGCCCTAAGGTTGAAGCAGAGACATCGAGACCAGCTATTCAAGCCGATAACGATCATGATGCTTTGTTTGAAGTATTTGCGCAGCAAAACGGCTTTGATACTGACCCAGAAGTGCAGCCAACAGCGACAGAGGGTGAGCCGCTCAGTAATTTGGATGATGAATCATCAATGGCTAACCTTCTTGCGGAAGACGCAAACTCAGAAGTATTTGAAGGTAAACTAGACAGTGACACCATCGCAAGTGCAGGTATGGATTTTGAAACCATGCTTGATGTTGGAGATGATTGGGATGGCTTTAAACCCGCTGCTGATAACGTAAGTTCTACTGAAGAAGTGCCTGAGGACCAGCGTGATGTTTGGAATTCGAGTGATGCACTAAGTCAGCCAGAGATCGCGCAAGAGAACTGGGCAGAGCAAAGCGACTTGGATGACTTCGACCCGAAGAAAAATCAATTTATGACGATTGATGAATTGATGGCTCAGGTCGACAGAGAAGGTGGTGAGTTCGAAGAAGAAGACCTTAAGCTCGATGTCGGATTGAACGAGTTTCCAGATGTTATCGGCGAGATCGGCGATATTGACGTAGATAACAATGCTGAAGCGGCTGGGAAACTGGATTTGGCTAAAATCTATCTCGAGATGAACGATTCTCAAGGGGCGATTAAACTACTAGAAGAGGCGATTGTTTACGGTGAGGATGATATTCGCCGCGAAGCAAAAAGCCTGATTGACGCCATTAATGGCCGATAAACCGAAACAAAAGGGTAGCGTTTGCTACCCTTTTTGTGTCCCGTTAGTAGGATGCTACCTTTATGTCACCCTTGGTGAAACTGGCAACTTGAGGTGACTTGAGTATATACTTCCCGCCCCATTTTAGAGTTCGAAGGTTAAGATGAGAATCGCATTAGGTATCGAGTACAACGGTACAAACTACTTTGGTTGGCAGCGCCAAAGAGAAGTGAAAAGTGTCCAAGAAGAGCTAGAGAAAGCATTGTCCGTCGTCGCTAATCATCCAGTTGAAGTTCAGTGTGCTGGTCGGACAGACGCAGGCGTGCATGGCACGGGACAAGTTGTGCACTTTGATACCAACGTTACTCGAAAAATGGTAGCTTGGACCATGGGCGCAAACGCGAACATGCCAAGCGATATAGCGGTTCGTTGGGCTAAGGAAGTTTCAGATGATTTCCATGCAAGATTCTCAGCGACAGCTCGCCGTTATCGTTACATTATTTTCAATCATGCTTTACGTCCAGGCATCCTAAACTCGGGGGTTAGTCACTATCATGGTGAGCTCGACGAGAAAAAAATGCATGAAGCAGGGCAGTTCCTACTTGGCGAAAATGATTTTACGTCGTTTCGCGCGGCGCATTGTCAGTCTCGCAGCCCATTTCGAAACTTGATGCATCTGAACGTTACGCGCCATGGGAACTATGTGGTTATTGATATTAAAGCTAATGCGTTCGTGCATCATATGGTTCGTAATATCACGGGTAGCTTGATAAAAGTTGGACGTGGCGAAGAGAGTCCTGAATGGATCAAGTGGTTATTAGAAGCCAAAGATCGCAAACTAGCGGGTGCGACAGCGAAAGCGGAAGGTCTGTACCTGGTAGATGTAGACTACCCAGAAGAGTTTGGGTTACCTGAAGTGCCGATCGGTCCACTGTTTTTACCAGATAATTTGAACTAATTTTACAAACTTATTTCAAAATATCGGTAGTGTTTACATTGAATGTGAACGGAAAACATACGCTATTTACGATATCAAAAATAGGTACAACCAGTTTTTTATCTACAGTAGCTGCAAGATATGGTTTAATCCGTCGGTATTATGTCGAATTTATATCTTTCGCAATGAAGCGGAAGAGTTGAGAGAAAAGGTCTTCCATGAGTTGGCTTGAAAAGATTTTAGAGAAAAGCAATCTAGTAAGTTCACGCAAAGCTTCTATCCCAGAAGGTGTGTGGACTAAATGTACCTCTTGTGAACAGGTTTTATACCATGCTGAACTAGAGCGTAACTTAGAAGTTTGTCCAAAGTGTAACCATCACATGCGTATGAAAGCGCGTCGTCGTTTGGAAACATTTTTAGATGAAGGTAATCGAGTTGAATTAGGTTCTGAACTTGAGCCACAGGATAAACTGAAATTTAAAGATTCTAAACGATACAAAGAGCGTATCTCTGCTGCACAAAAAAATAGCGGTGAGAAAGATGCGCTAGTTGTGATGCAGGGTGAATTGCTTGGTCTGCCGCTTGTGGCGTGTGCGTTTGAATTCTCCTTTATGGGTGGTTCAATGGGTTCAGTCGTTGGTGCTCGCTTTGTGAAAGCAGTGGATGCAGCCATTGAAAATAACTGTGCGCTTGTTTGTTTCTCAGCAAGTGGTGGTGCTCGTATGCAAGAGGCTTTAATGTCTCTTATGCAAATGGCAAAAACCAGTGCTGCGCTTGAGCGTTTATCAGAAAAAGGTCTGCCGTTTATTTCTGTTCTAACTGACCCTACAATGGGTGGTGTATCAGCAAGTTTGGCTATGTTGGGTGATATCAACATCGGTGAACCTAAGGCCCTCATTGGCTTTGCTGGTCGTCGTGTAATCGAGCAAACTGTACGTGAAGATCTTCCTGAAGGTTTCCAGCGTAGTGAGTTCCTACTTGATCACGGTGCTATTGATATGATCGTTGACCGTCGTGAAATGCGTCAGCGTGTGGGTGGTCTTATCGCTAAGATGACTAACCACAAGTCTCCTTTGGTGGTTTCGGTTAACGAATCTCCAAATGAAGAGCCATATTCTGTACCAGAAGCGGACGAAAAAGGGTAAAGTATCAACTAACATAAAAACCAAAGAATTTAATGGTTAAAGTTAGATGACCCAAAACCCAACTCCTCAAGCCACATCTTCATTAGAGATGTGGCTTGATTATTTAGCAAATATTCATTCCTCAGCAATTGATCTAGGCTTAGACCGTGTCCAAGCGGTAGCAAACAAAGCCAATCTTACCAAACCAGCTCCAACCGTAATCACCGTTGCCGGAACCAATGGCAAAGGCTCAACGTGTGCGTTAATGGAAGCCATTTTACTTGATGCTGGCTATTCAGTCGGTGTTTACAGTTCTCCGCACCTGATTCGTTACAACGAGCGTGTACGCATTAATGGCGTCGATGTTGTAGATGCAAAGCACTGTGAAGCATTCGATTATGTAGAAAAGCAGCGTGGTGATATTAGCCTTAGCCTCTTTGAATTCGGTACACTTGCTGCGCTACGTATTTTCCAAGTAGAGAAAGTTGACGTTGTCTTACTTGAAGTAGGACTTGGCGGTCGTCTAGACGCCACTAACGTTGTTGACCATGATGTTTCTGTTATTACGAGCTTAGCGATCGATCATGTGGATTGGCTTGGTGATGACATCAATGTTATTGGCTTTGAAAAAGCGGGCATTTACCGTTCAGGGAAGCCAGCAATTTGTGGTCAACCAACGCCACCAGCGACCGTGGCGGCTCATGCTGACGATATTGGTTCTGAGTTCTTCCAAGTAGGTATTCAGTACGATTACCAACTAACTGATAATGGTTGGAAATGGAGCAGTGGGGCATTTGAGTTAGAGGATTTACCAATCCCATCGCTACCATTACAAAATGCAGCCACTGCACTGATGGCACTAGGGGCTTCGGAATTGCAAATCACTGACATAAATATTGTCAATGGCTTGAATAATGCTCGTTTGGCGGGGCGTATGCAGGTACTGCATCACGAACCTGAAATAGTCCTTGATGTCGCTCATAACCCGCACTCTGCTGAGTATTTGGTAGAGAGAGTGAAGCAACAATATCTGGGTAAGAATATCCATATTGTGGTTGCAATGCTGCATGACAAGGACATTAAAGCAACCATTGAAGCTCTAACTCCAGTTGCAACACAATGGTATCCAGCGTCGCTTACTGGACCGAGAGCGGCGACCGCTGATGAATTGTGCCAATACTTACCTGATGGGCAAGTTCATTTTGAAAACCCTGTTGACGCCTTCGAGAGTGCGAGAAGCCACGCAAAGACAGGAGACGTTATTCTGGTGGTTGGCTCATTCCATACCGTCGGAGAGGTATTGGAACATTGGCAATCAAATAATAAATAAGTAAAGGTATTTTGATGGCAAGTAAATTCCAAAGTCGTTTAGTCGGCACCATCATTCTAGTCGCAGTCGGAGTCATTGTTCTTCCCGATGTGCTAGATGGTAAGAAACTGCACTACAAAGAAGAATTTGCCAGTATTCCTATCAAACCAGAACTTGATAGTGATGTGGAAAACTTCGAAATATTAGAGCCAGTGGAAGACGACATTACGTTACCGGATTCTCCGGTTGAAGCTGTAGTGCAAGAACGTGAGGATGCTCAAGTAGCCGTTTCTGAGCCCGAGCCAGCGCCAACATCTAAACCTGAGGTCATCAAACAACCAGAGCAAGTTGAGGTCGTCACTCGTCCTGTTCAAGAGAAAAATCAATATGAAGATTCAGCTTGGATCATTCAGTTGATGGCACTTAAGAATCACGAAAATGCTGTCGCGCTTGTCGCGGATTTGCAAAAGCGTGGTTATCAAGCTCACACAAAGAAAGAAAACGAGTTTACGAGAGTGATTGTTGGCCCTGATGTGTCAAAAAGTAAACTTGAACGACAAGTTCAAGAATTACAAAAAATTACAGGTTCAAAAGGTCAATTGCTTAAATTTAAGCCATTAAATCCATAAGAAAACGTTTGCGTCAGCATTTTTTCTGTTAAAATGCGCGCCAACTTAAGATGAAGAAAAGATGAATTGGATAGATTTTATCATTTTAGGTGTGATCGGATTTTCAGCTCTGATCAGTTTAGTTCGCGGTTTTGCTAAAGAAGCTTTGTCTTTGGTGATTTGGTTCGGAGCGTTTTTTATCTCCAGTAATTACTATGCCAAATTGGCGGTGTACTTCACCAACATCGAAGATGATATGTTTCGTAACGGAGCGGCGATCGCGGCGTTATTTGTCGCAACCTTGGTAGTTGGTGCAGTGGTGAATTACGTCATTGGTCAACTGGTACAAAAAACAGGGCTATCAGGTACGGACCGAATTCTCGGGATTGTATTTGGTGGTCTACGCGGAGTCTTAATTGTTTCTGCGGTGCTGTTTTTTATGGATGCGTTTACTGCATTCCCAAGCTCGGATTGGTGGAAAGATTCACAGTTGATCCCTGAGTTCAGCCGTATCATCGCCCCATTCTTCGAGCATTTACAAGCAACATCAAGTTTTCTGTCTGGCACTATCTAGTAGTGCCAGCTACTGTCGCAAATCGAGGATTAGGACATGTGTGGTATTGTTGGAATCGTGGGCACAACGCCTGTAAACCAGTCTATTTATGACGCGTTAACGGTGTTACAGCATCGTGGCCAAGATGCCGCTGGTATTTGTACCATAGAAAGCAATCGTTTTCGTCTACGTAAGGCGAACGGTTTAGTCAAGGATGTATTTGAAGCAAGACACATGCAGCGCCTGCAAGGCGAGGTCGGAATTGGTCATGTTCGTTACCCTACAGCAGGCAGTTCAAGCGCTTCAGAAGCTCAACCTTTCTACGTAAACTCTCCTTTCGGTATTACACTTGCCCACAACGGTAACTTGACTAACGCCAACGAAGTTCGTCAGAAGCTGTTTGAAAAAGATCGCCGTCATATCAATACCACTTCAGACTCTGAAGTATTACTAAATGTACTGGCGCACGAAATTGACTCAGTAAAAGGAAATGTCACGACCGAAGACGTATTCCGCGCAGTCACCAATGTTCATCGCACAATTCGCGGTGCTTATGCTGTGACAGCTATGATCATTGGTCATGGTATGATTGCATTTCGTGACCCACACGGTATTCGCCCGCTGTGTTTAGGTAAGCGTGAAGTTAACGGCAGAGCAGAGTACATGGTTGCGTCTGAATCGGTGGCATTGGATGCGGTCGGTTTTGATTTCGTCCGTGATGTTGCACCTGGTGAAGCGATTTACGCAACGTTTGACGGTGAGCTTTACACGAAGCAGTGTGCAGATAATCCTAAGCTGAACCCTTGTATTTTCGAGTTCGTGTACTTTGCTCGTCCAGATTCGTTCATCGATAAAATTTCGGTATACAGCGCTCGCGTTGAAATGGGTAAAAAGCTGGGCGAACGTATTCGTGAAGATTACGCAAACCTTGATATCGATGTTGTCATTCCTATCCCTGAAACGTCTTGCGACATTGCACTGCAAATCGCACAAGCGATCGATATCCCTTATCGCCAGGGTTTCGTGAAAAACCGTTATGTTGGACGTACGTTTATCATGCCTGGCCAACAACAACGTAAGAAATCAGTACGTCGCAAGTTGAATGCTATTCGTTCGGAATTCAAAGGTAAGAATGTGTTGCTGGTGGATGACTCTATTGTTCGAGGTACAACGTCAGAGCAGATTATTGAGATGGCTCGTGATTCTGGTGCCAAGAAAGTGTACATGGTCTCAGCGGCTCCTGAAGTTCGTTTCCCGAACGTATACGGCATTGATATGCCAAGTGCTACAGAGCTTATTGCCCATGGCCGTGACAACGATACAATTTGTAAGCAGATTGGTGCCGATGCGCTTATTTATCAACGCCTAGAAGATTTGGTAGAGGCGGTCGGTCTTGGAAACCAAGATATTACTCAGTTCGATACATCCGTGTTTAACGGCGAATACGTAACGGGTGATATTGACCAACAATACCTAGATTTTTTAGATGGTCTTCGTAACGATGATGCGAAAACACAACTTGAAATCCAACAGGATTTAGCAAACCTAGAGCTTCATAACGAAGGCGCATAGGATGCGCTTTCTTAAGTCGTAAAAAAACCAGAGCTTTGGCTCTGGTTTTTTGTTTTCGCTATCTAATTAGTGAATGTTATAAGCGATCACAAAGTCAATAAAGAGGCGAACTTTCTCTGGCAGGTGGTCTTTGTGGTTGTAAAGCATATAAATGTCGCGCGGGTTTGCACTCCAATCTGGCAGTACGCGTACCAAATCGCCGCTCTCGATGTACTCTTTGATCATGACATCTGGCATTAGTGTGATGCCTAAACCTTCGGAACAAGCACTGCGCACCACATTGAGCGCGTTTGCTTGAAAACGACCACGATCAACATTCACCACAGACTCGCCTTTGCTATTAATCAAGGTCCACTTAATAAGTGGGTACCCTTTTAGCAATGAATGGTTAGAGAGCTCTTCTGCATGGTGTGGCGCAGGATTTGAGGTTAGATAGTCAGGGCTTGCAACGAGAATATCCTTCACTTCGCCAATCTTACGCGCGATGAGGCTAGAGTCGCGTTGCGGTCCCACTCGAAAAATTACATCCCATTCAGTAGGGTCAAGCTTGTCCGCATTATTCTCTGTCGTTAGCTCAATGTTGATGTCCGGGTACTGCTTCATAAAGCTGTTGAACATCGGCATCATCATTCGTTTAGTTAAGTTGTAAGGCGCGGATATCTTAATCTTGCCGGATGCTCCTCGGCAGTCGTCAGTGATTTCCTCTGCTGCGGTTGTTAGCCTTTGTAGTAAAGGAGAGCACTCATGGTAAAAACGTTCCCCTGCTTCAGTGAGCGAAAGTTTGCGAGCATGACGGTTCAATAGTCGAAGATTGACAGAGTCTTCTAGCGCTTGAATGCGTCGGGTGATGGTCGCAACCGGGATCATGGTTTTTCGCGAAGTTGCGGTGTAGCTCCCATTTTCGACAACCAGTCGAAACAGGTTTAAGTCATCTAATTTCATATTTCCAGACACATTAAATTACCGATTACGGTTAATTTATAATTAACTTTGTGATCAAAGCTTGCTTTAAGTCAACATGTTGCATCATTTGAACACAGCAACCCTGTTTGAGTAAATACTGTTATACGCCGTAATATTTGTATTAATGCAGTTTCCGAGCTAAGTTTTATAACAAGGCAAAGCGGCCTCAGGTCTTGCTGTGACACGTTTTGCTGGAAGTAAACACAACAAAAATAATGACTTAATAATAAATCTGTTTTTTTGACTGAGCTTTGTGAGGGATAAAGGTATGTTTAAGACTCACAGTCAAACGGCAATGGTCTCGGCACAGGAAGTGATTAATCAAAAACTAATAATGTTGGTGGACGATGATCCAATATTTCGTAAAGTAACCAATGCCTATTTAGAAAGTCAGGGTTTTAAAGTAGTAGAAGCAGAAAACGGCCTAGAAGCGCTTCAACAACTCAGGGAATGCCAACCCGATCTTATCTTATGTGATTTATCGATGCCGGTCTTAGATGGTATCGAGTTCGTCGAAGAAGTTAGTCTCGAATACCCATATATGCCGCTTATCGTGGTATCAGGCACGGATGAAATGTCCGATGTCGCGAAAGCGTTGCGATTTGGTATTAAAGATTTTCTTCCTAAACCGATAGGTAATTATGAGCACCTATCTCAGGCGATAGAGAATACGCTAGAAGATACCGATAGCCACTTCTCAGAACAACGTGACTTTTCAAGTCAGTGGTTCAGGGTTGATGATGGTGGTGAAATCCCAGATGAACAAGAGCTGTATTGGCATCTGGAATATTTACAACAGAATCCGAGTGCGGCAAGAGATTTACTGCAAGCTCTATTGCCAGAAAAGGATGCTGCTCAGGGAGATTGGCGCTGCTCGTACCGTTTATTGCAATCGACGGATGTGATGCCCTTGGTTTTCGATTATCGTTGGTTAATGAATGGTCAATTTGCGTTTTATCTAGTTGATTCTGCTTCCCAAGCTAATGATGGAGTTGCGACGACATTGCTCGTTAGGGCATTGTTTGACGACTATCTCCGTAACTTGAAAAGTTTCAGTGCTGATCTCAAGGACATGGTAGGGATCATTGAAAAAGGAATTGAGTGTTCGGAGTGTGCGGGTGCAGTCAATGCTGTGTTTGGTGTCGCCGACCTCGCTTCATCCTCGGTCTCTATATTGCCTGCGGGTTTAGATAGCCATTGGTCTGACGGAAATACGAATCAACACATCGCAGCAGGTAACCGTTTAGGGGGAGGAAGTATGAAAAACTTCATCACCCGCGATTTACCGCTTAGTGTTGCAGGACAGTTATCTATCGGGTGTTTAGGTTCTTCAAGTTTTAGTTTAAGTATTACCCGGAAATCCCGACTAGTATAATTATGACTTGCAAACCAATAAGCAGCGTCCTTACGCTGCTTATTATCTTTTTAGAACCACCAAAACAACATACGTTTAGTTTAATAACCTTACTTTTTACTGGTGTTTAGATTTGGCTGTTTAATGTATAGTCAGCGCTTAAAACAATAATGACCCATTTGTGCAACGATAATTTAACGCTGTGCCTTGGGAGAAGCAAAGTCAACTAGTGAGAAGACACATCATGGCAGACAAAGATTTTAAAGAGCCTTATAATATTTTTTACTTTTTAGGTTTTATTGCAGTTCTTTTGATCCCAACACTTCCTGCAACGCTAACCTGGCTTCGTGTAATGAATGGTTACGCAGGCTTTTAATCTAGCTATTTTGTACCGGAGTTCACCATTCGTATTAAGCGTTACTTTTTCAATACTGTTGGTGGACTCTGTATTGTGCTCGGCATAGCCGGCATAGCCCTTCCACTTTTACCCACCACACCTTTTATTTTGCTTGCTAGCGCATGTTTTATGCGTGGTAGCCCCGCATTTCATCAATGGTTACATAACCACAAAACGTTTGGACCCATTCTCGGCAATTGGCATAAGCATCGGGCTGTTACTTCAAAAGTAAAAAAGCGTGGTGCGATTTTTATTGCGCTTAGTTTCATGGTTTCAATCGTTGTTGTCCCCCTCGTTTGGGTAAAAATTGGTCTTTTAGTGATGCTAATCGTTTTACTCAGCTGGTTTATGCGTCTGCCTGTGATTGAGTTGGTTGCTGACCGAGAAGAAAATCACTAAGATTGTAGAGAATAGTGTGCCCGCTCTTCGAGTGGGCGTTTGTATTTTCAGCGCCTGTGACTTTTACGAAAATAAGCACATAGTGGTGAAAACCTATTGTTCGTTGCCCTCGTGATACTGCGATTAGAGAGGGCGATGAGCCAATCTAAGTAAATCGGTATTATGACTACAGAAACAATTTCACTGATCAAATCTAGCATCAAAAGCATCCAAGACTACCCAAAGCCAGGCATTCTATTTCGTGATGTGACGAGCCTTCTTGAAGACGCGAAAGCATACCAAGCGACGATCAACTTACTTGTTGAACGTTACAAAGATATGGGCTTTACCAAGGTTGTGGGTACGGAAGCTCGTGGCTTTCTATTTGGCGCGCCTTTAGCGCTTGAGCTAGGTGTTGGTTTTGTACCAGTGCGTAAACCAGGCAAGCTACCACGCCCTACTGTTGCTCAATCTTATGAGCTTGAATACGGCGTTGATACACTAGAAATCCATACAGATGCCATCGTTGAAGGCGACAAAGTACTGGTTGTCGACGATTTATTGGCAACGGGCGGTACTATTGAAGCGACGACTAAGCTGATTCGCCAACTGGGTGGTGAAGTTGAGCACGCTGCGTTCGTTATCAACCTACCAGAAATCGGTGGCGATAAACGTTTAGAAGCATTAGGTCTAAACGTGTACAGCATCTGCGATTTTGAAGGACATTAATACATTCAATGAGTTATTTAGCTTTAGCGCGAAAATGGCGTCCTAATCAGTTTGACCAAGTTGTCGGACAAAAACATGTCCTGACGGCGTTGGAAAACGCACTGGCGCAAAACCGTTTACACCATGCTTATCTGTTCAGCGGGACTCGTGGTGTGGGTAAAACGAGTATCGGTAGGCTGTTTGCCAAAGGCTTGAACTGCGAAACCGGCATTACCGCGACACCTTGTGGTAAGTGTGATACTTGTCGTGAAATTGATGAAGGTCGCTTTGTCGATCTTCTTGAAATCGACGCAGCATCACGTACTAAAGTTGAAGACACTCGTGAACTGTTAGACAACGTTCAATACAAACCTGCTCGTGGACGTTTTAAAGTGTACCTCATCGATGAGGTGCACATGCTATCGCGTCACTCTTTCAATGCGTTGTTGAAAACCCTGGAAGAGCCGCCAGAGTATGTGAAGTTCTTACTCGCAACAACTGATCCACAAAAGCTGCCTGTCACTATATTGTCGCGTTGTCTTCAGTTTCATCTGAAACCAATCAGCGTTGATGATATTCACCAGCAACTTGATTACATCCTAGGTCAAGAGCAAGTTTCAGCAGAGCCAAAAGCGTTGGGTATGATCTCACATGCTGCAGATGGCAGTATGCGTGATGCTCTCAGCTTGACTGATCAAGCAATTGCTTTAGGTAACGGTGCGGTGCAAACCGATATTGTCAGCCACATGTTGGGGACGATTGATACCGACCAAGCGATTCACTTACTAGAGTCAATCAGCAGCAAGCAACCTCAACAAGCCATGGATAAAATCCAGCAATTAGCAGCAAATGGTGTTGAGTGGGATGGTTTGTTGCAGCAAGTCGCAACACAGTTACACCGAATTGCGATGTATCAAGCGCTGCCAGCGTCGCTAGACCGAGCGCAGCCAGATGCAGAAAAAATCGAGTTGTTGAGTAAAGCACTAAGTCCGCAAGACGTTCAGCTTTACTACCAAATTGCATTGAAAGGTCGTGAAGATTTGACTCTCTCGCCAAATGGGCGAGTCGGTCTGGAAATGATTGTGCTGCGTATGATGGCGTTCCGCCCATCAAGTAACAGTGGGGCAAATGTTGTTTCCAGTAACTGCGAATCAGCTTCAGCCCCAGTTCAAAGTGCCAGTCAATCAAAGACTGCACCAGCTCGAACAGTAGCAGCTCCTCGAGCTCAGCAGCCGAGTCCAGCACAAAGCTCACCACAAGTGGCGCCTCAACCTTCATCCAATTCACAACCTGAATATCACGCGAGTGGATATGAGACGGTTCCGCCACAGTATGATATGGCGCCGCCGATGAGCGAAAACCCTGCACCGCAGCATGAAACGCCACCTCAACAAGTGCAAGAGAGCGTTTCAACACCGGCGCGCGGTGGTCTAAGCGGTTTACGTCACCAATTACGTTCTCAGCGTCAAGGCCTACAACAGAACACTCCTCAAAATAGTGGCTCAAAAAAGCCTAAAGCGGCATCTGCACAACCAGAATCGGTTATCGACCGAGTAGCGCAATTGCATGGCAATTCCGCGCAGGTGTCGCCAAACTCAGCTCCGAAGTCGACGGAGCCACAAGTTGAGGAAGCGTATCGCTGGCGTCCAAGCAAGCCTGTTGAGACAAAAGTAAATACAAAACTGACACCTACGCAGCTCAAGCAGGCACTTGAGCATGAGAAAACGCCTGAAATGGCACAAAAGCTCATCGATGAGTCATTAGAACATAATGAATGGGCGAAGCTCATCAGCTTAATGGAGATCCCTAAGCTGGTAGAGCAACTTGCGCTAAACTCTCATTATAGTAAGGAAGGAACAACCGTTTCGTTACTATTGAGAAGCAGCCAAGCTCATTTGAATACTGATAGAGCTCAAGCCGAATTGCTCAAAGCACTTAATACCGTGTTAGGTGAAGAGTGCCACATGAGCATCGAAATAGGGGAGAGTGGAGAAACACCACTTGAACTGAGAGATAGGCTCTACCAAGAGAAATTACAGCAAGCGCTGAACAGTTTAGAAAACGATCCAAATGTTCAATTTATTGAACGTCGTTTTGCTGCAGAGCTTGATAAAGATAGTGTGCGCCCTATCTAATAATCGAATGGAATGGGGTTGAAAACCCAAAGGTATAACCCCATTAATTGATGCAACACCTCATTAAACCAGAGAGATAAACATGTTTGGTAAAGGCGGTATGGGCAACCTAATGAAGCAAGCCCAGCAAATGCAAGATCGCATGCAAAAGCTTCAAGAAGAAATCGCGAATATGGAAGTAACTGGCGAGTCTGGTGCTGGTCTAGTTAAAGTTACTATCACTGGTAGCCACAGCGTACGTCGTGTTGACATCGATGAAAGTTTGATGGAAGACGACAAAGAAATGCTTGAAGATCTGATCGCTGCGGCGTTCAATGATGCAGCCCGTCGTGTTGAAGAAACTCAAAAAGAGAAAATGGCTTCTGTAACTGGCGGTATGCAACTACCACCAGGTATGAAAATGCCATTCTAATCTGCTGATATTTAATTAAGCGGACTTTTAATGCGTACCAGTCATATGCTGGAACAATTGATGGAGGCCTTACGTTGTCTACCTGGGGTTGGCCCCAAGTCAGCGCAGCGTATGGCCTTTCATTTGTTACAGCGCGATAGAAAAGGCGGTTTGCAGCTTGCAGATGCGCTGAGTCAGGCAATGACAGAAATAGGTCATTGTACTGAGTGTCGAACCTTCACCGAAGAAGAAGTCTGTCACATTTGTACCAACCCAAAACGCCAAGAAAATGGTCAAATTTGTGTGGTAGAAAGCCCGGCAGACATCGCAGCCGTTGAAGCAACAGGCCAATATTCTGGTCGGTATTTTGTTCTTATGGGGCATTTGTCGCCATTAGATGGTATTGGTCCAAGTGATATTGGATTAGATGTCCTTGATGACCGCTTACGTCGCGGTGATATTACCGAAGTGATTTTGGCGACAAACCCAACAGTTGAAGGTGAAGCCACTGCCCACTACATCGCAGAGCTATGTAAAGAGCACCAAGTTGATGCCAGCCGCATCGCGCATGGTGTGCCTGTCGGTGGGGAGCTAGAGCTTGTTGATGGCACGACGTTGTCACATTCGCTATTAGGTCGACACAGAATTTAATAAAAAGCCGCTGAATTCAGCGGCTTTTTTGATTTTGAGAGTTGGGAACGATTAATCGTTCGATTCTTTACCAAGAAGGTTTTTGTAGATAACCGCACCAAGCACGCCACCCACAATAGGAGCAATCCAGAACAGCCATAGCTGAGAAACCGCCCAGTCACCCACATATACTGCGACTGCCGTGCTACGAGCAGGGTTTACTGACGTATTGGTGACAGGAATGCTGATCAGGTGAATGAGAGTCAAACACAGGCCAATTGCGATAGGTGCAAAGCCTTGTGGCGCACGTTTGTCTGTTGCACCCATAATGACAATCAGGAACATCATCGTCATGACAACTTCAGTCACAAGTGCAGCGATCATCGAGTATTGGCCTGGAGAGTGTTCACCATAACCATTGGCGGCAAAGCCAGAACCCACAACATCGAATCCTGCTTGTCCAGATGCAATAACGTAAAGCACGCCACCTGCGATAAGCCCGCCGATAACCTGTGAGATGATGTAGGGAGCAACGTCTTTTGTTTCAAAACGACCGCCTGCCCAAAGGCCAACTGTCACTGCAGGGTTCAAGTGACAACCTGAAATATGACCGATAGCAAATGCCATCGTCAGAACGGTTAAACCGAATGCCAAAGAAACGCCCAACAGACCAATACCCACTTCAGGGAAACCCGCAGCCAACACCGCGCTACCACAGCCGCCTAACACTAGCCAGAACGTGCCAAAAGCCTCAGCCAAATACTTATTCATGTTCTTTCCTGATCTTTAATTAAATGACCCGCTGAACATAGTCGAGAATTGTCAATAAATTGTGAGGGAGATCGCGCGAAAACCGCAAATGGAACGCTATGTGGCAAGAGTTCTCAAGGGTGAGATAAAAAGCAGAGGGGGAAAGTGCTAAATCTTGAGTTTGCTTTGATTACTGCCTCGGAGAGAAACAACCGAGGTACTAACTTTAAACGTGTGGTCTAGAGTCGCATTACGTCAATTGTTCTAATTCAGTGATGTTGTCGAGTGCTTCTTGATTGGTCTTGCCGCATACAATCGGACACGGTTTAAAATCGTGACAGACTTTAGGGCGTTCAGGCTTACCAAATAGCTTGCACAAATTGTCGTCGTTGAGTTGCACACAACGAACACCTGCAGGTTTGCCCTTGGGCATTCCAGGTATTGGTGAAGAGATACTTGGCGCAATACAGCACGCTCCACATCCTAATCGACAATCCATAATGTAAACCTCTTAAAAAATTAAGGGGGCAATTATGGTCATTTTGACGTGGATTGGAAGAGTGAAGAAAGAAAAAAACAAAAGGGCGCGCTTAACATTACGCTCCCTTTTTGGTTTTTTGCTTTTAAATCATCGTGATTATTTTAAGAAACGGTTATAAACAAACAACAGAATAAATGCGCCTAGTGTTGCGGTAATGATACTACCAATGTTGACGCCAGTTGCTCCGCCGAAACCGAGAATGTCGCCAAGGAAGCCACCTACAAATGCCCCTGCAATACCAAGTAACATTGTTGCAATCCAACCGCCCCCATCTTTTCCTGGCATGAGCCATTTAGCAAGTGCGCCGGCGATTAAGCCCAAAATAATCCAAGAAATAATACCCATGAAAACTCCTTAATGCCTTCTTGATCAATTGAGTAATGGAAACTTGTTTAAGGATAGAACAGTAAAACGAAAGTAGTTGAATATCTCCACCGTTATGTGGGAAGGATGCAAGATCTTCTCAAAACTTGAACTTTTGCGTTGAGAAGAGTATAAATCGCCCCCTAAATTCCCTTGGTGAGACCTGAAGTATGAGCACTCCATTTTGGCAAAGTAAATCGTTAGAGCAGATGACAGAAGAGGAATGGGAATCTCTCTGTGATGGTTGTGGCAAATGTTGTTTGCATAAGCTGATGGATGAAGATACCGATGAAATCTACTATACCAATGTGGCTTGTAGCTGGCTGAACAGTAAAACGTGTTCATGTAAGGATTACCCAAACCGTTTCACTTCGGGTGAAGAGTGCACCAAGCTGACCCGAGAAGACATCGACGATTTTACTTGGCTGCCACACACGTGCGCTTACCGTCTGTTGGCTGAAAAGCAGCCTTTACCAGAATGGCATCCGTTGATTACAGGCTCTAAGTCCGCAATGCATGCGGCAGGGGAAAGTGTCCGTAACAAAGTTGTTTACGAGATTGATGTGGTGGATTGGGAAGACCATATTTTAAATCATCCCAACCGTCCTTAGTCGAATACAAACAAGCCTTTCATTGATTAAATGAAAGGCTTGTTTGCTATTGGGGCTCCCAACTTTGACGTCTCGCTAACGAAATGCTGCTCAGTTTATTATTTAGTGTTGTAAACTTAGGAGTATGATTTCAACGCTTTACACTTCTATTCCTGATTGTTTTGATCAGGATTGTTCCCTATGAGGTAAACATGACGTTTCATTTCCCCCAGAAACTGCGCCTGACATCTTGGGTGACATTATTCGCACTTGCCGTCATTATGTTCTCCCCAATGGCTGTTCATGCGACTGCTACTGACGATATCCAAGAGCCTTCTGCTGCCGAAATCTCGATTGACAACTTGAACCGAGAGATTGTGGATTTATCCCAAAGCCTCTCGCAAGCGAGTGGCGACGAGCGTGATGCCCTTCAACTGCAACTATTCCAAAAGAATGAAGAATTAAGAAGCCAGTTAGCGTCAGCGATTGAACGTGAAACTATCTCTCGCGACAAGCTGATCTTGCTAGTTAAAAAACAAGAACAATACTCTGAGGACGCGACGAACTATCTATCGGAAAAAATAAAGAAAGTCGTCGAGGATTTAAATAAGGCTAAGGATGAAGAGAAGCTTGCTCTTGTTAATGATTATCGAGAGCTACAGCGTTATCTTGATGTTAGCTTCGATTCGAGCTGGCAAAATCTCGCTTGGTTGAAGGAGCTAGGGGCCCAAAACGAGCGCGCAGAAGCGGAACTAAAAGATAAAATTGATAAACGTATGCGCTTACTGTCTGCTTCTATTGAGTACTTGAGTCAGCAAAGTGAGATCATTGGCTCCCAACTTTCGTCTAGCCCAGAGTCGGAAAAAGCGTCGTTGCAACTTAGTCAGCTCATTACTAAACAAAGGCTAAATATTGCGACAGAAAGCTTACGCAACCTGATTTCAATTGGTGATAAAGTCGGTTTAGAAACGTCTGAATACAAACGCCAAATTTTTGAAGTGACGGGTAATATCACCCATGATTTACTGAATACCAAAGTTGTGTGGTCAATACTGAGTCACTGGTCCAACTCGGCACTGGATTGGTTTGCCGAGAATGCACCGCAGCATATCTTCCAGTTGTTTGTTTTTGCGCTGATTTTATTGATCGCTCGCGGACTGGCTAAGTTAACTCGCAAAGTCGTCCGTAAAGCAGTTGCATCGAAAAACTTAAAACTTTCCCACTTGATGCAGGACTTCTTTATCTCGATGTCCGGCAAATTCGTGTGGGTGATCGGTATCATGGTGGGCTTATCTCAGCTTGGTTTGAACCTAGCGCCAATCCTAACCGGTTTTGGTATTGCTGGTGTGATTATTGGTTTCGCGTTGCAAGACACGTTATCCAACTTCGCGGCGGGTATGATGCTGCTTATTTATCGCCCATTTGATGTTGGTGATTTTGTGTATGCTGGCGGTGTGGATGGCAAGGTAAGCCATATGAGTTTGGTGAACACCACAATCCGTACGTTTGATAACCAAATTATTATTGTGCCTAACAGCAAAATCTGGGGAGATGTTATTAAGAACGTCACGCATGAACGCATTCGCCGCGTGGATATGGTGTTTGGCATTGGCTATGCGGATGACCTCTTAAAAGCGGAGTCAGTATTGTCTGATATCATTACCTCTCACCCTTCGGTACTTCGCACTCCAGAGCCAATGATCAAAGTTCATACATTAAATACGTCTTCTGTAGATTTTATTGTGCGTCCTTGGGTAAAAACGGATGATTACTGGGATGTATACTGGGATGTGACAAAAGAGGTGAAACTACGCTTCGACCGAGAAGGTATTTCGATTCCTTTCCCACAACAAGATGTGCATTTGCATATGGTGGAGAAGCAAGACGCTTAATCACAGGTCCCAACTAGTGAAAGGCACTCTAGATAGAGTGCCTTTTTTGATCTTCGGTTAGCGCTATAGTTACAGTTCGTTAAAGAACACCAGTTTCGGCTCGCATTCTAACAAGTTGTCGATCTGGCTAATCAAAAGAGCAAAGTGTTCTGTTTTACCATGAAGCTCAAATGCTTGTTGGTTTTTAAATTGCTCCTGAAAAACGAAGTGGCATGTATTGTCTTTATCTTGGAACAATTGATAACGAACGCAACCTTCTTCATTGCGAGTAGGTTCAAGCGCTCGGGTAAGTACCTCTTTCAACTCTTGTTCTTTTCCCGGTTGTGCATGAAAGGTAGCCGTCAAGTGAATCATAATGTTTACTCTTTTTGTTATAGGTAACGCCCTTGGCGTTGCAGGAACTCAATTTTGTAACCATCAGGGTCGGTTACAAAAAAGAACGTTGCTAAATGCTTTTGTTGATGGTCAAAGGCTTTGATGTCACCAGTTTCAATGCCGAGAGATTTAATGCGTTTGTGGGCTTGTTCAATGTCCTCCACGCTGACGGCAAGGTGGCCGTAACCTGAGCCGTGAGTGTAGGGCTCACTTTGGTCGTGATTGTGCGTCAGTTCCAATTCAAAGCCAGCTTCTTGGTTGGCTAGATAGGTTAGAGAAAAGCCATCAAAGATGTATTGATCAGCGACTTCTAGTTCAAGTACGTCACAGTAAAATTGTAGAGAGCGGTCCAGATCACTTACTCGGATCATGGTGTGAATCATTTTTGTCATAGGTACTCCTTGATAGTCCGCATAGGTTAGCGATTTCAAAAGGAGTCTGGGTAGTACTCTAGTACGACAAATTAGAAGATGCTCAAGGGTTTATAATACGGATGCATAGCCTAGGATGGTTATTGCTCGGTTGGTTGCTATTAACTGTTAAGTTGCGCAAGTGCTTGGCGAGTGGTCTCTTGAGGTTGGCGGGCGTAAGTGAGGCAAGCGCATCGAAGTAAGGAGGCAAAGTTGCTCACTTCACCATTGTATTCGAGTGCTTCTTGATAAACAGTGCTTATGAATTTAGGAACCGTCATGTTTTGAGCACTAGCGATTTCCTCAAGAATTGTCCAAAAGCTCGCTTCAAGTTTTACACTGGTCGCGTGACCATCAATACGGATAGAGCGGGTGATGAACTGATAGTTGTCTTGGGGTTGCTTAGCAAAGATTTCGCACATTTTCTTTATTCATATAATTAAAGACCCATAATTATTGTGGTGTACGATTTAAAACGTCAACTGTTTTCATGCATAAAAAAACGCTCCCTTGCGAGAGCGTTGAAACATCACGAGTTGTGAAGTAAGTGCAAGTTGATTATTTAATTTGTTGCTTCAAGTACTCGCCTAGTTGCGAGTGGTGCATGATTTTTGATACTGGAAGGATAGTTTCTGCAGGTCCCCAAGCAAATACGTTGACAGGAGTATGCGTATGAGTACCCGTCCCCCATACTGTGTTTTGCTTTGTTGCATGCTCACGCGCTAGCAAGTTGCCACGGTCGTTGTAAGGAAAGAAAGCATCAAAGTCATTGATTGCCGGTACGTTCTCTTCGCTTAAGTATTTGTGTCCAGCAAGTCGGTATGGATTTGGTTTACTTGCTAATACGCGTTCTGCTTGCTCAGGCGTAATCGAAAAATCGCTATTTGCGTTCACGACTTCCGCAAACTTCTCTGGAGTTTGCTCTTTCTTATCAAGCGCTTGGAATTCACTGATCATGCCGTAGTAACTTTTCTTTTGATTGTATAAACCATCGAGGATCTCGAACTGACCAAAGTTGAAGTTTGGCGCGTAATCCTGATTTTTGAATGCTTCGCCGTCGCGTTTTTGTGGTTTAGGCAAGTTTGCTGATGAGTAGCTAAAGCCAAAAGAGCCGGTTTCGTGGTCAGCAGTAACAATGATCAGGGTGTCATCACGGCCTTTTGCCCACTCATAAACTGAGTTTACCGCTTCATCGAATTTAAGCATTTCATGCAGCATCGTACCTGCATCGTTACTGTGGCCAGCCCAGTCAATTTGGCCTCCTTCAACCATCAAGAAAAAACCGTCTTTGTCTTTTGAAAGAATGTCGATTGCTTTGGTGGTCATTTCTTTCAGCGATGGCTGCGTGCGTTTTGGATCGTTTTTGCTTTGACTGTAGGCAATACCATCGTTCATGCCCGAGTAAGCAAAAAGTCCAAGTAATTTGTCACCTTTAGCTTGCGCGAGCATATCGCGGCTGAAAGCCAGGTTGTAACCTTGGTCTTGCGCCTCAGTAAGCAAGTTGCGTTCGTCTTTGCGTTTCGATTTTAGGTAGACATTTCCTTCAGTGAGCTTTTCAAGCTGCTCGTATGTCTCTCCTTTGTCGTTTGTCGACTTTGGAATCCAATGACGAAGTCCACCAGACATCATCACGTCTACGCCTGTTTCGAGCATATCCGCCGCAATACTGTTTTCTAGGGAGCGATGTGGTTGATGAGCGGCAAATGCTGCTGGCGTTGCGTGGGTCATACGCGTATCAGAGACGAGCCCAGTTGCCTTACCTTTACTTTTGGCTTTTTCCAAAATAGTTTCGACATGGTTGCCTTGGCTATCAATGCCAATGACTTCAGAAGCGGTAGGGATTCCTGTCGCTAGCATCGTAGCTGAGCACGCAGAGTCGACGACAATTGCGTCTTCTGGATTGGTTAGTGATGATCCAATCACACCTTCTTGAGCGAGTTTGTATAACGCTGTGCTTTCGCCTTTGTAAACCGAGTTAGGTGCGTGTTTTGCGTAGGTCTCGAGTAAACCAACTTGTTGAGGACCCATGCCGTCGCCGATCATCAAAATGACGTTTTTGATTTCAGCTGAGAGTGCGTTGAAAGAGAGGGTAGATGCAGCCACTGCCGTAACGATTGGAGATACTAAGCGCTTCATTATATTTTCCTTGTTTATTGAAAGCGCAGGCATTAAAGCAATGATTTATGAAAGTTTTGTGTCGGTAATAAAAGTTTAACCAAATTGTCGTTTTTGTTTGGTTTTGCAGAAAAAATGAGTCGCTCTCTAACGTTCGTTAGTTTGGAAAGAAGAAAGCCCACAAACGTGGGCTTGGATTACGCTTAGGAGTTGAAAGCATGGACTAAAGTTATCCATTCAGTGCCTTCACAAGAAACCTAGTTTAGGGAGCAATAAACGAGCATGTATTATCGGGCCACAAGAGCGGTCGAATTCACTTACGTTTGCATCATATCGTTCTTTGGCTTATTAAATTATGGGCTGCAGTAAGTGTTTGGTTCAAATAGGATTTGTTGTCGTGACGATTATCAGACTGGTTATCAGACTAATGCCAGTATGATGCCACCAACGGTAAGTGCCGCAGAAAGGTATTGACCCGCAGAATATGAGCCATCCTCTTCTTTCTCGATTTTATCGGGGTGATCCATGCCAAGCGCACCATGCGTGAAAGATTCGACCTTTTCACCAACAGATTTATCTTCTGCTTCTATTTTCTTGCTGTCGTGCTCGATTTGTTGCAGAGCGGCAAGTAGCGCTTTGCCTTCGGTCGAAAGCGTCACCTTATTGTGTTCGACTTTCAGCGGCGAAGCACTAGTTTCTTCTTGTGCAATACTTGCTTGTTTAGAGGCGACAGATTGTTTGGCATAGCTATTAACAGAAGTGCTTCCTACTGGATTCATCGAATACTCCTTGGAACATCGACACTCGGTCACTGAGTGCGGGTAAAAAGCAGTTATATTTTTATCGGCGGCAAAGTTTATTTCTGAAGCTATTTGGATAAAAACAGGTCTGCTTTTGCCGCTTCTAGTTTCTATTGGTGATCATTAGCAAAAAATAGACCAGCAGGAAGCAGACCCTTGTCACTCGATGAACTCGGAGCGGTGTGATGATGCAACGCAACGACAAGGTAGTAACTTAAATTGAAGACCAGCTACTTACATTGAAGATCGTTATTGCGTTTAGTTAGATGTTGATATGCCGCCATGCGGTGAGCATCTTGTACATACCGTACTGGTGGTGCGAGAACCTCTAACTGATAGTCAGTATTATCGGAAAGCACGTTATCTGTTGGGCTAATTACAACCACTTTTAAGCTCGGGTTGCGGCTTAAGATTGATGCTGCCGTACCCAACCCTTGCTCGGTGTGAAACTTGCCTGCAACATGGACAACCTGAGCGCCTGGGTTGTCGTCTAGGTAGCTAACGATAGATTCCGCCATAGTTTCATCCCAAGTAACTTGAGCTGCAAACTGTTTTTCCGTCTGCTCTGGCTTACCGTGATGCATGGATGCCATGAACTTTTCTTTGTACGGACTACTACCAGTGTTGATGGCTTGTGCAATGAACATCCGCTGATCATCATCGAGCTTGTTAATGTAATCTAGCCCTTGTCGACCAATGCATCGAACAATGCTCTTTGGTGCATTTGCTGCAATGACCGGGAGATTTTTCTGCTTAGCAAACTCCACGAGAGGGCGATAGTCGCTTTGATAATTGGGCCAAGCGTTGGCTTGTTTCATTAAGTACTGTTCGCCGATCTCCCCACGTAGGTAAGCGTCAACAACAGGTTGTTTGTCACGGGTAAATTGTTCCATAGATAACGCGAGTGAGCGGTCGTAGGACGTAAGTTGTTTGAGCATATCGGTTTGAAAGCGATGAATGCCGGCGTGTGTGTGCCATTCACCAATAAGAATGACATCTGCTTGTTGCAGCTCAATTGGCAGTTTGCTTAGAGCGATGTGCTCGCCAGAAGGGGTGTATAGTTGGTAGTCGTAAAAACTAGTGACTTCCGCTGAGGTTGCGTGAGAGTTGGTGTGCGTATATGAAGAGCAACCAGTAAGTAAGCCTGCAAAGAGCAAGCTCAAAGTAGAAAAGCGCATTGAAAAGCCTCCAAAAATGTCCGGATGATATTAATGGAGGCTGAGCAATGAATCAATATAAATGATAACTATTTGCGTTTGTTGTTTTTTTGACGTATTAATTGAGTGTTTTTTTGCGATATACACGCAACATAAAATCAGCCTCACATTGGAAAAGTGTAGCGGATTTCAACTCTTCACGAAGAGCATCGGTTGCTTTCCATGCGAATGGCGTCATTTGCAATAAATCGATTGCGGCTCCGTTTTTCAAGTCCATAACATAGTTAAGATGCTGCTGGTGCTCTAATTCAAACCCTTCAATATGTTCTGGTTCTTCATTGTGAAGACGAACTTCTTGATAAATGCGCTCACGCAGTTGGTATAAGTGGCGGCTAGCAGGAGTAACCGTGACAACAACGCCGTCGTTTTTTACAACGCGCTGCAGCTCCTCAGCTTTACACGGGGCATAAATGCGCAAAATGGCATCTAAGGATTCATTTGCGAAGGGAAGTCGGTGACTAGAAGCCACACTAAAGTTGCAGTGCGTGTAACGCTTCGCCGCGTAACGAATGGCAACTTTGGAAATGTCTAAGCCATAAATCGTGGCATGGTTCGCTTGTGTTTCTATCGTCTTTTGTACTTGATCTGTGTAGTAACCTTCACCACAACCAATATCTAATAATTGATGGGTGCTCCCCTCAGTGTATGTTGCACACAGCTGCGCCACTTCTTGGCGCATTGGGTTGTAGTAATCTCCTTCGAGGAATCGACGACGAGCTTGCATCATCTCTTTGTTGTCACCAGGATCTTTAGAACGTTTGTGGTGCGCTGGCATCAAGTTAACGTAGCCTTCTTTTGCTAAGTCAAACTGATGATTGTTTTCGCACTTAAACGTTTTTTCATTTAACGCTAGAGCTTGGTGGCATAGAGGGCATTGATAGTTCATGACGATCTCGAACAGAAAGTAGGGCGGCAAATTCTATCAAAAAGCGTGGTATCAAGTGAAACAAAAAGAGCCGACTGGGTCGGCTCTTATTAAGTATTAGTGGAAGAAGTCGACTTGCTCTTTCAAGTTTCGTGCTTGTTGTTGAAGTTCAATGGCACTTTGCGAGGTTTTTGCGCTCGTGTTGCGGCTTTCTCGGTTAAGTTCACTGATAGAATGGGCATTTGCTGCAATTTCTTGTGAAACTTGAGCTTGTTCTTCTGAAGTCGCTGCAATGGCGTCGGCTTGAGAGGCTATCGACTGCACTTGTACTGCGATGGCTTCTAATGCTGTGCCCGCGTCTTGTGCTTTGTCCAAGACCTGGTTTGCACTGCGTTGGCTGTCTGTCATCATATTAACTGCATTATGAGTCGACCCTTTTAGTTTCTCGATAATTTCCACGACATCCTGAACTGAGCTTTGGGTTCGGTGCGCAAGTGTGCGCACTTCATCTGCTACAACTGCGAAGCCACGGCCTTGTTCACCTGCTCGTGCTGCTTCAATGGCGGCATTCAAGGCAAGTAAATTGGTTTGCTCAGCAATTTCATCAATCATTTTAGTGACGGTTTGAATACTCTCGCTATCGCGATTTACTTGCTCGATAGCCGTTGCTGATTGATCCAATTGATCGTTAAGTTGAGCAACGTCGATACATACGCCTTCAACAATCGCGAGACCAGACTGGCTATCGGTATTTGCTGAGCGTACGTTTTCCGCAATGCTTTCGACTTGTTGTGCGACAGATTGAGCGGAAGAGGCCATTTCTTCAATCGCTGTCACAACTTGCTCGACTTCTTGTTGTTGTCGGTCGGCTTGGGTCAAATTGCTATGTGCATCGTTGGCAACGCTGGTGGAGTTGCTCTCCACTAAGTCGCTTGTTGAACGGATCTTACCGACAAGTTCATTGAGCTGACTTGCCATACTGGCGACACCCGAGCTCAGGTTCGTAATTTCATTCTTTGATGCTTTACGAGACGCTGGGATGCTCAAGCTGACTTCGCCGCCGGCTAAGCGAGTCATGTATGAGTTTAGAGTCGTGAGAGGTTGTAAGCTGTGATTCAAGAAAAGTGTCAGTACAACAAAAGTAATGATTGCCGCTACCGAAGAAATGATGGCAATGAGTGTGAGAAGCGTGTCGCTACCTTTTGTAACTTCTTTGATAAACGTACCGCCTAGCAGTTTCCAGTTCCAACCTGGAACCTCTGTGTAGACAAGATACTTTTCGCCTACGTTACCTTGGTACTCGAAAGGGTAGCGAATTAATCCACTAGATTGTTCGAAAATCTGGCCAAAAGGCTTGTGACCATTGTAGTCGGCGACTTCTAGTATTGACGAATCTGAGCCGCTTTTTGCTGGATGAAGTAGGTATTTACCAAGATTGTTTTCGTCGTTATCAACGATAATGGTGTAACCAGTGTCGCCCCATTTTATCTCTTCGAGTGCATCGAATAAGGTTTGTGTCGCTTGGTCTACTGGTAAGCCAATAAACGATAGGCCTGCTACCTTTCCTGTCGCATCTTTGATTGGGGCATAGTAGGTAATGTAGCGCTCGCCATACAATTTAATTTGAGCGTAATACGGTTGTCCTGCTTTAAGTTGCTGATAACCAGGATGGTTGATGCCTAGCGTGGTTCCGACCGCTCGCTGACCTTGTGGATCTTTTAGGGAGGTGGACACCCGAATAAAGTCGTCACCCAATGGTGCGAATAGCGTTGCTATAGCGCCGGTATCACGTGTGAAACTGTCGACCAACTTGGTGTCATTAATTAAGCTTTCACTGTATTGAGTGATGTTTGGTACTTCATGTCCCATGAAGTCAACCGTGTAATTTTCGACATAGACACCGGCAAGGTAGCCATTGCGAAAAGTAGATTCGAGGACTTTAGCGGTGTGCAGGTAAGCATCGAATTGGCCAGCAATGGTTTTTGCCATTGATTCTACTTTAGATTGGTGTTCTTTCAGTGTGCTTTCCAATAGAACATCGGAAGCGTTGCGGTAAACAAGCGCTGCAATACTGCTGAAAGCAATGAATAGACACAAAGTGATCACCAGTTTCAACTGGAATCCGACACTTTGATTTCGGTATCTCTCTAACATAGACTAATTCCTGATATTTTTATTATTTATGAGTTTTGTATCGGTATGCTATCGGTTTATATGATCAATTTTTTTGATATTTATTAATGAAACCGTCAAAAGTGACCAGTAACCAATAAGTTAGTAAAGATAGGACCATCTAAGCAGAGTTTTTATTACAAAAAAAGCCGGGTATCCCCGGCCTTTATATGGTGATTCTTACTGCGCTGAAATGACAGTGACAAGTTCATGTGTCTCACCTGGTTGGAGGGTTTGACCTTGCTCAATACTTGGTGCATGAACAGCAGACTCCACACACAACATGGTTTGATAACCATCGTCAGCCATGTCACCCATGCTTTGCGCACCTTCTGCCCAAGGGTTCCATAATACTGCTGAGTTGTGGCCTTGGTTGTGTACGCTTAGCGTACGATCCAATACCGGGTCTTTTACCAAAATTTTCGCTTCTGGTTGCGTGTAAACGCGATCAATGGTGTCAGTTAGTTGTAGAACATTACCACCTTGGCATACCGCATCAGCTTTCAAGCTATCAATGTACTCGGCACCCATGCCTGTCGTTTGTGCTTGCTTAATGTCTCCAACGTTTAGGTAAGTATGTAATGCGCCAGAGAAGGTCCAAGCCTCGTCATCAATGTTCATGACTTTGAGCGTCACTTTTACCTCATCGCCCACTTCAATCACCAAACGAGCGTCAAACATATGGGGCCAAATATCGTGGATTTCTTCTGTCGGGAACAGAGCAAGTTCAACAATCACACCGTTATGGTTCTCACGATGTTCAACCAACTCCCATTCTGCGGTGCGGGCAAAGCCGTGAGCTGGAGCAGCAATACGCCCAAACCAAGGCCAACAAACCGGAATGCCACCGCGAAGAGCAGCTTTACCATCGAAGACAGCTTTTTCGCTCATCCAGATCAGATCTTCTTGACCTTTAGGCGTGAACGACACGACATGACCACCGTGTAGCGAGATGCCTGCCGTTGCTTTGTCATGAATCACGCGGACGATTTTTATCTGATCAACTTCAACGATAGTGACGTTATCAGATAGCACCGTTAGGGCTGGGAGAGTTTTTAAATCCATGTGTAGTTTCCTATCGCTGGGGGAGAGCTTTTAGACGCGCTTCGCACATTAAATGCAACATCGAGCCTGCATTCTCTCAAATTCCAGATACAAAAAAGGCGACTCTAGAGCCGCCTTTTCTTTAACGAAGTTATTCGCTAATTGCTAACTTTCTAATTACTTAGAGATGTGAGCGATTAGGTCTAGAACTTTGTTTGAGTAACCGATTTCGTTGTCGTACCAAGATACAACTTTAACGAATTTGTCAGTTAGCGCGATACCAGCTTTAGCATCGAATACTGAAGTGCAAACTTCGCCGATGAAGTCTTGAGATACAACTGCATCTTCAGTGTAGCCTAGAACGCCTTTTAGTTCGCCTTCAGAAGCTTCTTTCATCGCTTTACAGATGTCTTCGTAAGAAGCACCGTTAACTAGGTTAACAGTTAGGTCAACTACAGAAACGTTAGCAGTTGGTACGCGGAAAGCCATACCAGTTAGTTTGCCGTTTACTTCTGGAAGTACAACGCCTACAGCTTTAGCAGCACCAGTTGAAGATGGGATGATGTTTTGAGAAGCACCACGACCACCGCGCCAGTCTTTAGCAGAAGGACCATCTACAGTTTTTTGAGTTGCTGTAGTTGCGTGAACTGTAGTCATAAGACCAGATTCGATACCGAACTTGTCGTTAAGAACTTTAGCGATAGGCGCTAGACAGTTAGTAGTACAAGAAGCGTTAGAAACGATGTCTTGACCAGCGTAAGTGTCGAAGTTTACGCCGTTAACGAACATTGGAGTAGCGTCTTTAGAGGGACCAGTTAGTACAACTTTTTTCGCGCCAGCAGTGATGTGCTTACGTGCAGTCTCGTCAGTTAGGAAAAGACCAGTTGCTTCAGCTACAACGTCAACACCGATTTCGTCCCATTTTAGGTCTTCAGGGTTGCGCTCTGCAGTAACACGTACAGTTTTACCGTTAACGATTAGGTTACCGCCTTCAACTTCAACAGTACCGTTGAAACGGCCGTGAGTTGAGTCATACTTAAGCATGTATGCCATGTAATCTACATCGATAAGGTCGTTAATACCTACTACTTCGATGTCGTTGCGCTCTTGCGCTGCACGGAATACGAAACGACCGATACGGCCAAAACCGTTAATACCTACTTTGATAGTCATTATAGTTGCTCCACAACTTAATTTCTGATTAAAGATAACTGGTAGTAAAATTACAGAATCCAGTAAACATCTGCAAGTGATAATCGGACTTAACTTGTTTAAAGTCAAAAAAAAGCGACGCTTTTTTTAACAATTCTTTGCAAATGTACGTTTTTTAAACTTTTAACTGATTCTTCTGCAGCCCAGTTGGCGTAATATAACTGGTGAGATAAGTGCTCTTATCAAATTAATTACGCATGGTGTCCTGGTGAGAAAGTATGTGCTACAACTGTTAAGAGAAGCAAGTTTTTTGCTAAAAAAGTCAATACCAAGAACAGTAAATAAGGAGCCGAAAGTCGTGGAACAAAGCGGGAAAAAAGTGACGAAGTCAGATGAACAGTGGCGTGAGCAACTGTCTGATGAAGAGTTCCGTGTTTGCCGAGAGCAAGGTACAGAGCCTCCTTTCAGCGGTAAGCTACTGCATAATAAGGAAACTGGTGTTTATGCTTGTACTTGTTGTAATGCCCCTCTCTTTGTCTCTGATAACAAGTATGACTCTGGCTGCGGATGGCCAAGTTTTGATGCGCCTATCAACGATCAAGCGGTGCGCTATTTAGAAGATCTAAGTCACGGAATGGTACGTACAGAGATTCGTTGTGCAACGTGTGATAGCCATCTAGGGCACGTTTTTGAAGATGGCCCACAGACCACAGGAGAGCGTTTTTGTGTTAATTCTGTGTCGTTAATTTTCAACAAATCAGAATAATAACGACAAAATTGTGCTCGAGATTGTTTTATCCTTTCAGGATGATTCAAGCTCAACAGTGATCTGAGTGTCGCTCGACTTAAATAAAAACTCCCGCTCATTGCGGGAGTTTTTCGTTTATATCTCAGTGGGTATCATTGTTGGGGAATAGATACCTTTCTCTATGGCTTTCGCCACCGATTCGGCTAATTCATCCAACTGCTTATATCGCTCTGGATGACTGAAATTGAACATACGTTGGAGCTGCTTTTCATCAGCAAGCGGTACGTCGAATCTCTTCGCGACCATTGCCCATAGATACGCTTGCTCTTTGTCTCCAAGCCCCTGATGAATACTTGCCATTGACTTGAGAATGACCGGATTGATGTTGTCTTCATCAGATAAAGACAACGCGTTATTAAGAAGCTCCAGGGTTTTCTTGGTATCTCGGTTGGTATAAAAAGTGGCTAATGCATATTGCATCTCAGCATTATTTAATTGGGGAGACCCTTCCATTTGTAAAAATGCGCGCCGAGCTTGAGTATCTCCCGTTTGAGACCATAAGAAATACAAAGTAGCCGGGTCTTCTGAGCCTTTTAACTCGTTTACAATGCGCTCTAGCTCATCAATACTGTGTACCAATGCATTAAAGCGTTGTCTTTTGAGAGCACTTTGATCAATAGGGGTGATCTGGGAGGCGAGTTCTAAGCATTTCCTATATTCAGCGACCAGACCGTATTCGATGATTTGGTTGGCCTCTGATGGGTTTTTCAATTGCTCAAACCGATGCCAAACCAAATTTGTTCTTGGAATTCGACATTGGCCGTCATCCATATTGAGCTGCTCGCAACGCAGTTCTGGTGTTTTTTGGCACAACTCTTCGGTTGTCACGTTACCTTCAAAACAGCCCGATAGCGCAAAACATGCGAGGCTGAGAAGTAACCAGTTTGTTCTTTTCATGGCTTTGCTTGTGATCCGTTACACCAATTCATTTTCGTATTCTTGACTCAGTTTCTTAACCCGTTATGTTCTGTAAATAGAATGTAATAAGAAGGTACACTATGGACGCAGAACAACTATTACAAGCGATGACTCCAGAAGTTTATGATCGCTTAGTCTATGCAGTAGAAACGGGAAGATGGCCTGAGGGTACAACACTTTCTAAAGAGCAGCGAGATTCGTGTATGCAAGCTGTGATGTTGTATCAATCAAAACATAATACTGATGCGCAGCATATGACGGTTGCAGCCGGTGGTGAAATCAGTTTTAAATCAAAACAAGAGCTTAAAAAACAATTCAGCGGAGAAGAGAGCGATATTGTTCGTGTCAATCCGAACATTGATTAATCCTTACGCCTTATTTCTCAAAATTTTATTATTTTGATTTTGAAAGAAAAAAGCCCAAATTGTATTGGGCTTTTTAGATCGTAGAAAGCTTGAACTTACAGGCTCATTTCACCACGCAGTACTTGTTGCATTCTCTCTTTTACTTCTTCGTAAGAAAGGTTTTGGCTTAGAAGGTAGTGTAGTTTTGCCAGCGCCGCTTCGGGCGTCATGTCAAAGCCACTGATAACACCAGAGTCTGCGAGAGCACAACCTGTGGCATATCCGCCCATATTCACTTTACCTGCCAAACACTGAGTTAGGTTTACGACAATAACGCCGCGCTCAGAGGCTTCTTTCAGGTGACCAAGCAGTTCAGGGTTCTGAGGAGCATTACCGACACCAAAAGTCAGAAGAATCATCGCATTCACGGGCTGACGAAGCGTGTTGCGGATAACTTCGTGTGAAATACCAGGGTACATGGTGATCA
Source organism: Vibrio sp. Vb2880 (assembly GCF_033337975.1). NCBI lineage: Bacteria > Pseudomonadati > Pseudomonadota > Gammaproteobacteria > Vibrionales > Vibrionaceae > Vibrio > Vibrio sp. Vb2880. The sequence goes on from NZ_JAWORT010000018.1 coordinate 103,194, forward strand.
CACCGATTGGTTGTGGCGTGATGTTGTGAACCTTAAACTCACCTTCTGGTTGTGCACCAACGGTTACGCTGTTGCTAACTTGAATATTGATCCCAGCTTCCAATAGTGGAGGAAGGTTTGGTGAAGTAAAGGCATTAAAACCGTCTGCATGAGATTTTGTGCTGCGGTTACCACGCATCAATTGATTATTGAAGAACAAAGTTACTTCGTTGATCGGGTAGTTTGCCGCAATATGTAGCGCGTTTAATAGGTTTGCTTGGCCGTCAGAACGCAGCTCTGCGAGAGGGATTTGTGAACCCGTTACAATCACTGGCTTACCAAGGTTTTCAAGCATGAAAGACAATGCGGACGCAGTGTACGCCATGGTGTCAGTACCATGTAGAATAACGAAACCATCGTATTTGTCATAGTTGTCACGAATATCATTCGCAATCTGCTGCCAGTCAGCAGGTGTCATATCTGATGAGTCAATCAGAGGGTCGTATTCGTGGATGGTGTAATCCGGCATTTCAGGACGATGGAATTCGGGCATGCTTGCTAATTGCTTTTCCATAAAGCCAGCAACAGGCACATAGCCGTGGTCGGATTTTTGCATTCCGATGGTACCACCGGTGTAAGCGATGTAGATGTGTTTTCTAGTCATCGTTTTTTCTTTCGTGTAGGGGAACAGAGGCGGGGATTATATACCTAAATAACCTTGAGATGCGAGGCTATACGCACAGCATCAGAAAGTCATCTGAGGAGATGCAAAGCCTAATAAAAAGGGCACTTCAAGTAGAAGTGCCCTTTGTAATATTGATGGAAAAACTACTGCACTTGGCAGTTCAAACAAAATGCGTATTGACCTTTAGGATCGTTGAAGCTTTGGAGCAAGCTTGCGTCTTGTTCGAATTGTTGAGCTACGGGTTGAAGACTTTTTGGTAGCAAGCTTGTTGCATCAATACCTAGAGAGACTTTCACCTGTTTCATAAACTCTTGCAGAAATAGTTCAGTAGGTGAAAGAGGCTCTTCTACCCAGTAAATGCCGTAATCGGTCACGTTCGCTAGTTTCGCCGCTAGCTCTACAGCATCATCAAAGTCACCCATTTGATCGACAAGACCAAAGGATAGTGCATCTTGGCCAGTCCAAACTCGACCTTGAGCAACTTTGTCAACTTCCTCTAGAGACATATCGCGATTCTCGCCAACTAGAGAAATAAAGCGCTTGTAACCGTGTTCGATACCTAATTGGAACACTTGAGACGCGCCCTCAGAAAGGCCAGTGGTAATACCGTCACCTGAGAACGGCGATGTGCCAACGCCATCAGTATTAATACCTAACTTGCTAAAGCCTTTTTCAAACGTGGTGATGACACTAAATATACCAATGGAGCCCGTCAGGGTTGTTGGCTGAGCAACGATTTTGTCTGCGCTCATTGAAATCCAATAACCACCAGAAGCGGCCAAACTCGACATGGATACAACAACCGGCTTACCTGCTTGCTTCAGAGCTTCTACTTCGTTACGAATCACTTCAGAAGCAAAGGCACTGCCTCCTGGACTATCTACTCGTAACACGACCGCTTTCACTTTTTCATCATTGCGTGCTTGACGCAGCAAGCTTGCGACCGTGTCACCACCAACAGTTCCGCGAGGTTGTTGACCGTCCATAATCGCGCCACTGGCTAGAACAACGGCGATGTCGTGTTGAGGTAGTGTGTAATCAGGACGAATCGTTGCAAGGTAGTCGTAGTAACCAATCGCGTTGTAGCTGTCTTTGCCGTCGCTACCAAACTGTTTTGCAAATAGAGTGCGAATGTCTTGGCGTGTCGCGAGTTCATCCACTAGTCCCAATTTGACTGCGAGCTGAGCAATATCGCCATTTACAGACTTCATCTCGTTAATCAGCTCATCCATGGTTGGATTAAGCACTTTCGCATCAATGTTTCGGTTTGTTGTTACGTCATCAACAAAAGCACTCCATAATTGAGTAACCCAACGTGTTGCTGACTCTTTCGCCGCATCGGACATGTCATCACGAATAAACGGTTCGATAGCGGATTTATAAGTACCTACGCGAAAAACATGAGTAGAAACGTCAAGCTTTTCAAGTAACGTTTTGTAGTACATTGAGTAAGCGCTGTAACCTTTAATCAATACACCACCATCAGGTGCCAGATAAACTTTATCGGCGTAACTTGCCAAGTAATATTGGCTTTGGTTGTAGAAATCACCTACGGCGTAAAGGGGTTTGCCTGACGCTTTAAATTCGTTCAACGCTTTCGCGATGTAACGTAGTTTCGTGAGATTTGTTTCTGGCATGTCTCGCAGTGCTAGCACTAATCCAGATACTTTAGGATCGTCTTTCGCGTAGCGAATAGTATCAACGATATCGAAAAGGACGTTTTCTTTCGGTAACTCATTACCCAAAAGGGAACCAGCAAAAGAGTCCATTGGGTTTACATAACGTCTTTGTTCGACAATTGGGCCTGAAAGGTTCATCACCAATGCCGATTCTTTTTCGACGACAGGTTGACCGTCTCCGGTATAAGTAAAGGCAAAGTAGAAAACGGCAATCATCAGCAAGAAAATTAGGTTTGCCAGTGCGAGTCTGATGAAAGTGATACTTTTCCATATCCCTTTAAATATCAAACCAATAAATTTGAAGAGTTTTTTCATCTTGTCTCCATAACGAGATAGTTACGCCGAGTCTAACAAAGTATGGGTTCTTATCTCTAAGATCTCAAAAGATAACATTTTTTTAGCTTATCACGACCACTCAACAATTGGCATATTTTCACACGAGATTGATCGGTGTTACAAAAATGTAAACGCTTGTTTGATTTTTTGGTTGAGCAGGCTTAATCTGGTCAGACCATGATAATAACAATGGATGTTAAGTGATGTCTGCCATGTACCCAAACCTATTAAAGCCACTGGATCTCGGTTTCACACAATTACGAAACCGAGTTCTGATGGGATCAATGCACACGGGCTTAGAAGAGCACAAAGAAGGATTACAGAAGCTCGCTGCTTTTTATGAAGAACGCGCGAAAGGCGGTGTCGGACTGATTGTAACCGGAGGTTTTTCTCCTAACTTACGCGGTCGTTTACACCCGTTGAGTGCTGAATTCAGCAAGCCAAAACATGCTAAAGCCCATAAAGTTGTGACAGAAGCGGTGCACAAGCACGGTGGTAAAATTGCGTTGCAAATTCTCCATGCTGGGCGTTATGCAATGCATCCATTCTCGCAAAGTGCATCTGGCATTAAAGCGCCAATTGCAAAGTTTGCTCCGAGTGAAATGAGCGACCGCCAGATAAAGAAAACCATCGACGCGTTTGCTAATAGTGCGGAGTTAGCACAGCTTGCTGGTTATGATGGCGTCGAGTTAATGGGCTCGGAAGGTTACTTGATAAACCAATTCTTATGTAAACGTACTAATATGCGTTACGACGAATGGGGTGGCAGCTATAAAAAACGTATGCGTTTTCCGCTAGAAATTGTTAAAGCGGTACGCAAGGCGGTAGGTGACAAGTTCATCATCATCTTCCGTCTTTCTATGCTGGATCTTGTCGAGCAGGGCAGCACTTTTGAAGACGTTATCGAATTGGCGAAAGCACTTGAAGAGGCTAGCGTCACGATTATTAATACGGGTATCGGTTGGCATGAGGCTCGAATTCCGACAATTGCGACTCAAGTACCACGCGGTGCGTTTACATGGGTTACGGAAAAAGTTAAACCTCACGTTTCGGTTCCTATTATCACTTGCAACCGTATAAATACGCCAGATGAAGCAGAACGTATTTTATCTTCAGGTCATGCCGACATGGTTTCGATGGCGCGCCCATTCTTGGCCGATCCTTACTTTGTTGCTAAAGCCGAACAGGAAAAAGCGCAGCTTATTAATACGTGTATTGGTTGTAATCAGGCGTGTCTAGATAACGTGTTTAAAGGTAAGCGCGCCAGTTGCTTAGTGAACCCTCTAGCGTGCTATGAAACCGAAATTGTTGTTGAACCAGCCTTTAAAAAGAAAAACATTGCAGTTGTTGGTGCTGGACCTGCGGGCTTGGCTTGTGCGACCACACTGGCTGAACGTGGCCATAAGGTTGATTTGTTCGAAAAGAACGACCGCATCGGTGGTCAGTTCCGTCTTGCGATGCAGATCCCTGGTAAGGAAGAGTTTCGAGAGACGATACGATATTTCGCTAACCGTATTGATGAAACAGGCGTGAATCTGCACTTATCGACGGAAGCGAACTATGACTTACTCACAGAATACGATGAGATAGTGATGGCATCGGGTGTTGAGCCACGTAAAGTCAATATTGATGGAATTGATAACCCAGAGAAAGTCGTCGACTATCAAACTCTCATTCGAGACAAAACGCCAGTCGGTGAGAAAGTGGCTATCGTTGGTGCTGGTGGCATTGGCGTAGATGTCGCGACCATGCTTACAGAGCCAGTTGGACAAACGTTGGATGACTGGTTGCATGAATGGGGAATCGACAAGGAGATGTCTCAGCCGGGCGGTTTATACCCTTACCCTGATGCGGTCAGCGATAAAGAAGTCTGGGTACTTCAGCGTCGTAAAGGTCGTGTAGGTAAAGGTCCGGGTAAAACGACAGGTTGGATCCATAAACGTACCCTTGAAAAACGGGGCGTACATTTAGTCGGCGGCGTGTCTTACGATAAAATTGATGATCAAGGTTTGCACATTCATGTAGACGGAAGCGCGCAGGTACTTAATGCAGACAAAGTTATCATTTGTGCTGGGCAAGAGTCTGTACGTCCGTTTGAAGATAAATGGTCTGAACTTGGAGAGAAGATTCATATCATTGGCGGAGCTGACCATGCGGGTGAACTTGATGCTGTGCGTGCGATTCGTCAAGGTGTTAAATTGGCGGTAAAAATCTAGCCTTTTAATGTGTGTGACCCGTCCTGATATGGGTTGACACTTTTTAACTAAAACGCTCGATGTACTTCATCGGGCGTTTTGTATTTTAAA
>NZ_JAWORT010000019.1:0-99599 GCF_033337975.1 Vibrio sp. Vb2880
TCGTTTCCGCTCGACTTGCATGTGTTAGGCCTGCCGCCAGCGTTCAATCTGAGCCATGATCAAACTCTTCAATTTAAGATTTTGTTCGGCTCAATGAATACTGAACATTACATAAAGTAATGCTTGAATTGACTGTGCTCTTATTGGTTTTTACTTTTGAAAAAGTAAAACAAAACAGCTCAAGGCTGCTTCCCAATTCGAATGGTCACTTCGTTTCATTGAAACCTAATTTGATACCGAAGTATCTAATTTGGATTATCATCAACGAGTGCCCACACAGATTGATAGGTCTATATTGTTAAAGAGCTTGCTTTGCGAGAAGTTTTTCTCTCAAAGCGGAGGTGCATTCTAGCGATTTAGTTGTTAGTGTCAAACACTTTTTTAAACTAATTTTTTGTAGAAGCTTTTTACCTCTTCGACCCTGCTGAAGCCTTGTGACGTCTGCCGTGTCGATGGATGCGCATTATAGGGAGAAGATTTTCTTTGGCAATACTAAAAATGCATTTTTTCTAAAAAAACATGCCAAATGGATACTTTCCATCCAACCCCAAAATTACCCAGAAATAACACTCAGGATTTATACAATTTACCCACAAAAAGCTGTGGATAACTACTCATCGCTATCAAAGAAATAAGAAATACGCGAACGCGGATTTAGATACTCTTTTACTTTATCCGGTAATTTTGACGGATGAATCGCGTTAACTATCTTTATATCTTTTGACGCAAGATCAATGATTGGCGCTTGCGTCCTTGGTACTGATGGATCGTAAACCAAGACATTCGGGAATAATAAATGCGATGCATTCACTGAGATAACCAGGCCGACCATATTATTAGAAAGCTGAACTACGGTACCCGGAGGAAACACGCCCATAAACTTAATTAGGATGTTCAGGTTCTCTTCTTTATATAGGTGTTTACAGTTCTTATATAAATGAGAGAGTGCGGTATAAGGAATCTTTTGGTCTGAGACTATCGGGGTATGACACAAGTTATCAAACGCATTGGCTACAGCAATAATTTGAGCAAACTCGTTGATCTCATCTCCTTTCAGGCCTTTAGGATAACCAGACCCATCTCTTAGCTCATGGTGCTGCGCAATCACAATTCTCGCGACTTCGGGAAAAGCCTCGATTTGACTCGCAAGATCGACGCCATATTTAGTGTGCAACTTTAAGTAGTTGGTTTCTGGCTCTGTTAGAGGTAGTTGCTTTCTTAATATTGCAGTCGGGATTTTTATTTTCCCGATATCATGGAATAGTGCGGAGAAGGAAAGCTCTTTCAACTGTGCTGCTGAGTACCCTTTAGCACGGCCAATCATCATCGAGATAACAGCCACGTTCAATGAGTGGAAATAAATATCTTCAAACTCATTTTTTCCGTTCATCAGATGTAACGTAACATTATCATCGCACATTAACTTCTCGACGATATCTTCAATAAGAAGCTTTGCTTCATCAACTGCTGCTGTCGGACGGTTACGGATTTTAGTCATGACTGAACGCATACGTGCCAGAGAGCGCTCAAACTCTTTTTCACACTGAATCACGCGTCGACGGTATGCACTTAACTTCTCTATGCGGTTCTGTTTTTCTTGCCACATTTTTTGAGTTTCATGATCTAACGACGCTTCATTTGTTACTCTGTCAGCTTGTCTTTGATCAACAGGGAGTGGAACGGCATCGCTTTGCTCTGGATTAAAGTAAACGAACTTTACGCCGAGGTGGCGGATCATCTCGACTTGCTCTTGGTCTTTAATCTTAAAGCTATTGAGTAGAAAGGGGTGATCGTTCCACTTTAGCGGAAGACGGATATGTAGTCCGGGTTGAATACGATCGACCGTTAGTTTAATGGCTGCCACTTATTCACTACTGATTTATATTTCTTAAGAGAGTTAGAATACTAGTAAATTTTGTGAATAAATTCATCAGTAACTATCAAAACATCAAACCGTTATTTCTAAGCGACTCACTTAATTAGATAGAAGTAAGCTACTTTAAGGAGCGATCTGCTTTGCGTATTTTAAGCTTGGCCTCGAACACTGGCTTGTCTATTACTTCTTGATCTTTGACTAGTCCCATTAACGTTTGTACCGCTACACGGGCCATGTCACTGATAGGAAAGTGCACTGCTGATACTGTAGGGTAAAGACTTTCACAAAGATCAACACTGTCAAAGCTAGTTAATGAGATTTGCTCTGGTACAGAAATACTGTGCTCGTGTAAGTACTGCATTGCGCCAACCGTCATTTCTTCACTGCACGAAAAGACAGCCGTCACATCAGGGTGTCGTTGTAAAATTGCAGCCATTGCATCATAACCACTTTGCCGGCCATAATTCCCTTCTTCACACCAGCTTTCATCAATATCTATACCAGCATCCTTCATTGCATCAATATACCCAAGCTTTCTCAATACACTGTTATGACGTTGGGATGGACCGGCAATACAAGCAATCTTTCGATGAGCACCAGCTAAAAGGTGCTCAACGGCAATACGACTTGCATGATGATGGTTAAAGGTAACACAACGCTCTTCTATTCCTTCCACGTAGCGATCCAGGAGAACGAAAGGTGTTGGCTGTTTAGCTAGTTCACGTAAGTCATCATCTGACAAATAACGACTATGAAGTACATAGCCGTCACAACGTAAATCATTAAAACGCTGAATTGCCTCTTTTTCACCTTGTGCAGAATGATGGCCTTGAGCTGTAATCAAAAACTTCTTATGAATATCCAGCTCGGTCTGAACCTGCTCCATCATCTCGCCAAAGAAGCCCCCCGTATAGTAAGTCACCAATAACCCAACCATATTACTGGATGAGGTTGCGAGTGAACGAGCAATTGCACTGGGACGATAATTCAATTGCGCCATAGCTTGCTCTACTTTTTTTCGAGTTTCCTCGCGAAATTTCCCCTCTCCATTAATAATTCGAGAAACGGTAGAGCGATTTACACCGGCGAGTTCGGCTACATCTTTAATCCTTGCCATAATGCTATTGGGTCCAACTGCAATTGTTATTAAATATTCGTTTGTGTAGAACGGCTGCCAGCAATTCGTAAGGTGCTATAGGGGGCGAAGCTGGCAGCCTTTAATCATACACCGACCATTTGATTGGTAGAAACAAGCTCAGAGTAATCCGTGACAGTTATACCATGCTGAGCTAACTGTTCTTTTAAAATGGGAGAGGTAAGAACTTGTAACTCTAGCTCTCGCTGAAGCGCATAGCCACTCTTTAAGATAAGCGCCTGATCGGCCTCTGCCGGGTGGCACATCACCTCAACCAAGTCATAGTCAGCTTTTAAGCTCAATAAATGTGCCATTAAACCATCCAAGCTCACTTTTTGGTCATAAAACTCATCAGTAAAGATATACCTGATTGTCATCGATTCTTGACACAAGCCAGTGCCCCGCAGTGGCACTCGGTATTCATTCGCTACTTCTTTAATAACGGGCAAAATTTGAGGGTGAGTATGCGCGTGATGATGGCTATCTAAGTGGCTTAGCTCTAACCCAAGCGATAAAAAATGTTCCACCTGAGCTTTTGTTTCATCATAAACGACCTGAGTTTCGAAGTCCTGCTTACTCCAAAGTTCGTCATAGTTGATAAAGTACGATCGGCCGTTGGTCAAGTTAGGATGCTTCGTTATAGGCACACCTGCTGTAAACCTAAGATGAACGCCAATTTTCAAGTCTGGATTATGGCGAGCTAGTTCTAAGGCATGTTGCTCAGCATCCATACCCACCATCATGGTGGTTGAACGAACCACACCTTGCTGATGAGCTTTAACGATGCCGCTATTTACACCTCTCGTTAAACCAAAATCATCAGCATTAAAAATGACTTTCATCGGCGCCCTTCCTTAGTCTTACAACGTCGTTAGTTTAAATTGAGGTAAATACGGAGCGTTCACCGCCAGAATATCATCCAGGATTGACTTGGCGCGGCCAATGTCAGGCACCAATGCGTTATTGGTTAATGCCATAAGCGCCTTGTCATAATTACCTTCGACAGCAGCTTCTATTGTTAGCTGCTCATACGCTTTAACTTGATAGAGTAATCCTTTGATATTGTTTGACAACTCGCCAACCGCAAGAGGTTTCGCCCCCCAGCTACCAATCACCGCACTACATTCAATCACAGCATCGTCAGGTAGGCCGTTGATCGCTCCATTATTTAAAACGTTAACAACATGAATACTATTACGATTGTTATAAATTGAATCAACTAGGTTCAGTGATGCATCAGAATAATAAGCACCACCCCGCTCCTCTAACTCTTTCGGCTTATGATCGAGGGTAGGATCTTGATAGAGCTTAAATAGCGCATTTTCTGTTTCCATTACCTGCTCAGCACGAGTGCCTTTTTCATCGGCACTTTGTTTCTCTTCAGCAAGCATGGCATCAGTTTGGTAGAAGTAGCGATGATAAGGACATGGTATCGCCCCCAGTGCTTTTAGAAATGCAGGATCCCACGGCTCTTCCCAGATATTCTTCATACTGAAGTTGGCACCATCACCGACTTTCTCTAATACCGTTTGAGTAATATCTTCCCCATTGAGCCATGCTTTGTGTACCCACACGAGATGGTTTAACCCAGCAAACTCAAGTTGTAGCTCTTTTGGCTCGCACTCCATCATTTCTGCAATCATCATTTCCATTGAAACGGGCACATTGCATAAACCAATACTCTTTACTTTGGTGTACTTACTGACCGCTTCGGAAACTAAACCCGCTGGGTTGGTGAAATTGAGCATCCATGCGTTTGGAGCCAACTCTTCAATGTCTTTACAGATATCAAGAATGACCGGAATGGTTCGCAGTGCTTTAGCAAAACCACCAGGGCCCGTTGTTTCTTGGCCGATGACGTCGTACTTGATTGGGATTCGCTCATCGTTAGCGCGTGCAGCAAGGCCACCAACACGAAACTGCGTCATCACAAAATCCGCATCTTTTATCGCAGCACGGCGATCGAAACCGGCTTTTATCTCAATTTTTGCTCCGGCTTTATCGACCATTCGCTGAGCCAATCCTTTGATGATCTCAAGCTTCTCAGCTCCTGACTCAATGTCCACAAAATGGATTTTCTTAACGGGTAAATATTCTAAGCGCTTAATAACCCCTTCAACCAATTCCGGGGTATAGCTACTACCACCGCCAATAATGGCAAGTTTGATCGCCTCTCTAGACATTTTCATCCCCCTTTATTTGTTCGAGATTTTTTTGTTCAGTGCGACGATTTCTACAGCCATCTCTTGAGCCAAAATCGTAGTCATTAGGTGATCTTGAGCATGCACCATCACTAACGTCATCGGGACTTTCCCTTCTCCCTGATCTTCTTCAATAAGCTGAGTCTGTATTAAGTGGGCTTTATTAATGCACTCTCTTGCTTGAGAGAGCCTCTCATCAGCCGCTTCAAAATCTTGTTCTCGAGATAAACGCAATGCCTCGTAGCTTAAACTTCTGGCTTCACCAGCATTGCAAATGATCTCCATTACAACCAATTCTTGTTCCATCATTTTCTCTCCGAAAATCGGGCCGCGGTAATTGCGGCCCATTAAGCACAGTTAAGCAGTAACGCCTTCGCCTGACGGCTGCGTATCACCTTTAGTTTCCTTCGTCGTTGGTAGTTCTTGCTCCAACATTTGCTTCTCAAACATTTTGAAGAATGGGAAGTAGATGATTAGATCAAGAATTAATAAACCAATGACGAGCAATACTGGCGCAAAGGTCCAACCGCTACCCCACGAAGCACCTATCAGTGCCGGTGTTGTCCAAGGTGTTGTAGCGACCCCCATACCCACAAAGCCGACATGCACAGCAAAATACGCAATCGTAGCGTTGATGACTGGAGCGAAGACGAACGGGATAAACAAGGTCGGGTTCATCACAACTGGGCTACCGAAGATCACAGGTTCGTTGATTTGGAAAAAGCCAGGCACCGCACTCATTCGACCAATGCTCTTAAGGTGAACAGAACGGCTAAACGACATCAGCATAACAAGAGCAAGTGTTGCACCAGAGCCGCCAATAAAGATGTAAAAATCCCAGAACGGTTGAGTAAATACGTTTGGAATCGGTTCACCTGCAACAAAGGCTTCAATGTTGGCACCAATGTTGGTCAAAAAGATTGGAGAAAGCAGTCCAACAACAATTGCAGCACCATGAATACCCGCAAACCAAAGCAGCTGGCAAAGCAATAAAGCGCCAATAATGGCAGGCAATGAGTTAGACGCACTAATTAGCGGTTTAAAGATAGCCATAACAGCATCTGGAATCAGCATGTCGTACTGGGTTTGTACAAAAAGGCTAAGTGGATATAAGGTAATGAATATCGCTAAGACTGGTAGCAATACTTCAAATGATCGCGCAATCGCCGGTGGCACCTGCTCTGGCATGCGAATCGTAATATTGTGCTTTTTCATAAAACGGTAGAGCTCCACCGAGAAAAATGCACACATCACTGCGGTGAAGATCCCGGTTCCGCCCATGTGAGACATAGACAACGCGCCATCTTTAGCTGGGGCCGCAATGAGTAAAAAAGACATTAGTGACAATACAGCACTCGTGATCCCATCCATCTTGTAAGCCTTCGCTAAACTATAAGCAACGCCCAGCGAAACAAAAATGGTCATGACCCCCATCGACATGTTGTATGGCATCATTATGGTATCAAAATGTGTAGTGGCGAAATCGAGCCAAATTCGACCAAAAGTAAAGGTTGTATCTTCGGCAAATGGGGGGAATGCAAAAATCAAAATGAAACTACCGACAATAATAAACGGCATTGCGACAATAAAACCGTCTCTCATTGCGCGAACATGGGGCTGATTCCCCACTTTAGCTGCTATAGGGGCTATATGCTTTTCGACTGCGCCTATAATTGCGTCATAAAGCTTCATAGAATCCATCCTTATTTTAGGCAAAAGAATCCCGCATCAAATATTTATATTTGATGTACAGTTATCTTTTTAATTTAAAACTATAGTTTAGTTAATTAATTCTAATGCTTGCTCTAGTACTTCTTCTCCCTTCATCATTCCATAATGCTGAGGAGAAATAGCATCAATGTTTTTACCATGCTCTTGCGCCGTTTTTCTTAGCTCTTCTAGCTGAAAACGTACTTGAGGCCCGAGAAGACAAACATCGTACTCTTTAATTGCATCTTCAAACGCATTCACTGACATTGCATCAATTTTGCACTCAATTCCTTTATTTTCAGCAGCTTGCTCCATTTTCTTAACAAGCATACTGGTGGACATCCCTGCGCTACAGCATAAAAGGATCTTTTTCATAGCCTTACTCCCGTTGTGTAAATTTCAACCTGTAAAAACTGTAGCAAAAATAACCAAGACAAAAAAGCGCAACCGGTTGCATTATTCGTGAACACAATCCCAATTTAGAAAATACCACCTATTTTTTTGTAATTATTTAGGTCTAGGATAAAAGTCATAAAATAATTTAAGACATCACATTAAGTTTCAAATTATCAATATTTTACTACTGACAACGTCGTTATTAATTTCTTAAAAGGAATAGAGAATGAAATTTAATAAATTGGCTATTGCAACGCTTGTAAGTGCCGCACTATCACAACACTCATTTGCTCAAACCGACTCTAAAGGCACAATTTATCTAACGTTTGATGATGGACCAATCAATGCATCTATTGACGTTATTCAAGTACTTAACCAGGAAGATATCAAAGCGACGTTTTACTTTAATGCTTGGCATTTAGATGGAATTGGTGATGAGAATGAAGACCGTTCCCTAGAAGCCTTAAAGCTCGCATTAGACACTGGTCATATTGTTGCGAACCACAGTTACGATCACATGGTGCACAACTGCGTGGATGAGTTTGGACCGAACAGTGCTGCGGAGTGTAATGCGACCGGGGACCACCAGCTTAACTCGTATCAAGACCCTGTTTACGATGCCTCAATGTTTACGGAAAACTTATCTGTGTTAGCAAAGTATTTGCCGAACATTACAAGCTACCCGAACTACAAGGCAACAGAGTTTGCTAGACTGCCCTACACCAACGGTTGGCGCGTGACGAAAGACTTCAAAGCAGATGGGTTATGTGCCACGTCTGATGACCTGAAACCTTGGGAACCAGGATATGTATGCGATACATCCAACCCATCCAACAGTGTAAAAGCAGCTATCGAGGTTCAAAATATCCTAGCGAATAACGGCTATCAAACTCACGGTTGGGATGTGGACTGGGCACCTGAAAATTGGGGCATTGAAATGCCAGCAAACAGCCTTACAGAAGCAGAAGCATTTCTTGGATATGTGGATTCCGCGTTAAACACTTGTGCACCAACAACGATTAACCCGATCAACTCCAAAGCTCAAGAGTTCCCATGTGGTACACCTTTACACGCCGATAAAGTTATCGTATTAACTCACGAGTTCCTATTTGAAGATGGTAAGCGTGGCATGGGGGCAACGCAAAACCTACCTAAGCTCGCTAAGTTTATACAGTTAGCAAAACAAGCGGGTTATGACTTCGACACAATGGATAACTACACACCGAACTGGCAAATTGGTCATAACTACGACGCTGGCGATTACGTCTTACACCTAGGTACTGTATACCAGGCTGTAACAAACCATACTGCACAACAAGATTGGGCACCGTCTCCAACCTCTAGCCTCTGGACAAATGCGGACCCAGCCACTAACTGGACTCAGAATGTTTCCTATAAACAAGGCGATGTGGTGACTTATCAAGGCTTGCGTTATCTAGTTGATGTACCGCACGTGTCCCAAGCAGACTGGACTCCGAACACTCAAAATACCTTGTTCACAGCTCTATAGGCTGTTCCTACTATCACCATGTAGTAGTTTGCGCGAGGCATACCCCTCGCGCTTTTTTGTTTTGAAGATCCAGATACAACAAAGCCCCGACTCTCATCGAGGCTCTGTCTTAAAATATGGTACCGGTGGACGGAGTTGATTGGACTGGCATTCCTGCCGCCACCGCGAAGGCAACGCTAACTTTCTTTTGATATTTACGAACACCTAAAACGACGAAAGGCCGCTATAAAAGCGACCTTTCTAATATGGTACCGGTGGGCGGACTTGAACCGCCACGCCCGAAGGCAACGGATTTTGAATCCGTCGTGTATACCAATTTCACCACACCGGCATCTTTGGGCTATTGCCCTTTGATGGTTGGCATTATACGTAAGCTTTTGACCTGCGCAAGCAGAAATACCTTAAATAACTATCGTTTGCTGATAATTTCGCCACAAAGTGTGACAAAGCTGTACTCATAAGAAACGTACGCTCCATTTTCTACTACTCTTCCAGATGAAAATGAGTATACGAAACTCTTTTTAAGTTCTATTCACTGTAATATCAGAAACATAACCATTCCCAATGCTCGACAACGCATTATGGAGCATCTCTGCGGTATCTTCTGCTTGCATGAAGTGACTCGTGTCTATCGTGTTGCCGCTTGTTTTCCAGAATTCCGTATCCATTCCACCAGGATAAACCGCGATAATTTTCATAGGTTTTCCTTTTAGCTCCAAACGAACCGACTCAATTAATCCTTTGACGGCCCATTTCACTGCACAATACGTAGACTCTTGCGCTTTAGGTTGTTGCGCGGCTGTGGACATGATCATGACCACTTTTATTGGATGATCTTTGTAACGCTTTACTAACTCTCTTAGCACATGAATCGCAGTATTCAGGTTGTTATCAATCAACTTTTGAATCTCTTCCGGCTCCTGCTCTTCCAGTAAGCCAAAATAACCACTTCCCGCACTATGAATGACCATTTCAGGCGGCTGTTTCATCCCATCAAAGAGCTGTTTCACACCTTGATGTAATGAGAGGTTGCAAGCTTGATAACCAACGTTATGAGAGAGTTGTTTTGCTAGTGCGGATAGTTTTTCTGTATTTCTTCCTATTACATACGTCTCTTTGCCTTCCGCATCATAACGCTTTGCTAGTTCCGCCCCTAAACCGCTACTTGCACCTGTAATTACAATCATGCGCTACCTCTTTTCAATCACATACTTTTAATTCATCTATCAATTAAGGTAACAGAATCGTGGTAATTCACACCTCAAGAGCACCATTCTTTGAAGCAAGCAGCTTTCTTACTTTCGTGATGCATGAAATATCAAGCAGAACGACGGGCATTTAACCTATGCTTAAGCAAGAATAACTTTCTGAATTTTCTATCGACTTTCTAGTGAGAACTGAATAGGAGCAAAGAATGACTGGGTCAAAATGGCAGTGGTTACTGAAACAGATGACACGAAAACTGTGGGTCCGGACGTCACTCTACGCATTACTAGCTGTTGCTACCGCCTTAATGTCGATTGTTTTAAACCAGTTCATTACTCTGCCCCCTGCCATCAACGTCAGCAAGGATTTGTTGAACAACATATTAAATATCCTCGCAACCTCCATGCTTGCAGTGACTACATTCTCTCTCAATATTATGGTCTCAGCGTACAGTGCCGCTAGTGCAGGGGTAACGCCGCGAGCGACAAAACTGTTGATGGAAGACAGCACAACACAAAATGCCTTAGCAACCTTTCTTGGCTCTTTTCTATTTAGTTTGGTAGGAATTATCGCGCTAGGTATTGGGGCCTATCATCAACAAGCACAAATTTATCTGTTCATCGTGACTATCGCCGTAATCGTGATGATCATACTCACTCTGCTACGTTGGATTCAGCACCTTTCCGTACTAGGAAGGGTCAGTGAAACCACTTCATACGTGGAGCAAGCCTTGTTAGATGCGATAAGAAAACGGGGCAAAGAGCGTTGGCTAGGTGCTCACCCGTGGAGCCACCCAGAACATAAACCCAGAGGAAGTAAACCTATTTTGAGCCAAGAAATTGGCTACTTACAGCATGTTGATATGCATCATCTCGATAGTATTGCTGAAGCAAACCAATGCACCATCTACCTTGAGCGACAACCGGGAAGTTTTGTGTACGTAGGTCAACCATTGGCTTGGGTTTGTGGAGAATTGCCAGACGAAAGCGAAGTAACGGCAGCCTTCACGATTCGAACAGAGCGTTCATATGATCAGGACCCTCGCTTTGGTTTAGTCGTTATGGCGGAAATCGCCTCACGAGCACTATCTCCGGCTGTAAATGATAATGGCACCGCGATTGACGTTCTTGGGCGTTCTGTACGAGCACTTTCATTATGGGGAGACCTACTCAGTGAGCCGCCTACCAAAACTCGATATCCTAGACTATTTGTGCCCGCATTGAGCTGCCAGGATTTGTTTGATGATGTCTTTTTGCCGATAGCACACGATGGTGCAGCGCAACTCCAAATACAGATTCGCCTACAAAAGGCCTTGCTAGCTCTCTCTAGTATGCACCCTAAGTTATTTTTGTCACCAGCAATCAAGCTGTCAGAAAAAGCTTTAGAGCTTTCATTAAGCCAACATTATACCGAAGATGAGAAACACCAACTCTCTCAGCTATCTAATCTGGTCACAGACCAAAAAGCCAATGGTTAAGAGAGTCGAATTCAGTTGAAACATATTGCTGCACGGCCTCGTGTATCATGACATGTGCTGATAACGTAGGGCAGAAAAGTCTCTTCGTTTATACACAATTAAAGACTCTGTGCGTTAGGTCTCTTTTCTCTTGGTGAGGGAATCTATATTCTGACGCACAATTTTTAAGGTAAGTGATGGAATAATGACAACGTCTACAACTCTTCCACCTGCTGGTCTCTTTCGTCGACTTGCAGCGTTGATTTACGACACATTGATTATTATCGCAATTGAAATGATGGCCGCAGGTATTGTTATGGCCGTTGTGTTTGCACTAAATGCAGCAGGATTGTTGAGCTATGGCGAGTACGCTGATGCCGCAGATATGCTCGGAAAGCACCCTGTATTGAGCCCTCTATTTACACTTTATCTTGCGGGTGTGTGGATATATTTCTTTGTGTTCTTCTGGACGCGAGCAGGACAAACTCTTGGGATGCGCGCTTGGAAGCTTCGAGTTCGCAATGCCAAAGACGGAGCACCAATTACGGTAACTCAAGCTCTGATTCGTATTTCGACATCTGGCTTTGGCTTGGCAAATTTGACTGTACCGATTGATCCGAAGAAACGTGGTTTCCACGACATTTGGGCCAAAACAGAGGTTGTTGTATTACCTAAGGCAAATTAACTTGTCTAGGAACACAAAAAAGGAAGGCGTAATGCCTTCCTTTTACATTTGGTTCGGTAAAACTTGGTTTATTCGATGATGCTTCAGTTATAGCTTTCTTCGTAGCAGTGCAATCGCAATAGCTAAGAACACCAAACTCGGGGCCAAAGCACCAAACACTGGGGATATGCCATACACCAAGCTTAATGGGCCAAAGAACTCACTGGATATGTAAAAAGTAAACCCGGCAACCACGCCCGACAATACCCTTGCCCCCATGGTCACGCTTCTGAGTGGACCGAAAACAAAAGATAGCGCCATTAACATCATCACAGCAATTGAAAGCGGCTGAGTCAACTTACGCCAAAACGCCAACTCATAGCGAGATGCATCTTGTTCCGATGCTTTCAGGTAAGTCACATAATCATACAAACCGCTCAGTGACAATTCCTCTGGCTTCACGGTCACCACAGCTAGCTTATCTGGTGCCAAAGAGGTGTGCCACTCCATCTGTTCGATGTCTTGCTTTGAAATTACGTTTTCATTTTCCATGTCCGTAATCTGTACGTAGCGCATCAGCCAGTTGTTATCTTGTTGGTAGTCGACTTCTTCGGCGAAAATAACTTTTTGTAGATTCTTATCATCATCAAAACGCCACATATTTAAAGCATAAAGCTTGTCGTCTTCGACTTTACCGATAAAGATAAAGTCGTTTGCGTCACGAGCCCACACACCTGAGCGCACAGACACAATGCTACCACCTGATATCGCAAACGCACGTAAGTCACGGGCCATCTTCTGGGCCTCAGGAGCGCCCCATTGACCTAACGCCATAACGACAATCATGAGCGGGACGGCCGTTTTTAGTACCGATAACCCGATATCCAGCTTAGAGAAACCAGCAGCTTGCATCACCACCAGCTCAGAGCTTGAAGCCAACATACCTAAGCCGATCAGGGCACCGAGTAATGCCGCCATTGGAAAGAACATTTCGATATCACGCGGCACACTGAGTAACACAAAGTACAACGCATGAGTGAGGTCGTATACACCTCGCCCTACTTTACGTAGCTGTTCTACATATTTGATGATGCCCGATAAGCCAACAAACGTCGCTAAAACCAAGGCAGTGGTAGAGATGATGGTTCTACCGATGTAAAGGTCTAAGATTTTGAACACAGCTTACGCGAGCCTCTTCTTGCGGAATTTGTCTTTTATTCGTCTAGCAGCAACGCTGTCCATCATATTCGCCATGATAGCAACAATCAGCAACATCGCATTGATTGGCCACATACCAATAGCAGCCGGGATGTCACCATCTTCTAATGCAGATTTGGTTGCACTGATCGCCAAGAAATACGCTAGATAGATCAGAATCGCAGGCCCCATTTTGGCAAACCGTCCCTGACGCGGATTCACCGCAGACAAAGGAATAACGAGCATTGTTAAGAGTGGAATACACACAAATAACGAAATTCGCCATTGTAGCTCCGCTTGCGCCTCTGGATCTGGGTGACCTATCAAGTCAACCGTTGGGTATGCTTCCCAGTCTCGCCCTTTCTTTTTGACCTCACGTTGGCCGATAACACCTTCGTATTCATCGAATTTCGTGATCATATATTCAACGCGAGTAGGCACACCTTCATAACGCGTACCTTCTTTCATAGTGATGATCTGACGACCGTCCGAAAGCTCTTTTACTTCACCAGAAGATGAGAACATCACACTCGGTAACACTGAATCTCGAGGGCGCATCTGCGCAACAAAAACGTTGCTCAAGGTATTGTCTTTAATGTCATCGATGAACACAACCGATGAACCGTCTGGTGTACCTTGGAACTGACCTTTTTTAAGTAGGTCAACGCTGTTTTCTGACGCTACCTGCTCATAAAGCTGCTCAACGCGGTCTTGAGACCACGGCGATAGCCACAACGCATTGAAAGCCGCCACCGCTGAAGTAATCAACGCTAGGTATAAGGCCGCTTGAACCAAGAATTTATTACCAATACCTGTCGCGTTCATTACGACAATTTCGCTCTCTGCATACAGACGACCAAATGTGATCAATATGCCGATATACAGACTTAAAGGCAGCATTAACAGACCCATTGCTGGCATGTTCAAACCAACAATCGAGAAAATCAATCCAGCAGGAATATCCCCATCAGAAGCATCAGCAAGAACACTTATGAATTTCTGGCTTACAAACACCAAAAAAAGTACGAAAAAAATCGCAAATTGGCTCTTGAGTGTTTCGCGGATCAAATATCTAACAATAATCACGCTGAAATTACCTATACAAAACTTGTTTTTTTGGTCGAATCACTATAGTTTCCCGTTGAACCATTTATTTTTTTAAAAATTATAAACTAGATGTTAGTCGCTTAATCAGCTCTGCATGTAAGCCTGGAGCTAAAATTCAACAAGTAAGCGATCATTATCTAACATTTAGAGCAATTTGTCTTCAGGATGTAGGAGTACGCATGGAGTTCAGTGTAAAAAGTGGCAGTCCAGAGAAACAACGTAGCGCATGTATCGTTGTTGGTGTGTTTGAACCACGTCGCCTTTCTCCAGTAGCCGAACAACTTGATAAAATCAGTGACGGTTACATCAGTTCACTACTTCGCCGTGGTGATCTAGAGGGTAAACCTGGTCAGATGCTGCTACTGCATCAAGTACCAGGTGTTTTGTCAGAGCGCGTTTTACTTGTCGGTTGCGGCAAAGAGCGTGAACTTGGCGAGCGCCAGTACAAGGAAATCATTCAAAAGACGATCAGCACACTTAACGAGACAGGCTCAATGGAAGCGGTATGTTTCCTAACTGAACTGCATGTTAAGGGTCGTGATACATACTGGAAAGTGCGCCAGGCTGTAGAAGCGACTAAAGATGGTCTATACACATTTAATCAATTCAAGAGCGTGAAACCTGAGACTCGCCGCCCACTGCGCAAGCTTGTTTTCAACGTACCAACGCGTCGTGAATTGAACTTGGGTGAAAAAGCAATCACTCATGGTCTTGCTATCGCATCAGGTGTCAAAGCCTCAAAAGACCTTGGCAACATGCCGCCAAACGTAGCTAATCCAGCTTACCTTGCTTCTCAAGCTCGTCGTCTAGCGGACGATTACGAAACCGTAACCACCAAAATCATTGGTGAGCAAGAGATGGAAAAACTGGGTATGACCTCTTACCTAGCAGTAGGCCGTGGTTCTAAAAACGAATCTATGATGTCTATCATCGAGTACAAAGGTAACCCTGACTCAGATGCAAAACCGATTGTGCTCGTAGGTAAAGGTCTAACCTTCGACTCAGGCGGTATCTCTCTAAAGCCGGGCGAAGGTATGGATGAGATGAAGTACGACATGTGTGGTGCGGCATCGGTATTCGGTACAATGAAAGCGCTAGCGAAGCTAAACCTACCAATCAACGTTATTGGTGTTCTAGCGGGCTGTGAAAACATGCCTGGCAGCAACGCTTACCGTCCAGGTGACATCCTAACGACCATGTCTGGTCAAACTGTAGAAGTTCTGAACACGGATGCTGAAGGCCGTCTTGTTCTTTGTGACGCACTGACTTACGTAGAGCGTTTCGAACCAGACTGCGTGGTTGACGTTGCAACGCTAACTGGTGCTTGTGTTATCGCACTAGGCCACCATATCAGCGGCGTAATCTCTAACCACAACCCTCTTTCTCATGAGCTAGTAAACGCTTCTGAGCAAGCGAGTGACCGTGCATGGCGTCTACCAATGGCAGACGAGTACCACGAACAGTTGAAGAGCCCGTTTGCGGATATGGCAAACATTGGTGGTCGCCCTGGTGGCACAATTACTGCGGGTTGCTTCTTATCTAAGTTCGCGAAGAAGTACAACTGGGCACACGTCGATATCGCAGGTACCGCGTGGAAATCAGGCGCAGCGAAAGGCTCAACGGGCCGTCCTGTCTCAATGCTTGTCCAATTCCTTTTGAACCGCAGCGGCCAAGAGACAGAAGAGTAATTTCTGAACAGAATCTAAAAGGGCCGCAAGGCCCTTTTTTATTATCCTAATTTTCTAAAATGAAAGTGGGACTTAAGATGGTCTTAGGAAGAGACCCAAGGCAAGTGAGAGAATGATGCAAACTGCAACCTTCTACATCATTAACGAAGAGAGCCCGCAAGCAACGGTGGCTGGCTTTGAAGAATACATCGTGTTTTTGGCTCAGCACTTTGCTCGCCAAGGCGCTAAAGTGTATTTAAACTGCCAAGACAAACCACACGCCGAGCAGCTCGCTGAAGCCTTTTGGCAAGTTGATGCAGACAAGTTCATGGCACATAACCTCGTAGGCGAGGGACCGAAATACGCCACCAATATTGAAATCGGCCATGAAGGTGTAAAACCTAATTGGAACCGTCAGCTGGTAATTAATTTGGCGGAAAATGAGACAACCTTTGCGAACAAGTTTGCTCAAGTGGTAGACTTCGTGCCCTGCGAAGAAAAAGCTAAACAACTCGCAAGAGAAAGATATAAAATTTACCGTCAAGCAGGTTACCAGCTGCAAACGATCGAAATTCAATATCCTTAACGGTCAATCCTTATAGTTAAGGCGATCTTGTTAAGATCCCTCACTTATAAAGATTGACTAAGATTCAACCATCAACGTATCCATTAAAAGAGCGCTATGGAAAAGACATACAACCCAACTTCAATCGAACAAGCTCTGTATCAGACTTGGGAAGAGAAAGGCTACTTTAAGCCACACGGTGACACTACTAAAGAATCATACAGCATCATGATCCCGCCACCGAACGTCACTGGTAGCCTACACATGGGCCACGCGTTCCAAGATACGATCATGGATACGCTTATCCGTTGTGAACGTATGAAGGGTAAAAACACCCTTTGGCAAGTAGGTACTGACCACGCTGGTATCGCAACTCAGATGGTTGTTGAGCGTAAGATCGCTGCAGAAGAAGGCAAAACAAAACACGATTACGGTCGTGAAGCTTTCATCGACAAAATCTGGGAATGGAAAGGCGAATCTGGCGGCACTATCACTAAGCAGCTTCGTCGTCTTGGCGCATCTGTAGACTGGGATCGTGAACGCTTCACGATGGACGATGGTCTATCTAACGCCGTTCAAGAAGTGTTCGTACGTCTATACGAAGACGATCTAATCTACCGCGGTAAGCGTCTAGTTAACTGGGATCCAAAGCTACACACAGCGATTTCAGATCTAGAAGTAGAGAACAAAGACACTAAAGGCCACATGTGGCACTTCCGCTACCCACTAGCAGATGGCGCTAAAACAGCGGATGGCAAAGACTACATCGTTGTTGCAACGACTCGTCCAGAGACCGTGCTAGGCGATACGGGTGTTGCAGTTAACCCAGAAGATCCACGTTACAAAGATCTTATCGGTAAAGAAATCATCCTTCCTATCGTTGATCGTCGCATCCCAATCGTGGGCGATGAGCACGCAGATATGGAAAAAGGTACTGGCTGTGTGAAAATCACACCTGCGCACGACTTCAACGACTACGAAGTAGGTAAGCGCCACCAGCTACCAATGATCAACATTCTGACTTTCGACGCGAACATCCGCGACTCAGCAGAAGTATTCAACACTAACGGCGAAGCAAGCGAAGCTTACAGCACTGAACTACCAGATAAATACCACGGTATGGAGCGTTTTGCCGCTCGTAAAGCTATCGTTGCTGAATTCGACGAGCTAGGTCTACTTGAAGAAGTGAAAGATCACGATCTACAAGTTCCTTACGGCGACCGTGGTGGCGTGGTTATCGAACCAATGCTAACTGACCAATGGTACGTGCGTACTGCGCCTCTAGCGAAAACTGCAGTTGAAGCAGTAGAAAACGGCGACATCCAATTCGTTCCTAAGCAATACGAAAACATGTACTTCTCTTGGATGCGTGACGTTCAAGACTGGTGTATCTCTCGTCAGCTATGGTGGGGTCACCGCATCCCAGCTTGGTACGACAACCAAGGTAATGTTTACGTAGGTCGCACTGAAGAAGAAGTTCGTAAGAACAACAACCTAGAGTCAGTCATTGAACTGCACCAAGACGAAGACGTACTGGATACGTGGTTCTCTTCTGCACTATGGACGTTCGGTACTCAAGGTTGGCCAGAGCAAACTGACGACCTGAAAGTATTCCACCCTTCAGACGTTCTAGTAACTGGTTTCGACATCATCTTCTTCTGGGTTGCGCGCATGATCATGATGACCATGCACTTCGTGAAAGACGAAAACGGCAATCCACAAGTACCATTTAAAACGGTTTACGTTACTGGTCTAATCCGTGACGAAAACGGCGACAAGATGTCCAAGTCGAAAGGTAACGTACTTGACCCAATCGACATGATTGATGGTATCGACCTAGAGTCTCTCGTAGAGAAGCGTTGTGGCAACATGATGCAGCCTCAACTAGCGAAGAAGATCGAGAAGAACACTCGTAAGACGTTTGAAAACGGTATCGAAGCATACGGTACAGACGCACTGCGTTTCACTCTTGCAGCAATGGCATCAACAGGTCGTGATATCAACTGGGATATGAAACGTCTTGAGGGTTACCGTAACTTCTGTAACAAACTATGGAACGCAAGCCGTTACGTAATGATGAACACAGAAGAGCAAGATTGTGGCTTCAACGGTGGTGAGATTGAATACTCACTAGCAGACAAGTGGATCGAGTCTCAGTTTGAACTCGCAGCGAAAGCGTTTAACAACCATATCGACAACTTCCGTCTAGATATGGCTGCGAACACGCTTTACGAATTCATCTGGAACCAATTCTGTGACTGGTACCTAGAGCTTACTAAGCCAGTTCTATGGAAAGGTACTGAAGCACAACAGCGTGGTACTCGTCGTACATTAATCACGGTTCTTGAGAAGACTCTACGTCTAGCTCACCCAGTGATTCCTTACATCACTGAAACTATCTGGCAAAGCATCAAGCCATTAGTTGAAGGTGTAGAAGGCGAGACAATCATGCTGCAAGCACTGCCTCAATTCGACGAAGCAAACTTCAACCAAGAAGCGCTAGACGACATTGAATGGGTGAAAGCGTTTATTACCAGCATCCGTAACCTACGTGCTGAATACGACATCAACCCTGGTAAGCCGCTTGACGTTATGCTGAAAGCAGCAAATGCAGAAGATGCCTCTCGTCTAGAAGCAAGCAAGCAAGTACTGATGTCACTAGCGAAGCTAGAAGCAGTACGCGTGCTTGAAACTGGCGAACAAACTCCTGCATGTGCGACAGCACTGGTTGGTAAGTCTGAGTTGATGATCCCAATGGCAGGTCTGATCGACAAAGATGCTGAGCTTGCTCGTCTAGATGGCGAAATCAAGAAGACTCACGGCGAAATCAAGCGTATCGAAGGCAAACTAGGTAACGAAGGCTTCGTAGCGAAAGCACCTGAAGCAGTTGTTGCTAAAGAGCGTGAGAAGCTTGAAGGCTACAAAGAGACACTAGCTAAGCTAGAAGAGCAGAAGACAACGATCGCTGCGCTTTAAGCCTCAGTGAAAGAGAAGAATTAACACTTCTCACTTTTGGTTCAAAGGTTGGTCATCATGGCCAACCTTTTTTGTATACATTTCACCAAAACCATCATCAATAGCTTCCCCCTATCACAACAATACTCATTACCCATTAGCATTAATGAGAATTATTATCGATAATGAACTCATCGAAACAAACACGATTGAGTAATTATCATGAAAAAGACACTAACTTTCGCAGCACTGCATTTTACTATCGCATTTAGTGTCGCTTACGTACTCACAGGCGACATTCTAATTGGTAGTTTAATTGCCATGATTGAGCCTTCAGTGAACACCGTAGCCTTCTACTTTCATGAAAAGGCATGGGCAAAAGTCCCAGCACTTAAAGCTCGTCAGTGGATGACCAAATTAAAAACCGCAAGCTTTGCGACCGTGCACTTCAGCGTCGCTTTTACCGTGGTTTACTTACTAACAGGTGATGCATTTGTCGGCGGCGTAATGGCGATGCTAGAGCCGAGTTTGAACACGGTGGCTTACTACTTCCACGAGAAAGTATGGATGCGTAAATCATCAGAAAAAGCTCCAGCACCGCAGTTTTGTTTACATCACCACGCTTAAACATGGAGGCTCACTACGTCTCCTAACGAGAAAAATGACATTTACCATTGACAAGGTTGCGCACCGCAATTAATTTAATTGCGGTGCGCAACTTTATTTTTAGAGGTAAGTGATAATGAACGCTCGTCAACTTCGACACTACTCCCGTCAAGCCGTCCGATTGCTTGGTATGCTTGATAAACAATGCGGCGATGTCGCTCTCACTCCAGTGCAAGCGCACGCATTGGGTGAAATCCAATTGCAGCCATTGACCATCAATCAGCTGGCACAGCAGCTTAATGTCGACAAGTCCAACGCGAGCCGAACCGTTACTGGTTTGATTAAATTAGGTTTGGTCGAGAGCATCGAAAACCCAAAAGACAAACGTAGTCAACTCGTAGCGATTACAGAGCAAGGCCAACAGGCGTTATCACAACTGGACCAACAGCAAAACCACTTCTTTGAACAACTGCTTACCCAACTCGATGACAGCGAGCAAGAGCAACTCAAACTTGGTCTAGAGACTTACCTAAAAGGGCTAACAAAAGTGTGTCAGTCTGAGGAATACGTTCTTCGGCCTCTTACTAAAGCAGACAACCCGCAAGTCGCAGATGTGATTCGTAAAGTCTCTGCAGAATACGGCTTAACCGCAGACAAAGGTTATGGTGTGGCCGATCCAACGCTTGATGATATGTATTCGGTTTACAATCAATGCGGGGCCGCCTATTGGGTCATTGAACATCGCGGAGAGATCGTTGGTGGCGGTGGCTTTGCCCCTTTAGCTGGCGAGCCAAATGTGTGTGAACTACAAAAGATGTACTTCTTACCTCAAACACGAGGACACGGTTTAGCCAAACGCATCGTCGCATTGAGCTTACAATTGGCGGAACAATTTGGGTATCAGCAGTGCTATTTAGAGACAACTGAATGTCTGAGAGAAGCGGTAAGCTTGTATGAAAAGCTAGGCTTTGAGCATCTCGATGCCCCGCTTGGACAAACAGGGCATGATGCATGTGAAGTCGTAATGCTTAAGATGCTGTAATAGATAATATTATTAGAAGTTAAAGCACAACATGGGTAACACAAAGCTCCTGGCTCAAGGCAACAGTGAAGTTTTGGTGCTGCCCATCCAACTCAACAGACAATTGGTAGAGATCACTTGGATCAGGATCAGTAAGATCGGCATACTTTGGCGCTTCGATCTGGAATAAAGCGCTCGCATGCTCCGCTCGGACATCAATAGGAATATGGTAAGTCATACCATTAAACTTAACCGATGCCGATACTAAACCCGGCGCAAAAGTTTGGTAGTACAAATCCACCTTAAACTCACAACCACCACCGTGGTGCCAAATCTGCTCGGTTGCCACGCGGTCTAAACGTACATTGCGAATGAACTGCAGATACGGTTCTTGCCATACCCCTAAGCGCTCATCACTTTTTTTATATTCATGATCGGACAGAGAGCACAGCTCAGGTTTATCTTCATCAAACAGAAGATCCTCTTCTTCCTCTAAGAACAAGATTTCAAAGCGGTTACGCCCCATTTGCATGAACGGGCGAATGTCTTTCTTGTAGACATTTTGAGAACCGTCACAGTCAAACAATGCTACTCCGTTCAAACGCACTTCTGCATGGTAATCCACACCACCCAACACCATTTCTACCGCTGGGAATGCCATCATGGATTCATCCACTTCAATGTCATGCATCAGGTGCCACTCTTGCTGACGAATTGCTTCTTCTGTCATTTCAACTGGCAATACCTGACTCAAAGGAGCAGGGAAAGTAATGTCATCCTGTGGGATAGAAAGGTCCGTCAGTGGAGAGACTTGCCATAAACCGGCGAGTGAGAGTTGCATATACACCTTGAGCTAGATCAATTTTCACGCATTATAGGGAGAAATCCCCTATAAACTCAATGTGAATTATTTATCGCCTCCACATTCGTCAGTTTTTCAAGGTATAAAAAAACCAGCGTTAAACGCTGGTTTTTCCAAAAGTAGTGAGCTTTGATTACTCGTCGTCTTCATCTTCTTCAGGGTAAAGCGCATCTTCGCCTTCGTAGTACGTACCCCAACCGTCATAGATGATGTCGTATTTTTCTGCCAAGTGAATCAATTTTTCAACTTGCGCATCAATCGCTTCTGCATCTAGTGCGGACTCCATAGTCGCATCACAGCAAAGCAACTTGTTACCATCTTCATCTTCAGTTTCTTCTGCTTCAAGAACTTCAAAGCCCATCTTGAATGCTTCAACTACCGCTTTTTCTAGCGTGTCAAAATCTTCTGCAAACAGGTGGTGCTCAATTTCGTATAGCGAATCTGGATCGCTGCCATCTTCTAGCAATGCTGCAATGATATCGCGAGTCTCTTCCTTTTGAATCTCAATTAATTCTTCTACTGATAGATATTCATCTTCGTGAGACATGTTTTGGCTCCAGATTAGTTACTTGATGGAAACACAATACCCTATACTGAGTATGCTGATCCGGTGAAATATGGCATGGATTGCGATGAAAAGCCACAAACAAACATCATACCACTGCGATTCTTATCGGTTATTTGAATCTAAATATTAAACCGACCACACAAAGAAACAAAAAATTAACAAAGAATGGCGTTTTTTAATATTCAGAACATCCTAATTGACACTTAATGTGGTTATTTTCTCTTTCTATGCGTGTTTATGATGCTTTCTTGAATACACTCACGTGTAAAACGAAGATGCATAACGAATAAATTCACTTTAATAATGCATAATTTAGAATAAAAATGCACGTTTTATGCACTGTGCATGTATTCTTTCTCAACGGGAAAATTAGAATAAAAACGCACGCACTCTAATTTTAGTAAAATAGCATTTATATCTAATAATAAATTTCATAAGAATAAAAATAAAAATAAAAAACTCACAAAACCAGAAATACCAGAATATAAACAAAGCTTGATAACTTGCATCTTTCTAGGAAGCTTGTCATAACTAATGGCTGGAAAATTTGTAAGGATACAAAATGAGCAAGCTGTACGTTGGATCAGAAGTTGGTCAACTTCGACGAGTTCTATTAAATCGCCCTGAACGCGCCCTAACCCACTTAACTCCGTCAAACTGTCATGAGTTGCTATTTGATGACGTTCTTGCTGTAGAAGCGGCAGGTGAAGAGCACGATGCATTCGCACGTACGCTGCGCGAGCAAGACGTTGAAGTGCTTCTCCTCCACGATTTACTGGTCGAAACCCTCGCTGTTCCAAAAGCAAAACAATGGCTGCTGAACACTCAGATTTCTGACTTTCGTTACGGGCCAACCTTTGCGCGAGACCTACGCCAATACTTTTCAGAAATGGATGATGAACATCTTGCCTGCATCTTTTTAGGTGGCTTAGCTTACTCAGAGCTACCGATCTCCTCATCTTCTATGCTGCCAAAAATGAAGCGTCCTCTCGACTTTGTTATTGAGCCACTGCCCAATCACCTCTTCACTCGTGATACCTCATGTTGGGTTTATGGTGGTGTATCGCTCAACCCAATGATGATGCCTGCACGCCAACGTGAAACAAACCACTTACGTGCGATTTATCGTTGGCACCCAATTTTTGCTGGCCAAGATTTTATCAAATACTTCGGTGACGATGATCTGCATTATGATAATGCGAATGTCGAAGGCGGTGATGTGTTGGTTATTGGTAAAGGTGCAGTTCTTATCGGTATGTCTGAGCGTACGACTGCTCAAGGTGTAGAGAACCTTGCAGCGAGCCTATTTAAAGCAGGCCAAGCTACCGAAGTTATTGCAATTGATCTGCCTAAACACCGTTCATGTATGCATTTAGACACTGTGATGACCCATATGGATGTAGATACTTTCTCTGTCTACCCAGAGATCATGCGCAAAGATCTCGACACATGGCGCTTAACACCAAAAGGCAACGGTGAAATGCATGTTGAAGCCTCACATAACTATCTGCACGCGATTGAGTCCGCTCTTGGCTTAGATCAGCTGAAAATCATCACCACGGGTGGTGACAGCTATGAAGCGGAACGCGAACAATGGAATGATGCCAATAACGTTCTAACTGTAAAACCGGGCGTAGTAATTGGTTACGAACGCAATGTATACACCAACGAAAAATACGATAAAGCTGGCATCAAAGTACTGACAGTACCTGGTAACGAGCTTGGTCGTGGTCGCGGTGGCGCTCGCTGTATGAGCTGTCCAATAGAACGAGACGATATATAACTTACTCGTCCCTTTACATTAGGTGAATCAAAACTAAGGTTGATGTGAATACATCAACCTTTTTTAGCTTTAATTAAAAATAATTATTCACAATAAAAGCATTTATATGTTTTAATGAATTCTATTAATCTAATCACATGTACTAAGGGACGAGCTATGGCTTTCAATTTACGTAACCGCAACTTTTTGAAGCTATTGGACTTCTCAACCAAAGAAATCCAGTTTTTGCTCGAACTGTCTGCAGAGCTAAAAAAAGCTAAATATGCAGGAACAGAGCAGAAGAAACTTCAAGGTAAAAACATCGCACTAATCTTTGAGAAATCTTCGACTCGTACCCGATGTGCGTTTGAAGTCGCTGCCTTTGACCAAGGTGCTCAAGTCTCTTACATCGGCCCTTCTGGCTCGCAAATCGGTCATAAGGAATCGATGAAAGACACCGCTCGTGTTCTTGGTCGTATGTACGACGGGATTGAATACCGAGGCTTTGGCCAATCCATTGTTGAAGAGCTTGGTACTTATGCTGGTGTTCCAGTGTGGAATGGTTTAACGGATGAGTTCCACCCAACCCAGATCCTTGCTGACTTCCTGACTATGCAAGAGCACGGCCGTGGTAAACAGCTACATGAAGTAACCTTCGCTTACCTAGGTGATGCGCGCAACAACATGGGTAACTCACTTATGGTGGGCGCAGCGAAAATGGGCATGGATATTCGCCTTGTCGCGCCAAAAGCGTTCTGGCCTGAAGAAGATCTCGTGGCAACTTGTCAAACTATCGCGCAACAAACCGGTGCAAAAATCACGTTAACAGAAAGCGTTGAGGAAGGTGTGAAAGGTTGTGACTTCCTATACACCGACGTTTGGGTGTCTATGGGTGAGTCTGCCGAGGCATGGGATGAACGTGTAGCGTTAATGACACCTTATCAAATCAATATGGACGTGATTAAGCAAACGGGTAATCCACATGTGAAATTCATGCACTGCCTTCCAGCTTTCCACAATGATGAAACCACCGTCGGCAAAGAAGTCGCTGAAAAATACGGTATGAAAGGCCTTGAAGTAACAGAAGAGGTATTTGAATCGGAATACTCCATCGTATTCGACGAAGCTGAAAACCGTATGCATACCATCAAAGCCGTGATGGTTGCGACGCTAGGAAGCTAAACCAGCGCGCAAAAACAGCCGATAAAAACCATGATGTAATCGCTTGCGCTCACGAAAGTTAAGCGTATAATGCTCGGCAATTTGTCTGAGGATTAAGAAATGACCACGCTGATTGCTGACGTAAAAACGCGATTTGCTCTCGCTAAGCGACTACGCTTACGTGGTGTTATTTTCGTTAATTCTATTGAATTTTAAAACCTCCCCATTGGGGAGGTTTTTTTATGTCCAAAATTCCTTTCGGTTATTTGGATGTAGTCATCAATGTTATAGGGAAGAAGATCATGGCGAACTCGCTTTACCAGAAGCACATCATCTCTATTCCAGAGCTTTCACGCGAAGAAC
This sequence comes from Vibrio sp. Vb2880, assembly GCF_033337975.1. Lineage (NCBI taxonomy): Bacteria > Pseudomonadati > Pseudomonadota > Gammaproteobacteria > Vibrionales > Vibrionaceae > Vibrio > Vibrio sp. Vb2880. The sequence continues at coordinate 25,989 of NZ_JAWORT010000019.1, forward strand.
TGGAACTTATCGTAGAAACAGCAGGTAGCCTTAAAAAAGCACCTCGACCAGAACTGATTAAAAACAAAGTCGTTGCAAGTTGTTTCTTTGAACCATCAACACGTACACGTTTATCGTTTGAAACAGCGATTCAGCGCATTGGTGGTGACGTGATTGGCTTTGATAATGATGGTAATACCTCTCTGGCGAAAAAAGGCGAAACACTCGCAGATTCAGTACAAGTCATCTCTTCTTACGTCGATGCCTTTGTGATGCGTCATCCACAAGAAGGCGCCGCTCGCTTGGCCTCTGAATTTTCAAATGGCGTGCCAGTGATCAACGCGGGCGACGGTGCAAACCAACACCCAACTCAAACGCTACTCGACCTATACACCATCGCGGAAACACAAGGGCGTCTAGACAACCTGAACGTCGCATTCGTAGGTGACCTAAAATATGGCCGCACAGTGCACTCACTGACTCAAGCCTTAGCAAAGTTTAACAACATCCGCTTCTTCTTTGTTGCACCAGATGCGCTGGCAATGCCAGATTACATCTGCGAAGAACTAGATGAAGCTGGAATTCAATATAGCCTACACACAGACATGGAAAGTGTGATTCCTGAACTGGATATTCTGTACATGACACGCGTACAGAAAGAACGTTTTGACGAATCGGAATACGCACATATTAAGTCGGCTTACATCCTAACGGCGGCACTACTAGAAGGCGCGCGTGAGAACTTGAAAGTGCTGCACCCACTACCACGTGTGGATGAAATTACAACTGATGTTGATAAAACGCCTCATGCTTACTTCTTCCAGCAAGCTCAAAATGGCGTGTATGCTCGCCAAGCACTGCTGGCGCTTGTTCTAAACGAAACACTGTAATCGAGGGGAAAAATCATGGCTAAAGAAACTCAATTGCAGGTAGAAGCAATCAAAAATGGTACGGTCATCGACCACATCCCTGCGCAAATCGGCATCAAAGTATTAAGACTGTTCGATATGCACAATTCATCACAACGCGTAACGATTGGACTGAACTTGCCATCATCAGCACTCGGTCATAAAGATCTACTCAAAATCGAAAATGTGTTTATCAATGAAGAGCAAGCGAGCAAGCTAGCGTTGTATGCTCCTCACGCGACCGTGAATCAAATCGAGAATTATGAAGTGGTGAAAAAGCTCGCGTTAGAGCTTCCTGAGCGCATCAATGATGTATTTGAATGCCCGAATTCAAACTGTATTTCTCATAATGAACCAGTAGAAAGCAGCTTTAGCGTGTTCGAGAAGAAACAAGAAATCCGCCTAAAGTGTAAATACTGCGAGAAAGTGTTCTCACGCGAGATCGTAACCGAGCGATAAACACGCCGCACGACTAGGCTGTGATACGTTTAAAATACCCTGCAATGTCAGGGTATTTTGCTCTTTACCTACCGAGGGTTTAGAGGCAAACTGAGAATCTTTATTCCCTACAACTGATGGAAAAAATCAAATGACGAAAGTACTTCACACTGAGTCTGCACCAGCAGCAATCGGTCCTTACGTTCAAGGCGTAGATCTAGGTAACATGGTTCTTACTTCAGGCCAAATCCCAGTAAACCCAGCGACAGGTGAAGTGTCTGCTGATATCGCAGAACAAGCTCGTCAGTCTCTAGAAAACGTAAAGGCTGTAGTTGAATCTTCAGGTCTTAAAGTATCTGATATTGTAAAGCTAACGGTTTTTGTTAAAGACCTAAATGACTTTGGCACAGTGAACGAAGTTTACGGCAAGTTCTTTGATGAGCACGGCGTAGCAAACTACCCTGCACGCTCTTGTGTAGAAGTGGCTCGCCTACCAAAAGATGTTGGCATCGAGATTGAAGCAATCGCTGTTCGCAAATAATTGCACTTGCTGACAAACATAAAAAAACGGGTAGCTCAGGCTACCCGTTTTTTATTGTCTTTTCGTGATGATATCGCAGTAAAACTTAAGCAGCATTACGCTGTTTGACTTCTTCATCTAACGATTCAAGCTTCTCTTTCATCTGTTCACGACAGATATTCGCTAACTCGCGAATGCCCTCTTTACCATAGCCTTCAGTGCTGATTGGAGGTAGCATTTCAACAATCACATGACCATTGTTCCAACGGTTCAGCTTAATTTTATTCGTCGAGCTACATACGATAGGAATGATTGGCACACCTGCTCCAATTGCCGCATGAAAAGCACCTGTTTTGAATGGCAGCAAACCACGCCCACGAGAACGCGTGCCTTCTGGGAACATCCACACCGAAACATCACTTTCTTTCATGCTGCTCACGACCTGATCGATAGTACCTTTTGCTTTAGAGCGATTCGCTCGGTCAATCAGAATGTTACCCGTAAGCCAGTAAAGCTGACCAAACAGTGGCATCCAAGCCAAGCTCTTTTTACCTACTGTCACAACTTTCGGAGTCACAGCCGCAGAAACAGTAAACATGTCCCAGTTGTTCTGGTGGTTAGCAATGTAAACATGTTGGCCGCGTGAATACGCATCTTCAGGGATACGCAACTCTAACTTAATCCCAAACACACGAGACATCTTGGCAAACAAACGGCCAAAAGTGAAAACGTGCTTAGGGTTTCTAGGGCTTAATAGGCAGTAACCACAACCACCAATAAACATAACAATCGCAAAGATAGCGACAGCAAATACACGTAACAGTGCAATCATTCTTGTTCTCCAGGAACCGGCTTTTGCCAGATACAGCTATTAATATCTCTCTTTCCATAAAGGGAAAATATGGTCATGAGAGTGATATAAAAAAGCCGAAACTCAGGTTTCGGCTCTCTTGATATCCAAGTTACCTGCGGTGCAGTTTAACTTGCCTAGCTCACTCGCTCAATATTTGCGCCAAGTGCAGCCAGTTTATTTTCGATTTTGTCGTAACCACGGTCGATATGGTAAATACGATCAACGACGGTTTCGCCTTTAGCAATGCAACCTGCAATAACCAAACTAGCCGAAGCTCGTAGATCGGTTGCCATCACTTGCGCACCGCTGAGTGACTCAACATCACCACAGATAACCGTATTGCCTTCGATCTCAGCTTTAGCGCCCATACGCATGAGTTCTGGTACGTGCATAAAGCGGTTTTCAAAGATAGTCTCAGTGATTACGCCGCCACCTTTCGCCATCATGTTCAGTAGCGTAAATTGAGCTTGCATATCCGTCGGGAAACCAGGATGTGGCGCAGTACGTACACTTACCGCTTTTAGCTCGCGGTCGGTCATATCAACGGAGATCCAATCTTCACCCGTTTCGACAAGCGCGCCAGCTTCTTCCAGCTTGGCGAGAACCGCTTCAAGCAAATGAGCATTAGTGTTGCGACATACCACTTTACCGCCAGATACTGCTGCTGCGACAAGGAATGTTCCCGTCTCAATACGGTCAGCAACCACGTTGTGTTTACAACCGCCTAGGCGCTCAACACCTTCAATCGTAATGGTATCTGTGCCAGCGCCAGAGATTTTTGCGCCAAGCTTATTTAGGAAATCAGCGGTATCGACGATTTCAGGCTCACGCGCAGCGTTATCTAGTGTTGTTGTGCCTTCCGCCAGCGCTGCGGCACACATGATGGTGATCGTCGCGCCTACGCTGACTTTATCCATCACGATGTGCGCGCCTTTTAGACGACCATCCACTTCTGCTTTCACATAACCATCTTCTAATGTAATGGTTGCGCCAAGCTGCTCTAAACCAGAAATATGCAGATCCACAGGACGAGCGCCAATAGCACAACCGCCTGGTAAAGAAACCTGACCTTGACCAAAGCGCGCCACCAAAGGACCCAAAGCCCAAATAGAAGCACGCATGGTTTTCACCAAATCATAAGGCGCGCAGTATTCTGTAATACTGCTTGGGTCAACATGAACAGAGCCATTGCGGCTTACTTTCGCGCCTAAACGCTTAAGCAATTCCATGGTTGTATCGATATCACGAAGGTGTGGTACGTTTGCCACTTCTACTGGCTCTTCCGCCAAGATAGACGCAAATAAAATCGGCAGTGCTGCGTTTTTTGCACCTGAAATGGTCACTTCACCAACTAGTGGTTTATCTGACCCAATAACTCGAAACTTTTCCATCAATAAACCTTAAAGCGACATCAATTTCTTATCACGAGCCCACTCTTCTGGTGTGAACGCTTTGATTGATAATGCGTGAATGTCGTTACGCTGGATGTATTCCATCAGAGGAGCATAAATTAGCTGCTGCTTCTTAACGCGGCTCATTCCATCGAAACAAGCATCAACAGCAACCACTTCATAGTGGCTACCTTCACCTTTCACATGCACTTCTTGAAGGTTTAGTGCTTCTTCTAATAACTGTTGTACTTTTGCGCTATCCACAATTTACCCCTGATAATTCTGTATGTGTTTGGCCACTAAAGATTCAACATTGCTCAGTTGAAACAAAGTGCGCAGTTGCGCCGGCACGAAACTGAGCATTATATGACAGTTTTGCTTTTTTGCATGCTCTAATAAGTGGATTAACATCACCATTCCTGCAGAGTCGACGCGCTCTATCTCTTTTAGCGAGCATTCCAGCTCCGATTGAGCAGGTTGCCATTGCTGTGCATACGCCCACAATGAAGGCACTGTATCTCTATCAAGTGCCCCTGTTAGCTTAAGAATGTTTTGATCCAATTGCCACTGAGCGGGAGTCTGGGCCATTATTTCTTCGCCTCGAAGCGGATCGGTTCTGCGGCCAATTTTTCTAGGTCTTTAGCAACAGATAGAATGCCTTCTTGACGAATTTTACTGTTCCATTCGGATTGTTTACTAGAAAGCAAACTAATGCCCTCTGCAATCATATCGAATGCTTCCCACTCACCAGACTGGTTGTCTTTACGCAGTTTAAACTCAAGTTTGATGTTTGGACGCGGAGTATCGATGATATCAACTTTAATGCTTGTAATACGCTTAGAGTCATCAATGCTAGGCTCAGGACCAAACTCAATTTTTTGGTCAGAGTATTGCGTCAACACTTGTGCATAAGACGCAATCAGGTACGCACGAAATGCATCGATAAACTCAAGTACATCTTCACGCTTAGCACCTTTTAAGTTTGGACCAAGAAGTTTTAACCCTGCATAGCGGTAGTTGACGTAAGGCATTAGCTCTTCTTCAACGATCACTTTAAGTAAATTTGGATCTTGTTTGATTTTCGGCTGTTCGGCTTTCAATCTTTCGAACGTGACTTCAGCTACCTGCTTCATCATCTTATAAGGTTCAGTTTTATCCACCTCTGCTGCTATTGCTCCAAAGACGCTAAACACAGCACAAACTGAAAGTAGTAATCTCGCTAACATAGTTATTCCTTACTTGAGTCGTCTGAACCACCTACGCTGTATAGTACTTGACCAATTAAGTCTTCAAGCACAAGCGCCGATTTGGTGTCTTCGATGGTATCACCATCCACCAGCATGACTTCATCATCAAAAACGAAGCCAGGTACTAAACCAATGTATTGCTCACCAATCAGGCCAGATGTCAAAATTTGTACGCTCGACGTTTCTGGGAACTGATTGTATTTGCTATTGATAGATAGTGTTACAACTGGCAATAAGTTGTCTGGGTTAAGCGAAATACTACTTACTCGACCAATCACAACGCCCCCCACTTTTACGGGAGAACGAACTTTTAAACTGCCAATATTATCGAACTCGGCTTTGAGGGTATAAGTATCACCAGAGCCAATGCTTTTTACGTCAGCAACTTGAAAAATCATCACAAGAATCGCGCAAATTCCCGCTAATACAAAGCTGCCAACCCATAATTCAGTTTTACGTGTTTGTTGCATGATTAATTCCCAAACATCAATGCGGTCAGTACAAAGTCTAATCCTAGTACTGCTAAAGAAGAATGCACAACAGTGCGCGTAGTTGCTCGGCTGATCCCTTCCGATGTTGGAATAGCATCATAACCGTTAAATAGAGCGACCCAAGTAACCGTAATTGCAAACGCAAAACATTTGATCATACTGTTACCAATGTCTTGCCCTAGCTCAACAGAGGACTGCATCGCTGACCAAAAACTGCCGTGATCAACGCCTTTCCAGTCAACACCAACAAGCTGAGCGCCCCAAATTCCCACAGCCATGAAAATCATAGCCAGTAAAGGCATTGAGATAACCCCAGCCCAAAACCGTGGTGCAATCACTCGTTTCAATGGGTCTACCGCCATCATTTCAAGGCTAGACAGTTGTTCCGTTGCTTTCATTAGACCTATCTCTGCGGTTAACGCAGAACCGGCACGACCAGCAAACAAAAGTGCAGTAACAACGGGTCCTAATTCACGGAGTAACGAAAGCGCTACCATTTGCCCCAAACTGCCTTCTGCGCCGTAATCCACCAACACAACATAGCCTTGTAGACTCAAAACCATTCCAATGAACAGACCAGATACGACGATGATCGCCAGCGACTGAACACCAACAGAATAAAGTTGCTTAACAAGCAGAGGAAAGCTTCTGATCGGTTGTGGCTTAGAAAATAGCGCCCCAATCAACATGAAAGTCGCACGACCAAATGCTCCGCAAATAGAAAGCGTGCGTCGACCCAGCGAGGCGACAAAGTGAATGAAGTTATCGACCATCAAATAAGTCCTTTTCGATACTTTGAGAAGGGAAACGAAACGGTACAGGACCGTCGGCATCACCTTGTAAGAACTGCTGGACACGAGGATCAGAGTTTTGAGTCAGCTCTTCTGGCGTACCATAGGCGATGATTTTTCCATCGGCCATCAGGTATACCCAGTCAGCAATACTCATGACTTCAGGTACGTCGTGAGAAACCACAATAGAGGTCAAACCTAACGCTTGGTTTAGATTACTAATTAGCTCAACCAAAACGCCCATAGTGATTGGGTCTTGCCCCACAAACGGCTCATCGTACATGATCAGGTCAGGGTCAAGTGCGATTGCACGAGCCAAAGCTGCGCGTCTTGCCATACCACCTGAAAGCTCACTCGGCATTAATTGCGCCGCGCCGCGTAGACCGACAGCTTCGAGCTTGAGTAACACCATGGTGCGAATCAAATCTTCCGATAAATCGGTATGCTCTCTCAATGGAAAGGCGACATTATCAAAAACATTCAAATCAGTGAATAAAGCCCCTGACTGGAACAACATGCTCATTTTCTTTCGAGCATGGTAGAGTTTTTTACGCGAGAGAGAGGGAATATTGTCGCCATCAAACCAGATCTCTCCTTGCTCGGGATACAACTGACCACCAATCAAACGCAGCAATGTTGTTTTACCAATTCCCGATGGTCCCATAATGGCCGTCACTTTGCCCTCAGGAACATGCAGATCAATATCATCAAAGATCATGCGTTCTCCCCGTGAAAAAGTGAGGTTGTTCACGGTGACTAAATCGTTGTTCGACATATCATCTCTTCTACTGTAGGAGCGTTGCAACTCACGGAATCATCAAGCAGATACTCATCGGAGTTGAATTCTACGTTTAATAAAGTAACGTCGGTACATTTATTAGGCTGCAATCATAAGCACATTGGCGTTGAATTTAAAGCACTGTTCAATTAAATAAAGTCGACTATATCCCTGCAATTTCTCATGGTTTATGACCTAATTAGCACGAAGTGTTTAAATCCTAGACCAGAATTGCTCATTTAAATGAGTGAGATTTACATACATTTTCGTTACTAACCTTTAATTTATTCTTCGTTTATCTTCCATTTTAGGCCGCAAAAGGTCAAAATTAGCGGTTATTCATTTTACTTATTTAATACTTAGGAATTCTCATGCTCGAAGCCGTTGCGTTGCTTATAGTCGGTCTTGTTTTGCTTGTTTGGAGTGCAGATAAACTTGTTTTTGGCTCTGCAGCGATAGCCCGCAACGTCGGTATTTCCCCGCTTGTCATCGGCATGACAATCCTTGCGATGGGCTCATCCGCCCCTGAGATGATGGTATCTGCAACCGCCGCTTGGGATGGCAAAACAGATACAGCGGTGGGTAACGTATTAGGCTCAAACATAGCGAACATTGCGTTAATCTTAGGTATTACAGCGCTGATCAAGCCTTTGTCGATTAGCTCCGCCGTCATCCGCCGAGAACTTCCACTCATGATAGCCGTAACCGTACTCGCTGGTATTCTGCTTTGGAATAGCCATCTCGGTTTTTATGAGGGTGTCTTATTGTTTGTACTCTTTGGGGCATTTTTATTTGCTATGTTGCAAATCAGCCGCAAAGAGCAAAAATCAGGTGATGTTTTTCTTGATGACCAAGAGTCAGAGATCCCAGAAGGCGTCAGTAACCCTAAAGCAATCATGTGGGTGGTTATTGGCTTGATACTGCTTCCTTTGGCAGCCAGCATGCTGGTTGATAACGCGGTAATCATTGCTAAACACTTCGGTATGAGCGACCTTGTTATCGGTCTAACTATTATCGCCATTGGCACTAGCCTGCCTGAACTGGCCGCATCACTTGCGGGTGTTTTAAAGGGTGAAGACGACATGGCGGTCGGTAACATTATCGGTTCGAATGTGTTTAACATTCTGGCGGTAATGGGGATTCCTGGCATCATTAATCCATCGGTGCTCAGTGAGTACGCGATGGGACGTGACTTCTGGGTCATGTTAGGCGTTTCATTGTTACTTGTCGCGATGTGTTTGGGTAAATCACGCAGTATTAACCGTATTGAAGGTGCCATCTTGTTTGTGTGCTTCTTAGGTTACCAAGTGTACTTATTCGCAAACATGACCGCTTAATTACCACGATCAATAAGTAGAGATCTGATATGTCCAATCAATTTGATTTTCGCGCTGCTGCTAAACAAGTTCTTGATATCGAAGTTGCTGCTCTGCAAGAGCTAGATACCTACTTTGATGATCAATTTGAAAAAGCGTGTGAACTTATCCTTTCCAACAACGGCAAAGTTGTCGTTATGGGTATTGGCAAGTCAGGCCATATTGGTAACAAGATTGCCGCCACTCTGGCAAGCACTGGGACTTCTGCGTTTTTCGTTCATCCAGGCGAAGCCGCACATGGCGACTTGGGTATGATTAGCCCTGGTGACATTGTGCTGGCAATTTCTAACTCTGGTGAATCAAACGAAATTCTGTCTCTATTTCCAGTATTAAAGCGCCTGAATATTAAGATCATCAGCATGACAGGTAAGCCAGAATCAAATATGGCCAAGCTGTCTGACTTACACCTGCAAATTACGGTACCTCAAGAAGCTTGTCCGTTAGGCCTGGCGCCAACTAGCAGTACGACTGCCACATTAGTGATGGGAGATGCATTAGCCGTAGCTCTGCTTCAAGCTCGTGGTTTTTCTGCCGAAGATTTTGCCCTGTCTCACCCAGGTGGTGCACTGGGGAGAAAACTGCTACTTAAGTTGTCTGATATTATGCACTTTGGAGAAGCGTTACCTAAAGTTTCTCCTGACGCATTAATTCGCGATGCCCTGCTCGAAATTTCAGAAAAGGGGTTAGGCATGACAGCTATAGTCGATGAGCACGATGCTATGCTTGGTATATTCACCGATGGTGATTTACGTCGTACCTTAGACAAGCGTATCGATATTCATACGACGGCAATTGGCGAGGTCATGACGACAAACCCAACCACAGCACACCCTGATATGCTGGCGGTTGAAGGTTTGAACTTGATGCAGAATAAAAACATTAACGCTCTGATTTTATGTAAAGACGAAAAAATTGTGGGTGCACTGAACATGCACGATTTACTAAAAGCTGGCGTGATGTAATATCAGCACAAACATTTAAATCATTTATTAGACGAATAAAGGCAATGGTCAGGGAAGTACTGAGCTAAACGATAGGCCTTCATTATATGAGTTTTACTCGCCTTATTTATTTGCTCTTGATCTTCGTTGTAGCGTGGTGCGGTTATTACCTACTAACCCCTAAAGGCAACGACGCAATTCAAGTAGCACCAGATTCTGAACTGCCCATGTTCAGTGGTTCTGGATTAGAAAACATCACCTACGGTGAAGATGGTGTCCGCAGTTACATCATTCGCTCCACTAACTTAGACCATTATGCTAAGAGTGGAGATACTATTTTTAATAATCCGACTTTGATGGTTTACCGTGAAGGTAGCGTCATTGAATGGAAGGTGACTGCCACAAGAGCAGTGTTAGATGAAGACCAAGTTTTGACTTTATATGACAAAGTCTTAATGCAAAATCTTCTGCCTGGTGCGAGTTTTGATACCATGGCAACAGACAAATTGGTCATTAATCTAACCAATCGTGATTTTAAAGCTGACCAACAAGTAATGTTGGTTGGGCCACAATTTGAAACTACTGGAGGCGCAATGCAAGGCAACTTAAAACAGCATACTGCGACTCTGACAGATGAAGTTCAAGGTCGATATGAAACCGTTACACCTTAGCCTACTGGCACTGGTATTGGCGGCGCCTCAAGCGCTGGCACTCAAGTCGGATACTCAACAGCCGGTTTACATAAACTCAGACACCCAACAGGTGGATATGAAGAGTAACCAGGTTGTTTTTGAAGGCGATGTATCTCTTAAGCAAGGGAGCATCAATATCGATGCTGATAGAATCGTGGTAACTCGCGATCCTAAAACCGAAGCAATTAAACAGATTCAAGCATTTGGTAAACCTGCGAAGTTTTCTCAGCTGATGGACGATGGTAAAACACTTAGTGGTCAAGCTACGGAGTTGGATTACCGTATTTCTACAGACGAACTGACCATGAAAGGTCAAGCGCAGCTGGCGCAAGACAACAACACCATCAAAGGTTCTTCGATTCGTTACCAAATTGGTAAACAAAAGCTAGTCGCAGATAGCTCTAAGGAAGAGCGCGTTACGACCATTTTGCAACCCAATCAGATAGAGAACTAATATGGCAGTACTGAGTGCGAAAAACTTGGCGAAAAGCTACAAAAAACGCAAAGTCGTCACTGATGTTAGCTTAGAAGTTGAATCTGGTCAGATTGTTGGGCTGCTCGGTCCAAACGGTGCGGGTAAAACCACCTCGTTTTACATGATTGTCGGCTTAGTACCTCGAGATGAAGGCACCATTACCATTGACGACAATGACATCAGTATTTTGCCGATGCATAGCCGTTCACGACTTGGCATTGGCTATCTTCCGCAAGAAGCGTCGATTTTCCGTAAGCTTTCAGTAGAAGATAACATCATGGCCGTACTTGAAACTCGTCAAGAAATGACGAGGGAAGAGCGCCAAGATAAACTGGAAGATTTGTTGGAAGAATTCCACATCCAGCACATCAGAACCAGTGCTGGTATGGCACTATCAGGGGGTGAGCGACGCAGGGTGGAAATCGCTCGAGCTTTAGCGGCCAACCCTCAGTTCATTTTATTGGATGAACCTTTCGCTGGTGTTGACCCAATTTCGGTTAATGACATCAAGAAAATCATTGAGCATCTGCGCGATCGTGGTCTCGGAGTGTTAATCACTGACCATAATGTACGTGAAACACTGGACGTATGTGAAAAAGCCTATATCGTGAGCCAAGGGCACCTAATTGCATCGGGAACTCCGGCAGAAGTTCTCAATAATGAACAGGTGAAACAAGTTTATCTCGGCGAACAATTCCGTCTATGATTATATTAGGAACGGTAAGATTCTGAGCATTACAAGGTAAGTAACACTGAATGAAACCTTCATTACAACTCAAGCTAGGTCAGCAGTTAGCCATGACGCCACAGTTGCAGCAAGCGATTCGCTTATTGCAATTGTCGACACTCGATCTTCAACAAGAAATCCAAGAAGCGTTGGACTCAAACCCATTATTGGAAGTTGAAGAAGGCCAAGACGAGCCTCTAGCAAACGGTGAAGATAAGTCAGCGGTCGAGGCTGCTGATAGCAACAGTGCTAGCGAACCAACAGAAATTGACGTTCCAGATAGCTCCGATGTGATAGAGAAATCAGAAATTAGCTCTGAACTTGAAATCGACACGACTTGGGATGACGTCTACAGCGCGAATACTGGTAGCACTGGCTTAGCTCTTGATGATGATATGCCCGTCTACCAAGGCGAAACCACTGAATCATTACATGATTACCTCATGTGGCAGCTTGACCTAACACCATTCAGTGAAACCGACCGCACGATTGCATTAGCGATTATTGACGCTGTTGACGACTACGGCTATTTAACTTTGTCGCCTGAAGAGATTCATGAGAGCTTCGATAATGAAGAGATAGAGTTAGACGAAGTAGAAGCTGTTCGTAAACGCATTCAACAATTCGATCCTCTTGGCGTTGCATCGCGTAACTTACAAGAATGTTTGTTACTGCAACTGACGACCTTCCCAGAAGACACGCCGTGGCTTGCTGAAGCCAAAATGATACTTGCGGATCATATTGATCACCTAGGCAACCGAGACTACAAGCTCGTCATCAAAGAGACTAAGCTGAAAGAAGCCGACCTTCGTGAAGTCTTAAAGCTTATCCAACAGTTAGATCCTCGTCCAGGTAGTCGCATCACTCCTGATGATACCGAGTACGTAATTCCAGACGTATCCGTTTTTAAAGACAATGGCAAATGGACCGCTTCTATAAACCCGGATAGCGTGCCAAAATTAAAAGTAAATCAACAATATGCTCAATTAGGCAAAGGTAATAGCGCGGATAGCCAGTACATCCGCAGCAATTTGCAAGAGGCAAAATGGTTAATTAAGAGCTTAGAGAGTAGAAACGAGACGCTACTCAAAGTTGCAAGATGTATTGTTGAACATCAACAAGATTTCTTCGAGTATGGTGAGGAAGCCATGAAGCCAATGGTGCTCAATGATGTCGCTTTGGCTGTGGACATGCATGAATCCACGATTTCTCGTGTAACAACGCAAAAATTTATGCATACACCACGTGGTATTTTTGAATTGAAGTACTTCTTCTCTAGCCATGTTAGTACTGACAACGGCGGAGAATGTTCGTCAACAGCAATTCGTGCACTCATTAAAAAACTGGTCGCAGCAGAGAATACTGCCAAACCACTGAGTGATAGCAAGATTGCTGCTCTTCTGGCTGACCAAGGGATTCAGGTCGCAAGACGTACGATAGCCAAATATCGCGAATCCTTGGGAATTGCCCCTTCAAGTCAGCGTAAACGCCTATTATAAGGCACTAACTGAAAAGGAAAGTCTATGCAAATCAATATTCAAGGCCATCACGTTGATCTTACCGATTCAATGCAAGACTATGTAAATTCTAAGTTTCAGAAGCTCGAAAGGTTCTTCGACCACATCAATCAAGTGCATGTTGTACTAAAAGTTGAAAAAATTACTCAAATCGCGGAAGCTACGCTTCACATAAATCAAGGCGAAATCCACGCATCAGCCGATGACGAAAATATGTATGCCGCGATCGATTCGCTGGTAGATAAATTGGTTCGCCAACTTAATAAGCACAAAGAAAAACTAAACAGTCATTAATCATGCAACTGAGCGAAATACTGTCATTGGACTGCACCAAAAGTGCGGTCCACTGCACGAGTAAAAAACGCGCCCTTGAAATGATCAGCCGTATCGTGGCTGATCAAACGGGCCAAGATTCTACCGAGCTGTTCGAATGCATGCTCAATAGAGAAAAAATGGGCAGTACCGGTATCGGAAACGGTATTGCGATCCCTCACGCGAGAATGCAATCAAGCGACAAGGCCATTGCTGTCTTACTGCAATGTGATGAAGCAATCGAATTTGATGCGATTGACAATCGACCTGTCGATCTTCTTTTTGCGCTCCTTGTACCAGAAGAACAGTGCAAAGAGCACCTCAAGACTCTATCCTCTATGGCAGAACGTCTGAGCGATAAGCAAGTATTGAAACTACTGCGTAATGCTCAGAGTGATGAAGAACTTTACGACATCATGATTCACCAATAAGCAGGACTAACTTCATGCGACTAATCGTTGTTAGCGGGCACTCAGGTGCCGGTAAAAGTATTGCGCTTCGTGTACTGGAAGACTTAGGTTACTACTGTGTTGATAACCTACCAGTTAACTTGCTGGACGCATTTGTTCATTCTGTTGCTGACAGCAAACAGAATGTTGCAGTCAGCATTGATATTCGAAATATTCCTAAAAAGCTAAAAGAACTGACGAGTACACTAGAACAGTTAAAAACTGAGCTTGATGTGACCGTGCTTTTCTTGGACGCCAATAAAGAAACGCTACTCAAACGCTACAGCGAAACACGCCGAATTCACCCGTTATCTTTAGGTGGCACCTCCCTCACGCTCGATCAAGCCATCGAGCGTGAGAAGCAAATTTTGACGCCACTCAAAGCGCATGCAGATCTGGTCCTAAATAGTAGTGGGCAGTCTTTGCATGAATTGAGTGAAACCGTGCGTATGCGTGTTGAAGGCAGAGATCGCAAAGGGCTCGTTATGGTATTTGAGTCTTTTGGTTTTAAATACGGCCTGCCTTCCGATGCCGATTACGTATTCGACGTTCGCTTCTTACCTAACCCACATTGGGAACCAGCACTACGCCCGCTTACAGGTCTGGATGCTCCTATCGCCGCATTTTTAGAGCAACACCAATCGGTGTTAAGTTTGAAATATCAAATTGAAAGCTTTATAGAGAATTGGTTACCTCTGCTTGAGAAAAACAACCGCAGCTACCTGACCGTTGCAATCGGTTGTACTGGTGGTAAGCACCGCTCGGTGTACTTAACTCAGCAAATCGGTGAATACTTCGCCAACAAAGGACACCAAGTACAAATTCGCCATACCTCACTAGAGAAAAACGCTAAGGAGTAGCCGTGGAGTTAAGTCGTAAAGTATTGATTCAAAACCGCCTTGGCTTACATGCTCGTGCAGCAGTCAAACTGGTCGAACTGGCACAGAGCTTTGAAGCGGTCATCACCATCGACAATGAAGAAGACAAAACCGCCACAGCAGACAGCGTAATGGGCCTGTTAATGCTAGAGTCCGCTCAAGGACAATACGTCACGATCCACGCAACGGGTGGGCAAGCGGAAGAAGCACTGGATGCCGTTTGCCACTTGATCGAAGATAAATTTGATGAAGGCGAGTAGTTTACTCGCTTTTTTCTTACCTCCCATTATCTTTCTCTTCCCTGACCTAATAAATAAATTTGCTTAGTATCATAAGTTGTTATTAAAAGGCGCCTAGAATTAAGTTATTATTCAACGCATTGTAAATATCAGGAATTGGGAGGAATGAATGGCAGAGCAAATTGAATTCGACCAAGCTCACCAAGCCCTCCAAGAAGTCACAGAAGCGCTAGAAAATGGCCGCTTCGTCCATGTTCGTCGTCAATTACAGGACATGGAACCTGAGGATATCGCTCACCTTTTAGAAGCCTCCCCACGGAAGAGCCGTGAAGTTCTTTGGCAACTCACCGACCCTGAAGATTATGGTGAAATCCTTGACGAGCTGAACGAAGACGTCAAAGACAGCCTCGTATCCAAAATGGCACCAGAAGCGCTTGCAGAAGCGACAGAAGGCATGGATACCGATGACGTGGCTTACGTACTGCGTAGCTTGCCTGACAACCTGTCACGCGAAGTCCTGTCGCAAATGGACTCCTCTGACCGTCTACGGGTCGAAACCGCCCTATCCTACCCAGAAGACACCGCGGGTGGACTGATGAACACCGACGTCATCACAATTCGTGGTGACGTCGATGTGGACGTAGTTTTGCGTTATCTACGTATGAAAGGCGAGCTTCCAGAAGCTACGGATGCCCTGTATGTGATCGATGAAGAGAGTAAGCTCATCGGTGAACTGCCGATCACGACGCTTATTACCACTCAGCCAGACGTAAAAATCATTGATGTAATGGAAGACGCGGACGAGGCCATCACCGTCGATACTAGCGACTCAGATGTTGCGAGTCTGTTCGAACGCCGTAATTGGGTATCTGCACCTGTTGTTGATGAAAACTTGCATTTGGTCGGCCGTATCACCATCGATGACGTGGTTGACGTTATTCGTGAAGACGCGGAACACTCGATGATGAGTATGGCGGGTATGGACGATGACGAAGATACTTTCGCGCCTGTTGTAAAATCAGCTCGCAAACGCAGTATCTGGCTTGGCGCTAACGTATTAGCCGCCCTTGCTGCTGCTTCCGTTTCTAACATGTTTGAGGCCACATTAGATCAAATGGCGGCCATTGCGGTATTGATGACGATTGTTCCGTCCATGGGTGGTGTCGCTGGTAACCAAACCGTCGCACTAGTGATTCGTGGTCTTGCTCTTGGTCATATCGGTGACTCAAACAAACGCGAACTGTTAATGAAAGAAGCCTCGATCGGCTTACTTAACGGCATCATGTGGGCGCTGATTATTGGCGGTATTGTTGTTGCTTGGAAAGGTAACTGGATGCTCGGAGGAATCATTTCCGCCGCCATGCTGACCAACTTATTGGTCGCAGGTATTGCAGGAGTAACGATTCCAATCCTATTGAAAAAAATGAACATCGATCCTGCTTTAGCTGGTGGTATGGCATTAACAACGGTGACGGATGTGATTGGTTTATCTGTCTTCTTAGGGCTTGCCACAATACTGATTACCTAACAGAAAAAACGAAAAAGCCTGATGAACACATCAGGCTTTTTTGATTCTGAATTGCTAGAAAAGCTTATTCACCCGCCACTTTCATGGTATCCAGTAGGATAGAGCCCGTTTGGATTTGTGAGCGCGTTTCAATATCACTACCAACCGCCACAATCTTGGTGAACATGTCTTTTAGATTACCTGCGATGGTAATTTCTGATACTGGGTATTGGATTTCGCCATTCTCAACCCAGAAGCCTGCGGCACCGCGAGAGTAATCACCCGTTACCACGTTCACACCTTGTCCCATGACTTCAGTCACTAGAAGACCAGTACCGAGCTCTTTAAGCATTTGTTCGAAGTTTTGGCCTGTCGACTTCACGTACCAGTTATGAATCCCACCAGCGTGACCTGTCGGCGTCATCTTCATTTTACGTGCGGCATAACTGGTTAACAGATAAGTTGCTAGTACACCGTCGGTAATGATTTCACGGTCTTGAGTGTACACACCTTCACTATCGAATGGACTTGATGCCAAACCACGCAATACATGCGGACGTTCTGAGATATTGAACCATTCAGGAAGCACTTGTTTGCCTAGATGGTCAAGTAAGAAAGAAGATTTTCGGTACAGGTTACCACCGCTAATCGCCATAACGAGATGGCCAATCAAGCCTGTCGCAACATCAGCCGCAAACATGATTGGGTATTGACCAGTTTTTAGACGCTGCGCATCTAAGCGGTTAACCGTATTCTCTGCCGCCTTACGACCCACCGTTTCTGGGGTCCATAAGTCATCACGATGACGTGCCACGGTGTAGCTGTAATCACGTTCCATCTCGCCGTTTTGACCAACGCCAATTACACAACAGCTAGTACTATGGCGGCTAGACGCATAACTAGCTAATAAGCCATGGCTATTGCCATACACTTTCACGCCGTAATGACTATCATAACTCGCGCCATCACTTTGCTTGATTGCACTGTTATAACTTAGCGCTTCTTTCTCAGCGGCAATCGCCACATCGGCAGCATAGTCTGGATCGGGTGCGTCAGGGTGGAAAAGATCAAGCTCAGGGATCTCTTGCACCATGTATTCTTTCGCTGCAGGGCCTGCAAATGGGTCTTCAGATGTGTAATGTGCAATATCTAGCGCCGCTATAACGGTTTGCTCGATTGCAGCTTCACTTAAATCAGACGTGGAAGCACTGCCTTTGCGTTGACCTCGGTAAACGGTAATGCCCAGCGCACCATCGCTGTTGAACTCGACATTTTCTACTTCACCCATACGAGTTGAAACACTTAAACCAGTGCTTTTAGTAATTGCGACTTCGGCGGCGTCAGATTTTGCCGATGCAAGCTTTAAGGCTCTTGCGACGGCTTGCTCTAGCTCGGTACGTTGCTCAGCAACCTGCTGTTTAATATCCATTGTCTTTCACATCTTGTCTTTGATGAACAATAGGATAACAAGAATTTCGCTTTCTCCCCATGATTCTTGTTAAAATAGTCATAATATTAATCAAAACACAGGCAACTGAAATGGCACGTAAGAATCAAAAAGCGCCATGGGAACCAGAAGAAGAGATCATCTGGGTAAGTAAATCCGAGATGAAGCGAGACATGGAAGAACTGCAAAAGCTAGGTGAGGAGCTTGTCGGCCTCAAACCTTCAGTTCTAGAAAAGTTTCCATTGAGCGAAGATTTGCGAGAAGCAATTGCTGACGCGCAACGCTTTAAAAATGAAGCGCGTCGTCGCCAATTGCAACGTATCGGTAAATTGATGCGTTACGAAGATCCAGAGCCAATCCAAGCCGCACTGGATAAAATTCGTAATAAGCACTCTCAATTAACGGCTGTATTCCACAAACTTGAAGCGTTGCGTGATCGCGTAGTGGAAGAAGGTGACAAAGCCATTGATGACGTAATAGAAATGTACCCAGAAGCGGATCGTCAGCGTCTACGCCAACTTGCTCGCCAAGCAGCGAAAGAGAAAAAAGCAGGGAAACCAGCAAAAGCGTACCGCGAAATCTTTCAGATCCTTAAAGGTCTAAACGAAGAAGAGTTTTAATTCGACGGCTCACGCAATGAGCATTCGATTTAAACGCAAAAAGCAGACGTCAATGTCTGCTTTTTTTATCTTTGGTTTTACAGTCAGCGTTACACTAAGCGATTAACGCGGTCTCCGCGCTCGAAAGCGTTAATGTTCTCAATCAGGATTTCCGCTAAACGTTGGATAGATGAGTCGCTGCCCCATGCAACATGCGGTGTCAGTAACAAATTAGGTAAACTCATATTGGCAATCAGCGGATTGCTCTCATCAACCGGTTCTTGTGTAAAAACATCAAAACCAGCCGCTGCAATTTCTTGCTGTTTTAAGGCATCCACCAGCGCGCTCTCATCCACCAAACCTCCACGCCCTGTATTAATCAAAATGGCGTTGGACTTCATTTGTTGCAACTCTGCTTGACCAATTAAATTCTGAGTATGATCGTTGAGCGGGCAATGCAAAGTCAGCGCATCGGAGCATTTTAATACTTCCGCAAACGACACATAACCTGGTCTACATTCTGCCGCCCCTTTACGCTCAGAAAACAAGACGGTCATTCCTAACGCTTGAGCCAGATTCGCCGTCGCTTGCCCTAGTACCCCACTACCAACAACACCTAACGTGCTACCACCAATATCCCCGATTGGGTGCGTAAAAAAACAAAACTGCTGGTTACGCTGCCACTCACCTGCGGCAATATCTTGGTGGTACCCAAATAAATTTCGTCTTAAAGCGAATAACATTGCCATCACGTGCTCGGGCACCGAACGCGTCGCGTAACCACGTACATTAGCAACCGCAATACCATTATTAGCACAGTAGTTCACATCGACGTTGTTAAAACCAGTTGCGGCAACCGCGATCATCCGTAATTTTGGTAGTTGCTCTAATACATGTTGGTCAAGCACGACTTTATTGCTAATCACGATATCGGCATCTGCTAACCTTTCTATTACCTGCCCAGGCGCAGTTAGGTCGTACTCACGCCAGTGGTGCGGAAAGCCAGGTCGTGGGATCTCAATATGTTCTGGGATGGTCGCTCGGTCTAAAAATACGATGCTTGGCAAAGACATAACAACTCCTTGTTCACGGCTGAAAGACAGGATACATCAACCACAGTAACGAAATAGCCAAAAATAGCGAACTAGAAAGAACCGCTGTTGAGTGCAATTGGCATTAAGGGTGTGGCAACGTTTTATAATCAGGCAATGTACGCTCTGGCGAAAAATAGTTAAAGATCATCGCCTCGGCTTCAGGATAAAAGTCACAGGGTACAAAAATACTGCTCAACTGTTCTGTGACTGGGTGATAAAAACTTAACTCCGCAGCGTGCAACTCTAAACGCTCTGAAAACTGATACGCCTCTTCAGTTGCATAAAACTCATCACCAATAATCGCATGACCAATCGCCATCAAATGCACGCGTAACTGATGCGATCGACCAGTAATGGGCAGTAGTCGCACAACGGTCGTATGGGTGCCATCAGGGTGTACTTCACGCTTCACTACTTGGAATAAAGTTTGAGATGGTTTGCCGTCGTCAAAACATACTTTTTGTCGTGGACGATTTGGCCAATCACAAATTAATGGAAGATCAATATTCCCTTCTTGCGGCTCAACATGCCCCCAAACACGTGCGTAATACACCTTGTGAGTGAGGCGATATTGGAACTGCTTTTTTAATGCTCGCTCCGCGGGTTTGTTTTTCGCCAGCAACATCAACCCTGATGTCGACATATCCAAGCGATGCACAACTTGAATTTCTGGATGCAACTCTTTGAGGCGGCTCCACATGCTGTCGTAATGCTCTGCAAGGCGACCAGGGACAGACAGCAGCCCTGATGGCTTATTCACTGCCAGAATGTCGTCATCCTCAAAAACGATATCAACCCAAGGATTGGTGGGAGGGGTATATTCAAGCATTGCCATGGGAGATCTCTACAAAATAAAAACGCCGCGATTATATACCCAAATAGCACCCAGATGCAGGGTTCGGAAGAAAAGTTAAAACCAATAAAACAAAGTCAATCCTTTAGCATAAAAATAGAAAGTAGCACATTGTAAATTTAGTTTGACAACAAGACGCATAACTGAATAGAGTGCTAGATGCACACAGCATGATATTCGCAAAGAATACTTAAAATAAATACATCAAATACAGCATTTAAAAGACATTACCGTTGCGCAGTATAGGGCGAGCGCTCAGCTTGTCATGTACTGCGGTATGTATCTCTTTAGAAAGATACATAAGATAAAAAGGACAATAAGCAATGGACTCCGCCGTTATAGATAAACCCCAATCCAAACTTTCCTTATTTTTTCGTTCGCTAGGCCCCGGCATATTAATGGCATCTGCTGCGGTCGGTGGCTCTCACCTCGTGGCATCAACCAAGGCTGGTGCGATTTATGGTTGGCAATTGGCTGCACTGATTCTGCTCGTAAACCTGTTTAAATACCCTTTTTTCCGAGCGGGCGTACAGTACACCATGGGGACAGGGCTCACCTTGGTTGAGGGCTACGCGAAATTAGGTCGGCCTTATCTATGGCTATTTCTATTTCTGAGCGTGGTATCGGCCGTCATCAATACCGCCGCTTTGTTGATGTTTAGCGCTAGCTTGCTGGGCTACTTCATTCCGTTTTCACTATCAATGGCATCACTCAGTATCATTGTGATTGTCACCTGCCTGAGCATATTATTTGCTGGCCATTACAAAGCGCTCGATACGCTATCTAAAGTGATCATGTCGGTGTTAACCATCGCGACTTTACTCGCTGTTTCTATCGCCTTTGGTAACCCTGTTGAACAAGTGGCCAACTTCGAGCCGCCGTCACCTTGGTCTATTGCGGCTATTGGTTTTATCGTCGTGACAATGGGGTGGATGCCTGCACCGATAGAGATCTCCTGTTTAACCTCAGCATGGCTAAAACGCCAATCAAGCCAGCAAGAAGTAACATACCGCTCTGCTCTATTTGACTTTAATGTCGGTTATATTGGCACGGCGTTTCTTGCCATTATCTTTGTATCGCTAGGCTCTTTGATGCTTTATGGATCTGGCGTTGCGCTTGAAAGCTCTGGCGTTGGCTTCTCCCACCAATTGGTTGGCTTATATGCGGCAACGATTGGCGAATGGTCTCGTTACTTGATCGCGGTAATTGCGTTTTTCTGTATCTTTGGCAGCACGATTACCGTTATTGATGGCTACTCGCGCGTTATTTCGGATTCTCAACGCCTACTGCGCTCACAACCAGACACTAACCCTAAAACCACTTCAGCGATCATGCTGGTAGTCTCCTTACTTGCATTAGGTATTGTGGTTTTCTGGGCTTCTGCGTTATTGCCTATGCTGAACTTTGCGATGATTCTCGCCTTTATGACCACGCCATTCTTTGCTCTGCTAAATTACACCTTAGTGAGCAAAACTGAGTTACCTGAGCCTTTGGCTATTGGACCTAAACTAAAGTGGTTGTCGATTGCAGGCCTGATTTACTTGTTTGGCTTCTTGGCTGTATTTATCTGGTGGAAGTGGTTGATGTAAATGAGATAGCTATCAGTGATTAATGCATTCCGCATAAAGAAACTAAACCGTAAATAAAGAAAAAGGTCTTCAACTGAAGACCTTTTTTAATGAGCAATAAATACTTACTTAGTTGTGGCTCACCACAATCAAACGCAGCGAGTCGAGCTGAACCTGAGCTTGGTTGATATAACCAGTAAGCTCTTTAATTTGTGCGTCGATAGCTTCAATTTCTTCGTCACGAATATTTGGGTTCACCGCTTTCAGTGCTTGCAAACGCTCAAGCTCTGCATTCAAACTGTGCTGCATATCTTGATGAGCTTGTTTGCGTACTTCTTCGACCTTCTCTTCAATAAGAACATCACCGGCTTCAATTAAGCGGTGTACGTCTTTCTGTACCGACGTAACCAACTTGCTACCTAAGTGACGGTTTACAGGGCTGAGCTGGCGGTTAAAGCTTTCAAACTCCACTTGAGCAGACAAATCATTACCACGCGAGTCCATCATTAAACGGATTGGCGTTTTCGGTAAGAAGCGCGCGATACCACTGCGTTTTGGCGCTTGCGCATCTACCGCGTAAATCAACTCAAGAAGAATAGTCCCGACTGGTAACGCTTTGTTTTTCAATAGAGATACCGCAGACGTCCCCACCCCTTCACTCATAAGAAGATCGATACCACCCTGGATCATTGGGTGTTCCCAACTGATAAAGTGCATATCTTCACGAGATAAAGCCGTATCACGATCAAACGTGATCGTCGCTCCTTCGTATGGCAGACCTGGATAGCTTGGCACCATCATGTGCTCAGATGGGGTCACAATCAGGGCGTTTTCACCTTTATCGTCTTGATTCAAGCCAATCGTGTCAAAAAGAGAAAGTGCGAAGGTGACCAGATTGGTATCGCCGTCAGTTGATTCAATTTTCTCAACGATTTGTTGTGCTTTTTCCCCGCCATTTGAATGCATTTCTAATAGGCGATCACGGCCTTGCTCCAATTGGGATTTCAGCTCTTTATTCATTTTTGCTGACGCTTCAATGATCTCATCTAGCGTGCTGGTATCACCAGAGGCAAGAATTTCAATCAGATCATCGGAGTACTTATCGTAAACAGCACGGCCTGTTGGGCAGGTTTCCGCAAAAGCGTTCAGGCCTTCATCGAACCAACGTGCTAGGATCGCTTGCGATGTGCCTTTCAGGTAAGGAACATGAATGTCGATATCGCGATTTTGACCGATACGGTCCAAACGACCAATACGTTGCTCAAGCAAGTCTGGGTTAAATGGCAAGTCGAACATGACAAGTTGGTTGGCAAACTGGAAGTTACGACCTTCAGAGCCGATTTCGCTACAGATAAGAACTTGTGCTCCACCTTCTTCTTGCGCAAAGTAAGCCGCCGCTTTGTCACGTTCAAGAATCGACATACCTTCGTGGAAAACGGTGGCGCGGATACCTTCACGCTCACGCAGTGCTTGCTCCAATTGCAGTGCGGTACTCGCACGAGAAGCAATCACGAGGATTTTCTCGCTGCGCTTCTCTTTTACTTTTTCAAGCAACCAATTCACACGCGAGTCAAACTGCCACCAGCTCGCGTCATCGCCTTCAAATTCTTGGAAAATTTCTTCCGGGTAAAGGTTCTTCATCGCACGTGCTTCAGAACTCATCTTACCGCCAATCATTCCAGCAACACGCATTGATGTAGTGTATTGCGGTGGAATATCCATTGGCATCAGATGCACGTTACGCGTAGGGAAGCCTTTGATGGCCGCGCGCGTGTTACGGAACAAAACACGCCCTGTACCATGACGATCCATCAAGTTATCGATCAGCTCTTGGCGTGCCGACGCTTTAGCTTCTTCGTCCGCTTCACTTTCAATAATACGGAAAAGTGGTTCTACGTCTTGTTCAGACAACAACTCAGTAATCTGGTTTTTTGCTTCATTAGGTAGCTTTTCACCGGAAAAGAGTGAAGTAATCGCATCTGCTACGGGCGCGTATTGCTCTTCTTCCTCAACGAATGCTTCGTAATCATAGAAGCGGTCTGGATCCAACAAACGCAGACGAGCAAAGTGACTCTCACGACCAAGCTGCTCTGGCGTTGCAGTCAGTAGCAACACACCTGGAGTACGTTCAGCCAAGCCTTCTACCACTTGGTATTCGCGACTTGGTTTGTCTTGGCTCCACTCTAGGTGGTGCGCTTCATCGACAACCAGTAGGTCCCATTCACCTTCCAGTGCTTGTTCAAAACGCTTGCGGCTCTTGCGTAGGAAATCCAAAGAACACAGCACATATTGCTGAGTATCAAATGGGTTTTCTGCATCCGCAAAAGCTTCGATACAGCGCTCTTCGTCAAAGATAGAGAAATGCAGATTGAAACGACGCATCATCTCAACCAGCCATTGATGCTGCAGTGTTTCAGGCACCACAATCAAAATGCGTTCGGCACGACCAGACAGAACTTGTTGGTGGATGATCATACCCGCTTCAATGGTTTTACCCAAACCTACCTCATCCGCCAACAAGACGCGTGGCGCGTGACGACGGCCAACTTCGTGCGCGATGTAAAGCTGATGAGGGATCAAACCTGCACGCATACCACATAGGCCACGCATTGGGCTCTTATGCTGCTCAAACTGGTTGGTTAGCGCACGGTAACGCAGAACAAAGTTGTCCATACGGTCGATTTGACCGGCGTACAACTTATCTTGAGGTTTGTTAAAACGAATTTGGTTGCTAAGGAAAATCTCACGCAGAACAACAGCGGTTTCTTGCGTGTCTTCACGAGTACCGAAATAGGTGTAAAGACCTTCATCTTCCAGTACTTCTTCTACTTTTAGAGACCAACCTTCTTGGCAATCGATGACATCCCCAACATTAAAGGTGACTCGGGTAACAGGTGCATCGTTACGTGCGTAAACTCGGTTTTCCTCTGACGCTGCAAACATCAATGTCACAGTACGAGCATCCATTGCTACAACGGTACCTAAACCTAAATCGCTTTCCGTATCGCTAATCCAGCGCTGCCCCAAAGCAAATGTCATGAATTGACTACCTCGTTATTAGTTCTTGATTCGTATTTCTTGTTGGTCTACTCATGCCCGTGGGCATGGATAATAGTTTAGATCTGATTCTGGCTTCTGCTATGCCGATAGCATTCGTCATTTCAGTATGAACTGAGTATTTTTTAAGCCAGCTCAACATGATAAATCGGACGTAGCCTATACGCAGAAAAAGGTCGCTAATCTTACTTGAAGCTGTGATTTAGGTCACGCCGAAACCGCACCAAGCAGAAACTTTTTTTCCCAAACTCTAAATGCAATCAAATTGTAAAATACTCATGCCAATTATTAAGTTGTAGAACGTAAATATTACGTATACTTCTAATGAGGGGCGTTTAAAACCATTGCATATGATTTAAGCGCGTTAGTACACGATTAGGATCAACACGGGTTTGCAGTAAGTTGTCTTGCTACTCGGTTGCACACTAGCCGACATCAGCCCGACAACCTCTATTGCAAGCAATCAGAGTTAGGTCACTTCACACCTATTTGGAAACGACCTAACAACTCGCATGCAGAGCCGTACTACGGCAAGGAGACGCTATGGGCGATACCGATCGGAAACTGTTTGTACTCGATACCAACATTCTTCTTCATGAACCCTTTGCCATCTTCTCTTTCCAAGAACACGATGTCGTTATCCCCATGACCGTGTTGGAAGAACTCGACCGAATCAAAGACAGCAAGCGCGACGTTGCAAGAGATGCGCGCGTGGCTATTCGCACCTTGGAAGATTTGTTTAAAGAAGCAACGCCAGATGAAATCTCTGAAGGCATTCCTGTTTCTAAAGACAACCCCGACCAAGGTACTATTTCCATTTTGGCGGATTTTGAACTGCAGGAAACCGTCAAAGCCTTCGCCGACAAAGCCGGTGACAACCGTATTCTCAACGCGGTGCTTTATCTGCAAAATAAACGTGCACCACGTGAAGTGGTACTGATCACGAAAGACATCAACATGCGTCTGCGAGCCAAAGGGGCTGGTGTACGCTTTGTTGAGGACTATAGAACCGACCAACTAATTGATGACATTCAATACCTAACCAAAGGCTTTCAATTGCGTGAAGGTGATTTCTGGAGCGGTATTGAGGAAGTAGAAAGCTATGCACTGGGCGGAAAAACTTACCACAAACTCAGTCGCGAACCCTTCGACCCAACCTTTATCAACCAATACGTTATTGATGAAGACAGTGACTTTGCTGGTCGCGTAGAAACCATCAATGAAGACAAGCTAACGCTTCTCGACCTGAGCCGCGAACGTCTAATGCATCGTAAGGCTTGGGACATCACACCTAAAAATATCTACCAGGGAATGGCGTTAGATGCCTTACTCGATCCAGAAATTGACTTGGTGATTCTAACGGGTGCGGCGGGTAGTGGTAAGACATTACTGGCAATGGCAGCAGCATTGGAGCAAACCATTGAAAAAAGCATGTTCGATAAAATTATCGTAACACGTAACACGCCAGATATCGGTGAATCCATCGGCTTCTTACCCGGCTCCGAAGAGGAGAAAATGATGCCGTGGTTAGCGGCGGTGACCGATACCTTGGAAGCGCTACATAAACACGATCACTGCACTGAAGGCTCATTGAAGTACATCTGCGATAAAGCCAACATTCAATTTAAATCGATCAACTTTATGCGTGGCCGTTCAATTCAAAATGCGTTTGTACTGCTTGATGAGTGTCAAAACCTCACTGCATCACAAATCAAAACCATCATTACCCGCTGTGGTGAAGGAACCAAAATCGTCTGCTCCGGTAACTTGGCGCAGATTGACTCCCATTACCTCACCCCAGTGACCTCTGGTTTGACCTACATGGTTGAACGCTTCAAGAACTTTGAAGGCAGCGCGAATATTCACCTCAACGGCGTGGTTCGTAGCCGCTTGGCGGAATTTGCTGAAGAAAACCTGTAATTGACACCGACTCACAAAGCAAAAGAGCGCTCTAATGAGCGCTCTTTTTATAACGATTCAACTGAGTTACTCAGTGCCACCTACTGTCAGTGAGTCCAGTTTCAAGGTCGGCTGACCAACCCCAACTGGCACACTTTGACCTGCTTTACCACATACGCCAACGCCCTTGTCGATACTTAGGTCGTTACCGACCATAGAGACTTGCTGCATTGCTTCGATACCTGATCCAATCAACGTCGCACCTTTAACAGGGCGCGTAATTTTACCGTTTTCAATCAAGTATGCTTCGGATGCAGAGAACACAAACTTACCCGAAGTAATGTCCACCTGACCGCCACCAAAGTTTGGCGCATACAACCCTTTCTCGACCGTCGAGATTATTTCTTCTGGCGTATGTTCACCTGGTAGCATGTAGGTGTTGGTCATACGCGGCATTGGTAAATGTGCATAAGACTCACGACGACCGTTACCTGTTGGGTTCACACCCATTAACCGCGCGTTTAGCTTGTCTTGCATGTAACCTTTCAGCACACCATTTTCGATAAGCGTGTTGTACTGGCCGTTTACCCCTTCATCATCCACATTCAGTGAACCACGAAGGTCTTTTAACGTGCCATCATCGACGATGGTACACAGCGAAGACGTCACTTGTTGACCCATTTTGCCAGAGAAAACCGAAGATTCCTTCCGGTTAAAATCACCTTCTAGGCCATGACCTACCGCTTCGTGTAGCAACACGCCAGGCCAGCCAGAACCCAATACCACTGGCATCATGCCAGCTGGTGCTGCTTCTGCTTCAAGGTTGATTAACGCCATGCGAATCGCTTCGTCTGCGTAATGAAAAGCTTGTTTCACACCATTGCTTTCCGTTAAAAAGAAATCGTAACCGAAACGGCCGCCGCCACCAGCGCTACCGCGTTCACGTCGTTCACCTTTTTGTGCGAGCACGCTAATAGACAAACGCACCAAAGGACGAATATCGCCTGCATAAGTACCGTCTGTTGCCGCAACAAGCATCTGCTCATGCACACCGCTGATGCTGATCGAGACCTCTTTAATCAATGGTTCTTTAGTGCGGATGTAAGCATCTAGAGATTTGAGCAATTCTGTTTTTTGCTGCTTTTCCCATTCAGCTAGTGGATTCACAGCGGCGTAGTACGCTTGGTTTTCGGTGCGTTTAAACGCTTGGACTTTACCATTCTGCCCTTGCTGAGCAATACCGCGCGCCGCCATTGCACTCTGCTTCAGGCCTTCAGGCTGGATTTGATCAGAGTAGGCAAAGCCGGTTTTCTCGCCAGTTACTGCACGGACACCAACACCACAATCAATGTTAAAAGAGCCATCTTTGATGATGCTGTCTTCTAGAACCAGAGACTCATGCCAGCTGGACTGAAAGTAAATGTCCGCATAATCGATCTGGCGCGTCGCAATGCTGGCAAGCGTGTCAGCAATGTCTTGTTCTGTCAGACCATTTGGGGCAAGGAGTGCCTGTTCTATTTGGTTTGTGCTCATAGTTAGCTCTTTTATTTCCGTCTCAATTCATTTTGAAAGCGACTGTGTTGAGTCAGCGGCATATTCTGCCTTACTTGTTGGCTTTGTGACAAATCTATCTCAGTCACCAATAAACCTACTTCATCCTGAAGCTGTTTATGGATACGTCCCCAAGGGTCAACGACCATTGAGTGTCCCCATGTTTTTCGTCCACATGGATGCGTTCCAGTTTGTCCGCTTGCCAAAATCCAACATTGTGTCTCAATCGCTCTAGCTCGCAATAATACTTCCCAGTGAGCTTGCCCCGTCACAGCGGTAAACGCAGCGGGCACCACAATGATATCCGCCCCTTCTTGACGCAATACTTTATAAAGTTCTGGGAAACGTAAATCATAACAAATACTCAATCCAACACTGCCGATATCAGTTTCCGCAACGACTATTTGATTACCCGCCATAAACGTATCCGACTCACGATAACTACCATAACCATCGGCTACGTCGACATCAAACATATGCAGTTTGTCATAGTGAGCAATGCATTTACCGTGCGGCGGAAATACAAGTGTTGTGGTGGTGACACCTTTTGCGGTTTGAATGGGCATGCTTCCGACAATTAGCGTTAACTGGTTCTTTCTAGTGATTTCACAGAGCCGCTGTTGAATCATGCCACTGCCAAGTGGCTCTGCATGTTGATGATAAGCTTCGCGACTGGAAAATAGCACTGTATTTTCAGGAGTAAGAACAAGTTTGGCACCTTGCTTGCTCGCTAAAGCACACTGTTTTTCAATGAAGTCCAAATTCGCGTTAATATCCGGACCCGAAGTCATTTGAATAATGCCAACACGCTCCATGTGTTTCCTCCCTATTCCATTATATTCGGTGAGTTATTTGGCCTGTTCACGCAGTTTTTCTGGCAGCTTGTATTCACCTTTACTTCGCGAAATTTCTTTCACCGTTGGTGAATCTAGTGGGCCTTTCACTTCATAATTGACTTGAGTGAAGACCTCAACCACCGGAGATATCACCGTAGAGATGGCCAAGACATACAAAGCAGTTTGAGGCGCAACGGCAAACGCGGTCAGCATTGGTAGGCCTGATGTGATGTCTGGTGTGAATTTCACTTCCGCATCAACCATTCTGCTGTTCATATTAGCGATGCCGCGGATTTGCATTTCCCCTGCTAACGCATCCATTACGATATCATTGGTGATAAACACACCGTCTTGGATTTTGCCCGTTCCCGTGATCGAGTTGAATGCCATGCCTTTATCGAATACGTCGGTAAAGTCGAGCTGCATCTTACGGATGATAGAATCCAAGCTAAACAAGCCTAACAAGCGTGCCGCACCACTAACTTCACTGATCACGCCTTTACCAAATTCCGTTGAGACGTTTCCTTGCAAGGTTTGTGTCTTCATTGACCAAGGTGCGCCGTCCCATTCCATATTGGCATTGATCTCAAATGGTGCTTGTTGAATGCCTGATGTAATACCAAAGCGCTCCATAAGATCGGTGTTGTTATCACCTTTCATTTTCATGGTTAAGTTGGAATGACTACTCTCTTTCGTCAGGTCCCACCAACCACTCATATCAATGCGGTTTTTGCCGCTACTAAAGGTGATATTTTTCCACTCCAAGCGGTTCTCGCGACGCTGCAAATCAACATTAACTTTGCCCACTTTGTAACCTTGCAGCCAAAAATCATCGATGTTCAAAGTTAAGTTTGGCATCTCTGCGTGAAACTTGCGGTCAAAATTGGTAATCAAAGGTGCGTTTTGATCTTCACTCGCAAAGATTGAACTGCGCTCTTTGGTCATCTCTTCAAACCCTGGGATGTACAGATGCAAGTGCTCTAGAGAGACCGATAGATCATAGGGTTTCAGATAGTTAGCTTTCCCTTTAACCTCTTGACTGTCCACATCGAGTTGCCAACTCAAATTTTTCTTGCTTGCTGAAAAATCCACATCATGAAACTCAATCCCACCGAGCTGTAAGTTTGGCGTTTCAACTTCAATGCGTGTCGGCAATGGAATGGTCGGCGTTTTCATGCTTGCCAAAACAGACGATGAAGGCTTGCTCTCAGAGACCTGCGCAAGCTCCGCCCATTGGTCTAAATTCAGTTCTTCGACACGCACCGAAGCATCGTGCCCGACAATAGGACTAATCCGGAAGCCACCTTTGCCAACCATTAAATGAGTCGCAGTCAGAACCGGGACATCGCCAGCGATATCTATCTCAGTTTGATACTTCACATTTGGGATCTGTAGTCGTGCTGAAATACTCTCTTGGTTGCCGGATGCTTGCAGTTTCGCTCGCCCAGACTCACCAATTTTTTTCGCTAAAGGATAAGGATATTGACTAGCCAGACGATTTAGCTGCGCCAGCACTTCAAGCTGATAAGTGAAACCAACATCATTGAGTTGCAAGTCAATATCCATTTGCCACGGCGCATGGCCAGAAACAAGGTTTAACCAACGCTCACCGACATAGGGTTTGAGCGGCTCGACATCCCAATCTCCTAGTGTATTAATTGTCACGTTGTAGCCTTGCTCCGCACTCTCTCCATGGAAATCAAGAGAGATAGGCTGTTGTAATAATTCGGCCGACAAACCCGATGTGGTAACCACATCATTGTCGAAGGTGATACGCCCTGTGGCGTTTTCAAGCGTCATTGGCGGCGCTTCAACATCAACACGATTTTCTGTTAAATCGGCATAACCCCAAGCGCGAGACTCTTTCTCAAAATCAAACGGTATATTGAGTTGAAACTCAGAGTAAACGGGACCACTCACTTGCAGCGCTGTCAATGCGGCACCGACTGAATCCACTAATGGCGTCGCCATCATGTAGTCACGGACTTCATTACCCGGCGCGCTTGCTTTCGCTTCAATCTCGATGTGTCCACCTTCTGCCAACTCAGGGATTCGCCCAGTGATACGCTTGGCATGAACGCCATTTAGTGTGGCTGATTTTGAATCCAAATACATGGCATCATTTTCAAACAGCAAGTCTAGCTGCAAATCCGTGATGGTTGGCCATGCCGTATCAAAGCTAAATTTCGCGTCTTTTAATCCAACCCAAGCTTGGAACATGCCATTATGTTCTTTGTAAGGAAAATCACCTAACTCGCCATACCACAACAATTTCGCTGTATTCACTTTTCCGCCCTGAATCGCGGTCGAAAGATAGTCGGTCAAGTCTTGCCCAAGTGCCAGAGTCGGTAGATAGCGCCATGTTTCACCCGCGTTGTAGAGATCCGCTTCGGCATAGAACGATAAAAATGGGCTTTGTTCTTTTGGAAAATCAAGACGGAATGCCCCCAAGACTTGAAGATCAGGCGTTGCTGCCGTCACTTTATCCGCCCACAAACGCCAACCCGCATCATCTTGCTGCCAGATAATATCGACTTCACCTTGTTTGATATTCAGCGGAGCTTGGAATACATCGCCGTACGGAAAGACATCATCAATGACGGTGACTTTTGCTTTAGCTTGATTCACATCCCCCGATACGCTGCCCTGTACGTGATGAAACCCGGGTAGGAGCTCCCATTGTGTCATCGCGAGTTCATCCAGTTCAGCCGAGTAGCGTAAGGTGTCTAAACCACCGTTCATTGACAATCGGACATCTTCGACCCGACCTTTCGGTGCTAGTTTGTTAATAAGGTCACTGGTCGACTCTGACTCTGGAGCCAGCTTGATGAGCGGAATGAGTGCTTCGATGTCGAGCTGAGAGAGATTAAGCATCCAGCCGTTTGGTTGCCAATCAAACGCGACGTCTAGCTCTGGCCAAGGGGTATTATCGGTTCTGATCTGAAGTGAGTGACCATTTACTTTCCAGCCTTGTTTATCTGGTCGAAGATTGAAAATTCCAGACTCAATAAACAGCTCATGATGTCCATCTTCATTCCACACCAACTCGGAAGGCAGCAATTCAACATAAGCATCATGCGGTTGGCTATGTTTGAGCGTTAGCCAAGTATTTAAGCTGACTTTACCCGACTCTGCTCCTGACTCTTCTTGCATGTAAGTGGTCAGCCAAGGTGTGACCGAGACATCTTGAGCACTCACGTAAAACTCACCAGATACATCGCGCAACGAGCCATGATCTTTAAAGTTAGCGCTTACTAACAATGAGTTCAGGCGAACATCGGCAATGCTAACCGTGCCTTCGGCTACGTGACGTTTCCCTTGATTGCTCCAACGAAGCTGCTCAATATCTAAACGGCGAGTTTCACCAGACACCGACTTATACCAAATCCGTGAATCGCTAATAGTGAAGTCTTCGAACTGACGTAAAAGAAGTGAGTCGAGTTGGTCAATGAGTTTCACTTCGCTCTTATCCACTTCAGGCTTCGGATCTTGACGATGAGAAGTCGGCAGAATGTCTACCGTGTGAATGTCTAAAGCGAGGTTATGAATGGTAAGGTCTGCAACTACAGGTTTAAGTTGAAAAAGAGATTGAATAAGGTCGAACTCAATTTGGACTTCTTCAACAGCGAAGCGTGCATCTTGCACGTTTGGTAGATTTGCCTCTAAACCCAGTAACGCAATTGAGGGATGATTATTGCGCCACGTCCCTGCGACATTGGCAATAGAAACGTCAAAACCTGTGCCTTGTTTGACCCAGGTTTTGATCTCATCTTGGAAATGGTTAAGTTGCGGCAGTGTGACGCGAAGCGTGGTTACTAATATGGCTAATAACACCAATACAGTAACTAAACTCCACGCACAAAAACGCCCAAAACGGTTAACACCAGAATTCACAAATGTTCCAAATTACATCATTACGACGTCAAACTGTTCCTGAATGTACAGGGGTTCAGCCTGAACTCGCACTTGCTTGCCAATAAATACTTCGAGCTCTGCCAACGCATGAGACTCATCGCCCAATAGCGCTTCAGCAACAAACGGCGATGCGTACACGACAAAATTATCGGCGTCGTAAGCACGGTTCACACGAGTAATCTCGCGTAATATCTCAAAGCATACGGTTTCGACCGTTTTCACGCTGCCACGGCCTTCACAAGTAGGACAGCCAGAACACAAGATATGTTCAATACTTTCTCGTGTGCGCTTGCGCGTCATTTCAACTAAGCCAAGCTGGGTAAAGCCGTTGATGTTGGTTTTTACTCGGTCTTTCGCCAGCGCCGTTTCCAGTGAGGTAAGTACTCGCTGACGATGCTCTTCGGATGCCATATCGATAAAATCAATAATGATGATACCGCCAAGGTTACGTAAACGTAGCTGACGCGCAATAGCTTGCGTTGCCTCTATATTGGTATTGAAGATAGTCTCTTCGAGATTACGACGACCAACAAATGCACCCGTGTTGATGT
This sequence comes from Vibrio sp. Vb2880, assembly GCF_033337975.1. NCBI lineage: Bacteria > Pseudomonadati > Pseudomonadota > Gammaproteobacteria > Vibrionales > Vibrionaceae > Vibrio > Vibrio sp. Vb2880. The sequence goes on from NZ_JAWORT010000019.1 coordinate 59,868, forward strand.
CGATGGTGGTCATGGCTTCGGTTTGATCGATGATCAAATAGCCGCCCGATTTTAGCTCGACCTTGCGCTCTAAAGAACGCTGAATTTCGTTTTCGGTGTCGTACATGTCAAAGATTGGCTTGTCACCTTCGTAAAGCTCAAGCTTATCTGTTAACTCCGGTACATACTCAGAAGTGAATTCTTTCAGGTTTTCATATTCAAGGCGGGAGTCGACCATGATCTTATCGAGCTCTGTGCCAACAAAGTCACGCAGAATGCGTTGAGCTAAGCCGAGTTCACCGTAAAGTGTTGAACGCGTTTTGTATTTTGAGCGACGCTCCATGACTTTTAACCACAAACGCTTTAAAAATGCCGCATCTTGAGAGAGCTCTTTTTCATCAGCGCCTTCTGCCGCGGTACGAATGATAAAACCACCGTGCTCATCGCAGTAATGGTTCACCACCTTTTTCAAACGCTCGCGCTCTTTTTCACTTTCAATACGCTGCGAAACACCGACATGGCTGGCCCCCGGCATAAAAACAAGATAACGCGAAGGTAAGGTGATATCCGTCGTTAAACGCGCACCTTTCGTGCCGAGCGGATCTTTGACCACTTGAACAACAATGTCTTGTCCCTGGCGTACCAGCTCAGAGATATCACGGACTTGAAACTGCTGTTTTTCGTTTTCTGCCACACATTCGGTATGGGGAACAATATCTGATGCATGTAAAAATGCCGCTTTATCTAAACCAATGTCGACGAAAGCCGCCTGCATGCCTGGTAACACTCGGCTTACTTTGCCTTTGTATATATTGCCCACAATACCGCGACGCGATTCGCGCTCGATATGTATTTCTTGTAGTACTCCACCTTCAATCATGGCCACACGAGTTTCACTCGGGGTCACGTTAAGCAGCAATTCTGCACTCATGTGCACACCTCAAAACAATTATAAAAATTCTTGAATTAGCTGATCGGTTTCGAACAAAGGTAAGCCTACTACAGCGTGATAACTGCCTTCGATTCGGGTGACAAATCGCCCTCCGAGTCCCTGAATACCATAACTTCCAGCTTTATCGCATGGCTCTCCTGACTGCCAATATTGTTCGATTTCTTCGTGAGTCAGTGGTTTGAACCACACGTCAGTGGTAACGACCACTGAATGTTGTTGTTCCGATGATACAACGCTCACCGCAGTCATCACTTGATGACGACGACCCGATAAGTCAGTAAGCATACGCTTTGAATCTTCAAAACTTTTTGGTTTTTCTAGCACACGGTCATCGCATACTACGACCGTATCAGAGCCCAATACAACGGAATCAGGCTTAGCCAACGCTAAGCCTGCCTGAGCTTTTTCCAAAGAAAGGCGCAACACGTAATCTCGTGCTTGCTCATGAGCCTGTTTGGCTTCCTCAATATCAGGCAATACGATCTCAAAATCATAACCCAGTTGAGCAAGCAGCTCTTTTCTTCTCGGAGAACCCGATGCGAGAACGAGAGATAAGCTTTTCTTCACCGCTTTACCTTACGTGCCATGCACGACGAACTCGTCGCATTAATAAAAACATCCATGGCCAAAGTATACAGTTTATTGCCGCCGTCCACAGAGATAATGGATTAAATACTACGTCCTGGTTCAAATATTCCCCACAGAATATCAAAACTTCCAATAACGCAGTAAAAAAGGCAATTAAAATCGACTGTTGCCACAATGCCATGTTGCGAATCAACAGGAAATTCAGCGCCACAAGGTAGATAACGATCGACATCATCATGCCACGAATTCCAAGCGTTGAGCCGATCAAGATATCCCACAATAAGCCCAACACTAGCGCAGTTCCGACATTCACTCGGTGCGGTAGTGCCAACACCCAATAACACGTGACAAGGAACAACCATGACGGACGTAACACATCTAACACACCTGGCCATGGAATGGTTTGCAGTACCAGCGCAACGAAGAAACTGACGCCAATCACCATTCGGCTAGTCAATACATTATTGGCCATCGGTTACCTCTTGTTCTTGCTCTAACCCTTCATCTACATTGGACCGCAGTACTTTGTGTTGACGGTCTTCATTCGGCCAAATCAGCAGTAGGTAGCGTAAGCGATCAAACTCCACAACCGGCTCAGCCTTGATTGAAGCGAACTCTTGACGCGTATCGTGATCCACATTGGTAACCGTCGCGACTGGATATCCCTCAGGGTAAATGCCACCTAAACCGGATGTCACCAATAAATCACCAACCTGAATATCTGTGCTGGTTGGAATGTGCTCTAGTTGGATTTCATCCATTTCACCATTGCCCGATGCGATCACTCGGATATCATTGCGGATCACCTGGACAGGAATTGCATTTTTCGCGTCCGTTAGCAGCAGAACACGTGCGTTGTGCGCTGCGACAAACGTGACCTGACCGACGATGCCTTTCTCGTTGATAACAGGCTGACCAACGTAAACACCATCAATACGGCCTTTATCGATCACCACTTGATGACGATAAGGTGAAGTATCAACCGCCATTACTTCTGTCACGACTTTCTTTTCATCACGGACAAATGAAGATCCTAACAACTTACGTAAGCGTTGGTTTTCTTCTTTATATTGGTCGAGCAAGATAAGCTCGCTTTTCAGGCGTAGCACTTCTCGCTTTAAGCTGCGATTGCCTTCAACCAATGCCTGATGAGAATTAAAACGTTCAAATACGCCATCGAACATACTACGAGGCAAATTCGCTGCGTACTGAATCGGTGCAACCATACTGTTTAGTAGGTATCGAACGTTGGAAAACGTATCTAGACGACTATCGGCCAGCATTAAGCTCGCCGACACGATGACAGCAAAAAACAGACGTAATTGCAGAGACGGACCTCTGCCGAAAATCGGTTTCATCTTGTTTTTGACCTGATTGCTTCCATGATTATTGAGCCTTACTTGGCAACCTAAAAATACTTAACTAAATACGTTTAGGTATGGAGCATGTTTGAATTACAGAGAGAGCAGAAATGAAGGTGAAGCCCGACATGAGCTTCACCTAAACCTTTATTCTTCAGAGAACAGATCGCCACCGTGCATGTCGATCATTTCTAGAGCTTTACCGCCACCACGAGCCACACACGTTAGTGGATCTTCCGCGATAACCACAGGAATACCAGTTTCTTCCATTAGTAGACGGTCTAGGTCTTTAAGTAGTGCACCACCACCGGTTAGTACCATACCGTTTTCAGAAATGTCTGAAGCAAGCTCTGGTGGGCACTGTTCTAGTGCAACCATGACTGCTGATACGATGCCAGATAGCGGCTCTTGAAGCGCTTCTAGGATCTCGTTTGAGTTCAAGCTAAAGCTTCGTGGCACACCCTCTGCAAGGTTACGACCGCGAACTTCAATCTCTTGAACTTCATCACCTGGGTAAGCAGAACCGATTTCGTGTTTGATCTTTTCAGCCGTTGCTTCACCAATCAAGCTGCCGTAGTTACGACGTACGTAGTTGATCACAGCTTCATCAAAGCGGTCACCACCGATACGTACAGACGATGAGTAAACCACACCGTTTAGAGAGATAACGGCAACTTCAGTTGTACCACCACCGATATCGACCACCATTGAACCTGTCGGCTCAGATACGCGTAAACCAGCACCAATTGCCGCCGCCATTGGCTCGTCGATTAGGTAAACTTCACGGGCACCAGCACCAAGTGCTGATTCACGAATTGCGCGACGCTCAACTTGGGTAGAACCACAAGGAACACAAACAAGAACACGTGGGCTTGGCTTTAGGATGCTGTTGTCATGCACTTGCTTGATAAAGTGCTGAAGCATTTTTTCGGTTACGTAGAAGTCAGCGATTACGCCGTCTTTCATTGGGCGGATAGCGGAAATGTTGCCAGGTGTACGACCAAGCATCTGTTTTGCTGCGTGACCGACTGCAGCAACGCTTTTTGCAGAACCTACACGATCTTGACGAATAGCAACTACAGAAGGTTCATCAAGGACAATTCCTTGCCCTTTTACGTAAATTAGAGTGTTGGCTGTACCTAAATCGATAGACAGATCGTTAGAAAACATGCCACGAAGTTTCTTAAACATACTCTTCGCTCATCCTGCAAAAATATAGAAGACAAAAATTGCTCTAAATGTACCAATGCCTCGCTGTCACAGCAAGGTATTGGTACACAAACATGAGCAGAAAGCCTCAATTTCTTGCAGTTTCCTAACTTAAGGGCAAAAACCTAAGTTGTTACTGTCCGGTTAACCCTGGCTCACCACGGTAAATCACACGGTCATTACCACGGTGAATACCGAAGGTGACGACGGAGGATGGGTTTTCTTCACCAGCTTTCTTATTGTCCCAGTTGTACTTGAGCCAAGGTAAGCCATTTTTTGAATCATCAAGATCTAACCAAACGCGCGTTTGCTGGCGATATGGTTCAGCTTGAGTTGCAGTAATAGAGCGAGAAGAACCTGAAGAAACAGTCCCGCCATCGCCTAGAGTTACCTCTTTTGCACTATTATCTGTCGGCCAAATGTGCACCTGAGAGTCATCCTCAATTTCTCCAAACACTTTAGTTTGGCTGTCATCAGGGTTAACAATAAAACGGCTACCATTCCAGTATTCAACTCGAAGTGGTACATGCAATGTCGAACCTTGGTTGCCGCCTACATCATCTAGATCAACGCGACCAAAGCGGATGTCGGGTTGCCTAACTAAACGGGAGTTGAAATCTTCGTTAGTAATATACTCAACAGGGTCAACATTGCTGGTATACACCAAACCTATCTCTGATTTGGCAGTACCAGTCACAGAGTTAAATGGTCCATCAGGGTAGCTACCACCAAGATCTTTGTTCCAACAAGCACTGCCGATACACTGACCACTATTACCGACTGAGAAGTCTCCGATACTTTTATCAGATTCTTTACTCCAGTCTCCTGCGCCAAAATCAGGTGCATCGAATCGATCAGAGTAATGGTCAATATCGTCTAGGTTGAACTCCGCTTTTGTAACAAAGTCTGCATAGTTCTTAATCGCAGATTTGTTAGCATTCAATGCCTCCACGCTAAACTCGACCCCATCAAAAGGCTGATTCATATAAGCAAAACTTTGTGAACCAGGGTAATTCCAATCGCTGGCGATGACTTGGAAGTATTTAGGATAGAAACGACCAACGGTGACGTCATATTCATCTAGTTTCTCTCCCAAATACGTTGCTTTAGTTTTAAGGTTTAAAGAGCCAACTTCATCCCAAACGTATTCAACTGTTTTACCCGCTTTAGCTTCTTCAGAGCTAAAGTCTAAACTTGAACCTTTACTTGGGTCTAAGTTGGCGATATCACCACCCGATGGGTACAAGACAGAAAACTCAGCATCAAGTGGTGCAGCCGTATTTGAATCAGAGAAATAGTTTTGTGTCAGTGGGTATTCACAAACATTGGTAGCATTACCACGTGAGTCGCTATGAACGACTGGTTTATAGGTCACATTAAAGCTTTCAGCAGAGGCAATAAAGCCATCACCAGTAGCTTGTGTCGCAGGGTTAGCTTTTCCACCATTTTTCGCCACAATATTACATGCGGCAATTTTCCATGGTCGAGACTTAACGCTGAATGAGCCATTGAGAACCACTGATTCTTGCTCACCTTTATCTTCATCCGGAGCGATTGGACACCCATCTGAGTACTGAGGATCACACGTGAAATTCGCATCTTCGAGTTTGATTGTGTACAAGCCCGACTCCATTAGCTTAAAGGTATCTGATGTCTTACCTTGCTCTGAGTCAATAAATTTAGGCTCATATGTTAATAAGCTCGCGTCACTGCGCCCGTCAGCTGGTGTTTCGATTTCCAACTGAACACTTGGTGAGCCCGTGTAACTTTTCACTACCGTTTGCTGGCCATCGCCACAAGCTAATACTCTTGTTTCTATTTGATAATTTTTACCAGCTACGATTGCTTGGTCATCTACGTCAAACTTGAATGGTACAAATTTGAAAGTAGACGTCTGCGTTTTTGATGGATCATTGTCCACCGTAACCTTTAACGTATATTCGTCATTAAGCTCAATACCATTTTGATCTGTAACGGTAACTTGTAGCTTCAACCTACCAAGCTTCGAAGACACATTGCTTGTAGTAAAGCTTGGGTAAGTGCCTGTACCAGTGCTATCAGCGACTTCTACAGAGAACTTATCGGCATCAGGGTAAACCTGCACAGTAACCCCTGTACTTTCCGCATAGCCATCATTCTTGGTTTCTATTTCAAAGCTAGGTTGCTCTGTCCCGCACATCAGCGCATATTGTGTTGCTGGTGATAGCGTTACTTCATAGTTGTCAGAAGGCGTAAAACAGTGGTTGTCGGTAGCATGGATTTCAGCATTATTCGACATCCGAATGTTTTTGGCCGTAATCGCACCATTCACAATCACATTGTTACTTAGAGGCACATCAATCTCGCTGTATAACAGCCCAGAAAATGCAGTGTTGTTACCAAAGTTTACATGACTAGACTGCGAGTCATGCACTAGTACAATTAACTCACCACCTTCCAACTCACCAAAAAAGCTGTTGTTGTTACTGATAGAAACAGACTTTGCATGAATGGTAACTTTTTCATCATCGGGAATAATGATCTTGCCTGCATTATTGATATTGATGGCTCCAACCCAATAAGTACCGGATTCAAAATAAACAGTTCCCGTTTCTTCAACTGATAAATTACCAATGATTTCGTTGTTATTGAACGTTCTTTCACCCACACCATGCTTTCCACTCACAATCACATTCTGCAGGTTAGGATCTTGCGGGCTCCTAAAGCTTTCAAGTGTTTGTTTCTGCACCATCAAGCCAGAGTCACCTAAACAACTCTGGTTGTCACAACTCGCGTTATTGTGCATTGTAATTTTACCCGGCTTGAAACCTACATATCGCTTACCATTACTTAGGCTTGCACCAGAGATGAGGGTGTTATTACTCATCACTAGTTCACCATTTGTATTGGTGTCCCATGTTTGAGCCGGAGATGGAAAAAGCTGACATACATCATCAACTGGCGGCTTATCGAATAAGAAGTACGAAAACGGCTCGACAACGTGACCACGCTCAGAGTCTCTCTGCATATCTTCTTCATTGATAAAGGCCACACCTGTTTTTGTCACTGAGCAGCGACGTAGCCAACCACCATTGTTACCATTACGCGTTCTTTTAGACGCAAGTAATACAGGTGCAGACTTAAAGCCAGAAACAGGAAAATTACTCACTTGTAAGCAACCCTCTGTAATTGGTTTAATGACGTTGTCGTCCAATGCTCCCAACGTATTTCGTGTAGAGCCATCCCCTAACCAGAACTTACGACCATTCACAAAGCCTTGCCCGAGACCAGCAACAAAAGCTACGTCCTCAGATTTAGCTAGCACAGCATTCTTCGTAACTTCTGAACGATCTAAAATCAATGAGAAGCCTTGTACTGTAGGATTAAGTGCAATTGAACTCAGCCACAAAGGTTGCCCATTAATGTAGTTATTCTTAGTTTGTAATTGAACTAAGACGCCAGGGGCAGACGCAAAAGAAGTATTTAGACCAAAGTCCCTAAATAGCACATTTTTACTTTTGTAGGTTGTACCACCAATATTCGAATAAGTAAGGTCGGAGCTTACCTTACCCGCAACAATCATGGCATCCCCATCAAACTTGATAACACCAGGTTCGATAACGAGGTAGTCTATGTCTTCCATGGGAGCATCAACGAAAGTCACCCTCTCACCTTGATTATTGTTGTCCGTGCATCGCCACTTCCCATTATTGTTTTGCTTCAATCGCTTACATGCCGCGCTATGTGGCGGAAACAACTGCTTTACTGTGGCCTGAGTTTTGGACTTTGACCATATACGTAAATTTGAAGGATACTCCGTCCTCTTATCCGCGAAGTTAGACATTGACGCATCAATCGTCGACATCACAAAGACAAGCGGCTCTTCATCGTAGGTGTTCTGAAACTCGATATCACATGTAACACCACGTTCATTATTCAATACCTTACAATTTTCAGCAGGGATGGTGCCAAATTCAAACTGAGGGTTGTTATTTACTGCAGCAAAACTGATTGACGAAAAAAGGAAAAGAGCTACCGTAAGTAACGATGTTATTATTTTTTTCATTGTAATTTACTCCCTTACCCAAACTTCTTGCTGACGTTGAACTTTAGACACTCCAGAACCACAAACAGCCACACTTTTAACCACATATAGCACCACTTCTTCACCAGGAAAGTCCCCTGGTAGCTTACCTGCCTCCTGACATTCAATCGTTGTAACTTTGCATGCTTTATCAAACAAGCCACTGTCAGGCTTAACGCTTTTAGCCTTAATATCATCGCAACGAGTTTCAACAGCAGCGGAACCACCTAAAGGAAAAAACTGAGTTAACACCCAGTCATTACTCGATTGGGCTGTAAACCATGCCTTTGTACCCAAAAACTCACGCGTTAAACCACTTTGATTAGACCAAGTCACTTTCATTAGTGATGCAGCCAAATACCCCATTACGATAATGACAAAGAGCGTCACAATTAACACATTGCCTTTTTGCTTATTATGGAACATTCAGCACCTGCACATCTTGTTGGTACACACTACTTTCACCGGACTGTTCAAACACGAACCTCAGATGCACCAGCCCGCCTCGGTGAAGCGATGTATCGTCATATTTGAAATAGCTCTGAGATTGATCATCAACATAAACAAGATTGTCGGCAATTATTTCGCCGTTACGCTGTATCTGTGCGCCTACAAAGCAATATTTCACTGACTTAGATGAATCATAGAGATAATGTCGATTAGAAACGGAGCGACTAGTTACTGAACTAGCGCCGTTAATGATCTTGTATGATTTATTCGAATCTGGAGAAAGCGCTCCAACATCAACACTATGAGTGGATGAGGTTAAATCACTTAACCGTGTTGGGTTAATCACCATTTTCAAGCCACTATCAAATTCGGGAGCATTATTACCAAAAAAACCCACCACAAACTGTATATCATTACCAGAAATCGCATAAAAACCAGAGTGCTCTATAGGCATAAACATCAGGCAGTTTTTCTCTTTCTCATCGATAAAAAAACTATTCGGCACCGCATGACGAATCTCTCGAGATATTTTCTCAATAACGAATTGCGCCTGAGTTTGTAGTCTCTGCCTATCAATAGTATCAGCATAGCCCTTTGCTCCTAACTGCAAATAACCAGCAATTCCGAGCATGATAAAACTACCAATCACAATAGTGATGACCATTTCTATTAAAGTGAAACCACAACTTTTCATTAGTAATTTCCCCTTATCGCAGACAGTGTTAAAGGCTGTGTTTGTCCGGCGTAAATAGTCATAGTGACTCGTTTGTAAGGCGTGATATCTTCCTGTGAAGGATTATTGACACCCGTTCCATCTGATTCAACGTATTGCACTTTCACTTCAACTCGAAAGTTCTTGTAATCATTTGCCATAGACGTGCCAAGAACGTTACTCAGCTCGTATAACGGCGTAGAGTTACATTTAGCCTTTGTGCTTTTCGTATACCAGCAACCGATATAGTCATCGACATCATTAAAACTAGTTGGATTGGATTCACCACTATCCGCCCCAAGACTTGTGGAACAATCCGTACCACCAAGGACAGTCTCACCACAGCGTACCAAACCACCATCAAAGTCGCTGTTTTCATCGAAGCCTCGCGCCAATATCTGAGACATGAAACCTTGGCCTAATGCGGCCGCGCGGGTTTGATAATGAGGGATGGCGGAATCTCGAATCTGAGGGACAAGAAAAGAAGTAAACGCCACCATCGCAATGCCCATTAAAACAATCGCGATGATCATTTCTATCAAAGTCATGCCACTAGATTTCTTCATGAGCATGTACCTTTTGAAACATAACCTTGAGTATTAATTTCAACTTGGCAGCGGCTTCGACCATGTTTATCTTCAATTAAGATGTTTACAGCACCACTTACAGGATTGCCGAGAAGGTTAAAATTAATTGTATTTGCGGCACCGCTGATAACGGAAAACCTTGCGGACTTATCGATAACCACGTCACTACGGGCATCTTGTGCACTGCCTGTTAGAGCACAGGCAGTAACCGAACCAACACATGAGCTAGAAACTTGTAAACGAAAGTTGTTATCAGGACTTGTAGCATTCGACTGCATACGATTCACCTGCACTTGGCGAATCACAGAAATCACGCGTTCTTGTAATGCATATGCAGAGAAACTGCCAGATCCCATAAAACGGCTGGCTGCAAAAAGTGAAAGGATAGAGAGGAGAACAATCACGAGGATTAACTCCATTAACGTGAACCCTAATGCAGAGCTGCGAATTTTCATAACCCAACCTTAGGCTTAGAACAAGCGAGATAAGTATACGATGAAATTATGAGATTAATGATAGGTTTATAATTTTTCGATTCGAAGTGTGAACAGACGAACAAATAACCAATGTCTAGTTATTTTGCCCTTTTGAACGACCAATTTCTTCTTCAATTCGATCGTAGGTTTCTTTGTTGCTTAGCGTCTCAGAAACGTGCTCAGCGGTTTGCTTGGTTTGCTCCCACTTGGCTTCATAAGTTTCTGGTTCAAAGCTGATAAATCTTGGTAATACCACATAACCGATCACACCTAAGATAACCAGCACAACTACAAACTCTATTGCACTAAGACCCGATGATTTACGCATATGAACTATTCCGAAATTAATCAAAATAAAGAGATAAAGGCCAGACTAGCTGGCCTTTTGAGTAATATTTATTACTTACACTCATTCGCAGTTTTAGTAACAGCGACTGTTGCTGGAGTATCTTTGTCTTTAGCTTGAGTGTATTTAACACATTTCGTGTCGTAGTTATCGAAACCGTATGAAATGTATTTAGGGTCAGCATTAGTATCTACTTTCTTAACAACCCAATCTTCCGATAGACCATCAACAACTAGAGATAGCGCTGCCGAAGTTGCTTCTGGGTAACCAAACTCTAGGTTTAAAGTTGAAGTACCGATACTGATTGCACCGTCAGCTGTTGCCTCTTGACCTTCAATTGCAGCTTTACCGTAAGTAATGCCAGCAGCACCAGTCATAGCACCTTTCAAACCATCAAGAGCTGAATCACGAGCATCATCTTGCAGGTTAAGGAAACGTGGTGCTGCAGTTACCGCTAGAATACCTAGGATTACAATTACCACTACCAATTCGATAAGGGTGAAACCACCTTGTCTTTTCATTGTTTACTCTCTCTATGTAAGCATGCAGTACAACTGCAAAGTTTCGTTTAGGTCACGCGACCATTTTGGATATTGTCAAAACGGTTTGGGGCAGCAACGTTCACTAAAACTGACCGTGAAGTGGATACTGTATCTACCGCTTGAGCAGAATGACGATTCGCCATTATTCAGTTCATGCTGCAATGAGAAAAACACATTATTGTTTACCCTCTATTACAGCGTCTTACTTATGGTAATGATTGCATTATACCGACTTTGATTACCAATTATAGTGATTAGGTGTCAAAAAATTCACTCCGCCGACATTTCGACGTCTATTTTCAGTTGATTAGCTGTTGAAATAACTACAATCGACTGACCATTTTCATAAGTATAGTGACAGACATAACGATCAGTTTTAATGGCTCCACTGATATCTATTAACTTATTGGTCATTATTTTACGTTGTGGATAATGCACTGCTAGCCAATAACCACAATCTAAAACACCTTGCTGAGTAAAGGGAGACACTAACCCGTCCTCAGTCATAGTAAGGTTAAAACCATCCATCAGCATATGCTCTGGCTCGCCTTGTACTAGCCAAGCTTGACGATAACGCTGAACACTATCTTGCATCCAAACTCTCGCCAACTTAGCCCCAGTTACTTGTGCTTGCTCGGTCACAGGACGTAATTTGACCGCCAAACCCACCGCCATAATCGTAGCAATAACCCCAAACACAATAAGCGTTGCTCGGCTTTGATTTTCAACCACCTATTAGCCGCCTTTGATGATGTCGAGCATTCCCCACATTGGTAAGAAGATACCCAATGCCAGCACCATGACCATGCCTGCGACAATCACCAAAAGTAATGGTTCTATTCTTGCGGTCAGCGTTTTTAGATCGTAATCGACTTCTCGATCGTAAAAGTCCGACACCTCCAGCAGCAACTCATCAATACGACCAGTTTCTTCACCTACTGCAATCATCTGAATCACCAATGGGGTAAATATTTTACTGTTGATGGCCGTCACTGAAATGGTGCTACCCGCTTCAATTGCGGACTTCATCTCAAGAATTCGGTTTTCTAAAAAACGGTTCCCTAAGGCTTCCCCGGCCAAAGCCAAAGACTGGTTAAGTGGCACCCCTGATTTCAGCATCAACGAGAAGGTTCTGGCAAAACGAGAAAGCTGCGCACGATTAACGATATCGCCTACAATTGGCAGCCGAAGCCGAAACTTATCGAACTTCTCCCGACCATCAGCCGTCGCCACCCACGCTCTGAATACAGTAAACGCGCCAATCATTGCCACAACCAGCAACACCCAATAATTTACAAAGAAATTAGAAGTCGCGATCAAAATACGCGTCGGCAATGGTAGCTCAACCCCAAAGCGCGTGAACATCGATGCAAACTCAGGGATCACCAAGATATTCAATACAAACATGGCGATGGTGATAAAGATAATGACAAACGTCGGATAACGCATCGCCGCTTTAATGCGTTTGCGAGTCTCAAGTTCCTGTTCGTAGTAATTCGCCAGTTGCAATAGCGCTTGGTCAAGCCGACCCGTATTCTCACCGACGTTGATCATAGAAACGAACAGTGGGCTGAATACTTTGCTGTGTTGCTGCATCGCAGAAGACAAACCTCGGCCATTACTCAGTTCAGAAACGACATCTTCTAGCGCCTCTTTGAGCTGTTTGTTTTCGCAATTTTGCAACAAGCCACGCATAGAGCGCAGCAAAGGCACGCCAGCTTTAGTCAAACTAAACAACTGGCGAGAGAAAAGAATAATTACTTCCAACGGAATAGCAGGCACAAACAGCTTAGACAAGCTCACTTGGCTTTTTGCCGACTCTTTCTCTAACCGTACATTGAGCGGGATGACCCCTTTATTCATCAATGCTTCCGCCGCAGCTTCTGAGTTCACTGCTTCGATTTTGCCGTTAGTGGATGAGCCGTCTAGCGTGCGGCCTTGATAACGAAAAGTTGGCATTCACTTACCTATATGAAAATGGGATCAGTCTTACCAGAAGCATCACCCTCACCTAGGGTCATCACTTCATCCAAACTGACGGTGCCTTGTAGCGCCAGTTCCATTGCAGAAGCAAGCAGTGGCTTATAGTTTTCTGAGCGGCGCGCGGCTTGCGCAAAGCCAACCGCATCATTGGCGCGCAATTTATCCATCATCTCTTGCTCAAGTTCGAGCATTTCAAACACACCGATTCGGCCTCGATAACCAGTCAAGTTACAGTTTTGGCAACCTGCGCCTTTATAAAAAATGGTGCTAACTTGATTTGGGAAACGCCCAGCTAACCACTGCTGGCGAGACTCATCTAAGTGGTCTTCTGTTTTACAATCTGGGCAAACTCGGCGCACAAGACGCTGCGCCACCACGGCTCTGACTGCACTGGCAACCAAGTAACCCGGTGCGCCCATATCGATCATGCGTAACGCACTGTCGACAGCATCGTTGGTGTGGAGAGTACTCAATACTAAGTGACCCGTTAGTGCAGCTCGCAGACCAATTTCTACCGTCTCTTGATCACGCATCTCACCAACAAGAATGATGTCTGGGTCTTGACGTAAAAAGGTTCTAAGAACACGCGAGAAAGTTAGATCGATCTTACTGTTAACCTGTACCTGAGTGATGCGAGGCAGACGATATTCAACCGGGTCCTCTGCTGTAATGATCTTTTTCCCAGGTTCGTTGAGCTCACTCAATGCGCCGTAAAGCGTGGTGGTTTTACCGGAACCTGTCGGCCCGGTAACCAAAATCATGCCATGCGGACGCGCCAACTGTCGACGTAAGCGAGCAAGCAAGTCTGGCGGCAAGCCCGACTCTTCTAACGGACGCAAACCAGCGGACTGGTTAAGCAGACGCATTACTACAGATTCTCCGTACTGCGTTGGTAACGTCGACATACGAATATCAATTGATTGGCCACGAACTTTGATATTGAATCGGCCATCTTGTGGCAAGCGCTTTTCAGAAATATCTAGGTGTGCCATCAACTTCAGTCGAAGAACCAAAGCCGATGCAATGTTCACTTCATTTAAGAGCGTTTCATGCAATACGCCATCAATACGCTGGCGCAAACGCAATACTTGATCGTCTGGCTCAATATGAATATCCGAAGCTCCAACCTGTACCGCATCTTCAAACATGGAATTAACCAGCTTTACAACGGTAACCTCTTCACTGTCGGCCTCATCAATACCGTAATCAAAGCTTTGTACATCTTTATGCTCTTCATGCAGCTGTTCAGCAAAGGAGGCGATCTCTTTAGTACGGCGGTAATAACGGTCAAAGCTTGAAATAAGCTGACGCTCTGAAGCAACAATGAACTCAAGGTTGTATTGACCTAACAAGTTCATCAATGATTCTTGAGTGAACAAGTCCGCAGGGTCGCTCATAGCAACGCGCAGGGTGTCCCCATTTCGAGCAACGACCATCGCACGTAAGCGACGTGCGTGTACCTCAGGTAGAATCTGCACGGCTTCGGCATCCACAGGCGCACGACCAAGATCGATCAGTGGCAAACCAAGCTGCTGAGACAAGAAGTCCAACATTTGCTTTTCGGTAATAAAGCCAAGGTCAATTAACGCATCCCCTAGCTTCTGCCCGGTACTGCGTTGTGCGTTTAGTGCTTGCTGGATTTGTTCTTCAGAGACGATACCTTCCTCAACCAGAAGATCGCCCAAGCGTTTTCTCAACTGAATTTTCATTGTGCGCTCTCCAACTCTTTCAAGATGCTCAAACGGTCACGGATAAATGCTTGCGATTGATTCGAAATGCCAACTTTACCCAGAGCTTGGTTGTAAGAGTGAATCGCGGCAGTAAAAGCCAGGGCGCGCTCTTGTTGAATAGCCAAACCTAACCACCAGCGCGCGTTTTCCGGCTCACGCTGAGTTAGGAGTTGATAGCTCTCAAGCGCAATGTCATTTTGCTTGTGTTTTTGTGCCAATGCCGCACGCATCGCCAAGTAATCTCGACTTGGTACTGGAGGCAAATGAACAAGCGGGCTCAGCGCCGCTTCAGGTTGATTAGCTTTCACTAACAACTTAGACAAGGCCAAGCGGAGTACTTGGTTGTTCGTATCTAGGTTGATGCCTTCTTGAATAATCTCATATGCTTTACGCGTGTCACCTTTACCAAAGTACAACGCTGATAACTTTTGACGCGTGTCTGCATTCATTGGCTCATAACGCAACGCCTCGGCATAAGCCGACAACGCTGTTTGCATATCGTTAGCATCGAGTGCCTTTTCCGCTCGGCTAACCGCTTTAAGAGATAATTGGCGGTGAGTAAGCTCAACCTGCTCAATACGCATTGAGCTGTTTTCTGATGTCGTGCGGGTTACGTGATCGTATTGCTCCTCGCTCGGCATCGTTGCTAACTGCGCGAGTAAAACTTCATCTTCAGAGGCGATATTTATCTCAGATCTTAGCGTGAACCTATCAGTCTCTTGCATGTGAGGCTGTTGCGCTACCGGCTGTGTGGCTGGTTTGGTGTAAACCACTTGAGTTGTATCGGGCGTCATTTTACTCGTTGGCGAGTGAGTGCGCTCCGATGAAACAATTGGTGAGACATTCACAGACGACAGTGGCATAGCGTCGGTTTGAAACTGTGATAGCTCGCCTGAAGGGACAGAACCGCGAGAGACCGCCCAGCTACCAACCGCAAGGCTTAACGAAAAACCGGCGACAAGCCAAAGCCAAGGTTTACTACGTGAGACCCTTGGAATCTCCGCACGAGTAAGCTCTGACGGCGATGTTTTTTCAGCAAGTTCTGATAATGCTTTATTGATGGCACTCAAGGTTGACTCCATCCCCAAAATACGGGTGTTTTAAACTTAGGTTTACGGGCATCAAACGTATCGTGCATAGCGGCGTAAACGTGATGATTTTTCAATAGTGTGCAACGCTCATTAAATGCAGCAAGCAACGACTTGTGGCTAATTTGGTTTATCAAGCGCGGAATCCCCATGGATGAACGCCAAATCGCTTTTTTCTGTTCAATAGAAAAAATGTGCGCCCCATTTCCTGCTTTATCTAAACGATTATTGATGTAAGCCACGCCTTCATCGATAGAGAGAGGACGTAACTGGCAGCTAAACGTAATGCGTTGACGAAACTGCCTTAGCTCATGGTTAGCCAATCTTTCATCCAACTCAGGTTGTCCGAATAACACCAATTGAATGAGCTTATCTTGTCCCGTTTCTAGGTTGCCAAATAGACGCAATGTTTCTAAAGCTTGTGGGGAAAGAGCTTGCGCTTCATCAACGATCAAGACGGTTTTCTTTCCCAAGGCATGTACTTGAATCAAGTGCTCTTGAATGAGGGAAACGATACGCAGCGGATCATCGTTCTCGATACCCAACTCTCTGGCGACAGCAAACTGCAACTGTTCCCCATTCAACACTGGATTGGGTAAGTAAATAAGCTCAACTTCAGATTCAATCTGCTCGATCAGCTTACGGCATACCATGGTTTTTCCAGTGCCGACTTCTCCCGTCACCTTAATCACCCCTTCTCCCATTTGCACGGCAGCTAGGATGGTTTGGATCGCCTCATAGTGAGGGACTAACCCCAAGAACATTTCTGTATTTGGGGTTAACGAAAAAGGCTGAACTCGGAACCCAAAGTGTGACAAGTACATACTCGAATCACAAACCTATTGAAAAACAGAACCTTTCCCAGCGCTTATTGCGCATCTGGGAACCACTCTTGCAGCAGATCACGAGAGCGCTCTAGCTCTTTCTGCCAAGAGTTCACGCCAACTACGGTCGGTTTTAGCAAGATGACCAATTCTGTTTTCTCAGTTACGTTATTCACGTTGCGGAACAAATGCCCCAGTGCTGGTACATCGCCCAAAAATGGGACTTTAGAAACAAGCTCACGATTTTGCTGTTTCATCAAACCGCCGATAACCACAACATCGCCATCTTTAGCACGAATAACCGAGTCTGATTCACGAATAGAGCTTTTCGCTAATGGCAGTTGGATGTTTTGGAAATCTCCGCCTAAGTTCAATTGCTTCACTTCTTCTGTAACTTCAATAACTGCGGGGTGAACATGCAGGAACACATTGCCTTTGTTATCAATTTGCGGAGTCACATCGAGGGAAATACCCGAGAAGAATGGCGTCAGTTCCACTTCAGGAACTGCATTTGAGTTTTCACCGTTGCCTGCATTGCTCGATAGCTCGGTAACAAAGTACTCATCGGTACCCACTTTGATGACAGATTTTTGGTTGTTGGCAGCGGTAATACGAGGGCTCGAAAGGACGTTTAAGTCACCTTGCGTAGACATGAAGCTCAATACAGCATTGAAGTTACCATCCGAAATAGTCACGTTAGTTTGACCGCCCAATAGCGTGCCAATCGCATCCAATGGTGGTAATGTCGACGCAGGGCGGTTGACTACGATACTACCCGAGTTACCAATTGACGCCGATAAGTTTGACCAGTTGATGCCTTGTTGGTAGCCATCATTCAACGTCACTTCTAGGATTTTAGCTTCAAGAATGACCTGGCGCTGCATGCGCTCCTGCGATACACCTAAGAACTCGCGTACTTCGCGAATATCATCTGGAAATGCTCGAACCGTAATAACTCCCGCTTGTGGCGTTACAACCACACTTTGCCCTTTGCCTGAACCAATTAGATTCGCAACAGCTTGCTGCAGCATCGGCCAGAAATCACTTTCAGTGATGGTTTCAATGCGTGTACCGCCCGTAGATGTGGTCGAGCTATCGTTGTTGTTTCCATTGTTAGAGTCTGACGAGTCAGAACTGTCTGAGCTACCACCAGAATTAGACGTACCAGCCGAGGTTACAGAGCCCGTAACAATGCTGGTTAATGAGCGACCAGAACGCTTGAACTGCAGGTAATCGACTGGAATGGTCACAGTACGCATATCTGCTGGGTAGATTTGAATAACTTTGCCAGACCTCACCACGTCATAGCCATACATATTCTGTACGACATTCAGAACTTCATCCAATGTCACATCTGACAAGTTGACAGTGATATTACCTTGTACCGATGGGTGAATCGCCACACTGTACTCTGTGCCTTTCACCAACGAAGCGAAAAAGCTTCTTGCATCGACCGCATTCGCTTGAATACGAAAACGCTTCGAGGTGCCTTGCTCTGATGCAACGTTCGAGTCTAAATTTGGCATCAAGTCTGCCTCAACAGAAGAAGGGATTTCTTCCAATGTGCGGCTGTTCGCTTGATTGATCGATTCATTGAGCGCTTCTTTAACTTCCACTGGATTCCGATGACCCATTGAACATCCCATTAAAGAAGCAATCGTTATTCCTACAACTAATTTGCGCATATCTGATCGGGCTCTGGTTATTATTGTTTTACGTTTAAATCAAAAAGCTCTAGGTCCCACTGACGGTTACCACGCTTTAAAGTTACAAATTCACTATTAATGCTCGCGACGCGATAACCCTTAAATAGCTCGCCTTTTTCGACAAGTTTGTTATCCATAATCGCGATACAATCAGTACTTGGCTTACACACAATACTGTTGAGCTTAGGCAGTCGGTACCGTTTAACTTTTGGTTTCGCTGACGTTTCAACCGCTGGCTTTTCCCAACCAAGTGGGGCCGTTGGGTCCTGGTTTGCCCAAGCGGTTCCTGCCGCTGCCATAACAAGCAATGAGATGATGAGTTTGTTAACCACCAATAAACTCCTCTCTAGATCCTAGTGTGTAGACTTCTAACACAAGCTTCGCTTTCGGGTACTCTTCGACTTTATAACTAAAGCTTCGCCAGTAATAACTCGCAGGAAGGCTCTCCAATTTATTCAGATAATTAGCAATAGAAAAATAGTCACCAGTCAGTTCCATACGAACAGGATGCACGTAGTAACCAGAGTATTGCGATGCTTCTTTATCTTCCGTTATTGGCTCAGATGGCAAGGTTTGCAGAGACAAAAGGTGAATGCCACTTTGCTGCTCCAACACATTTTCAAGCAGCTCAGCCATTTGCGAAGGTGTAATAAGATGCTCGATGATCTCCGCTAATTGCATCGAAAGATGCTGACTCTCAGCTAACAGATTAGATATCGCGCGATCAATCTCAGCATTTGGATCTTTCTTAAGTTGCGCCTGAATACGTAGCGTATCGATTTCAATCTTTTGATTTGCTTGCTTTAAATTACTTAGTTGCCTCTCATTACTGATGATCTCGTTAAGCTTTGGCTCCAATACCAGCGTAAAGAGCAACATGATTACGACAACTAAACCGCACAATGCAGTGAGCACTTTTTCACGCGTACTCATTTCGCCAAAGCGCCCTTCTAATGAGAGCCAGAATTCGTTCATTTCTCTTTATCCTCGCGCGTTTTTAGTTCAAACGTCACAATATCCTTATCATTTCGACCTATTTTGACGTCGTCAAACGTTCGGCCAACCAAGCTAATTTCGTTTTTAAATTGGCTAACCCAATTTGGCACTGAGCTCGGTTTTTTCGCTAGTCCCTTCAGGTCTAAGGTATGGGTATTGATTCGAATTTCGGACAAAGAAATTTCTTGGTTTCCTAGCTTCGCTAATGATTGCATCACGCCAGAGTAACCCGTGCGTTGCGAGTCATCGTATTTCCCGACAGCTTTAAGCGAGTCTCGCTTCGCCTTGACTTCACGCTCTAAGCGGGCTTTAGCTGCCAGCTTATTATTGTCAGGTTGATGTTTACGTAGCTTGACTTGATAACGTTCAAGCTCTGACTTCATGATATCGCCTTTACTTTTTACAATAGCAATCTCATCTTCCAAACCGCTGCTCTGCCAGGTGACATAACCGTAAGAAAATAGAATTGCAGCCGCCGCAACGCCCCAAGATAACGCGATATTTTTTAGCGTCAGGAGCTCTTTTTTCGGTTTTAAGTAATCGGGATATAAGTTGACGCGTCGAGTATTTGAAGTAGCCGCAGTGTCAGCCAAAACATGTCCTGATAGCTCATGTTCTGGTGGTAATAACGGTGAAACCTTAGTACTTAAACGGTAGTTCAGAGCCTGAACAAGCTCGCTCTCATCCTCTTCATCACAGCACACTTTCAATTGATGTAATTGCACGTGGCGTAACTGAGATGAAAGATAGTCAATCGAACGTTGCAGTTCTAACGACAGACTGTCCATCTGTAAATCGCTAGACGGAACCCCCGTTAACGGTGGCGTCACACTGCGAATAGAGCGGTGGAACGCAATAGTATTTTCGACAAAAGCGCTTATACGGAAATGACCACGCACACTGCGTTGTAATAATAGGAAGTTTCCTAGTTCACCCGCAGTCTCTCCCCAAATATCGTCTTCAGGAAGAATGGCTTCTAATGGTAACTGGGCTCGACTGGCCAGTAACACAATCTTATCCAATATTTTTCGCGATAAGACGTATGCTTGCACTTTGGTTGAATTCGGTAACTCGACCGCATCGGCAATAATGTCGATAGCACGCTCAGAGATCAGTTCTTTCAACAAAAACGGTAATGCGGCTGGCCATTCTTGACGCGGCATGACCGGTTTGTCGATTTGGTACATCTGGTAATAGTTATGAGAAAGAACAACCGTTAATGAATCATACGCACTCGCTGCAACGCTCAATGCTTGCTCAACGGCTTTTTCCCAATTGGACTCAGAAATATCAAATTGGTATGGACGACTACTTTTGATTGAAGATGATAAATAAACGGCGTCTGGCTGAATAACCAAAAAGCAGGAGCGATCACCACTAGATGATCGCTTAAGCTTGTCGAATAGTGCTTTGAAATCCATGATTATTATCTTTATTTTTTCCGCCAGCGATTTCGTCTTCCCAATTTAACTTGGGATTCTGATTGAGAATTCGGCAACGCTTGGGGACGAGGAAGAAACTGCTGCTCCGCAGAAAAGTAACGCCCTTGCCCACCATAAACCCCGAGCTCAACTAATGTGTTGAGCTCGTTCTGATTCTCAATACCCACTGCTATAATTTTAGTTTTACTGTTTGCCGCCGCACCTAGCATACTGCGGACAAATAGCTGGTTTTCATGTCGTTGGTCGATTTTTGCTACTAAACTACGATGAAGTTTTAGGTAACGAATGTCCACTTCTTTTAAATAGTGAGTGCTGACGATGGTACGCCCAGCCTGCCCAACCATTAAGTGGCACCCCAAACCGGCCAGCATTTTAGCGACTGGTCGCATAAAGTCTAAGTGTCTTACAAATTGTGCTTCAACAAACTCAAAACTGAGACACTTTCTCTGCTCACGTGACAACTGTAAGAGTTCATCACGAAACCATTTAAAGTACTCTCGGTTAGAAAATGGCGTTACATTCAAATTGAGCGCATACGATCTTGAGTTATCAAAATTATCCTTAAACTCTCTTAAGAATTTATTAATAACTGACTTATCCATTTGCGCTTCATAACCAACCTGTCTGATCGCAGAAATGAACCGAGACGCTTTAACAATCCCATTCTCAGGATCGCGAATCCGACATGTTAACTCTTCATATAATGATTTTTTATGCGTCGCGTCACTTATTGGATGCACAGATTGTGCGTAGAGTATCACACTTTCTGGTGTAAGTGCTGTGTCAAATAACGTTCTCCATCTCACACTTCCGCGAGCTTCTTCATCGTGGTTCCATTTTTTGAAGCGACTCCAATTATTGTTATTTTGTAGTTGCGCACTACGCAAAGCAGTCTCGGCTTCATCAATGATTTGGCTGTGTCGCTCACCTTCTTTATAAGTGGTGATGCCAATATGGCACCAGTTGTCTGGATCAAGTGGCTCTGGCGGCATTAACTTTTCTAACTGGCGAATGCATTGCGAGGCAAGGTTAGCCACATCTTTCGCACTTTGGTGCGGTAGAAAAAGCGCAAAATCAGCATCGTAATAACGGGAAAATACAACATCTGGGTATCGTTGAACTAAATTGGACAATAAACTCCCAACTTCAACAATAAACTCATCCGTAATTTGCTTATCTTGCTCTTCTTCAACCAGTTTCCAGTCTTGAATACGAACTAGCAACACGGCGCCGCGAGCCCCACTTTCTAGTAACGCCGATTCCAACTTGCTATCAAATAACACTCGGTTAGCGGTACCGGTTAGCTTATCAAGGAAGGTTTGAGTTCGAATAAAGGTATCAAATCGGCTTCGCTCTTGACGCGCATCTTGTAACTCTTCGATTAATACATCGAGCGCTTCACTGGCGGTGTAAGGCCATTCTTTTTTGTCACCTTTGGCATACTGCTCCACCCTACCAGCCAGGATCATTCTGCCTCGCTCTTCGAGCATTTCGGAGCCTTCTAATTGTTCCTTAAGCCATGCCACGCCGCGCATTAAGCAGAAGATGATCAATATAACGGCAAGCGTGATCGACCAAAGCGCCTGCATTGAGTAGCTGTAACCTAAGTAAGGGGGAATTGCTTTAAAGTGAATCGTGTAATCTTGATTGTGAGTCAACTGGTACTCAGCCTCAAACAAGACTGACGCTTCCATTTGATGAGAAGTATCTTTGAAGCGATAAACAACGGCGTTGTTGGTCGACAACGTCATTTCGACAATATTGGAAGCCTGCAGCATCTTCGGCATCCAGCGCTGCATAGAATAAGCGGCGTCAGGATCTTCCATCTCCTTGTCGACCACCTCTACGATCCCTTCTAAATAATGGGTGAGATATTCCTGCCCAAGACGTTTAAAAGAGAGGGTGCCACCGACAAACAAGATAAACATGGCGCAGATAACGATCATGGTGACAAAGGCCACCAGCCGTGTGCTTAACTTAAGAGTTGGGGTATACCTCATGAATACCAAATTCCTTTTTTATTCATCATATACCTTATTGAAATATTTATACTTGATAAGAGTTCATCAAACAATCGGATTAGTCTGATAGTGAGAGGCTGGAGCATAAAGAAAATCACACTCATTGATAAGTTTTATTGTTACGCCTAACCTTGCCAAGATAAGCCTGTGAGATCATTAGATTGCGACAATAAAAAAGGCCGCGATATTCGCGGCCTTTTCGATTCAAGCATAAGCAGAATTTAGAACGGGATATCGTCGTCAAAATCCATTGGTGGCTCATTGTACTGCTGCTGTGATTGCTGCGGAGCCTGTTGTTGTGGTTGCTGTTGCTGAGGCGCATTGTACTGCTGCTGAGCTGGCTGTTGAGGCTGACCCCATCCACCTTGTTGCTGCTGTTGACCGCCCATAGGTGCACCGCCACCTTGAGCACGACCGCCAAGCATTTGCATAACACCATTGAAGCCTTGAACAACGACTTCCGTTGAGTAGCGATCTTGACCACTTTGATCTTGCCATTTGCGAGTTTGCAGTTGCCCTTCAATGTAAACTTGAGAGCCTTTACGCAAGTACTCACCTGCTACTTCCGCAAGTTTGCCGAACAACACAACACGGTGCCATTCCGTTTTTTCGCGCTGTTCGCCAGTCGCTTTATCACGCCATGAATCAGAAGTCGCAATAGTAATGTTTGCTACTGCACCGCCATTCGGCATGTAACGAATTTCAGGGTCGTTACCTAGATTCCCCACCAAAATAACTTTGTTAATTCCACGGCTGGCCATGATGTGCTCCGTTTCACTCTGGATATATAAAATTTTAGCGCATTAGAATAGCACGCTTTAATGTTTTGATTAAAGTCTAATACCATTGTGATCTATTGAGTCATCCTCTAGAACCCAAATCGTATTTCAACTTACGTGTGTAGCATTTTTGATTCGCGTTGCAGACATCGTTTCGTGAAGCTTTGAATTCGAACGCATTTATTCAGTAAAGCGATGGTTATGGCCTCTCTTTAATGCCAGTTTATGGCTTCTATTGAACCCAGGGAGATTGGAACACGTGAGAAAGTCGGCTTACGCAAGAAAGCTATTTCTGATCAGTATGGAAGATAATGCGCAAAAAAAAGTGGCGGCACTCGAAAAGTACGTTGATATGAGCATCCCGGTGATTTCAACCGCAGCACTCATGGAAGCCAAGCCACAACACCGTAATAAAATTCTACTGATCGACTTCAGTGAACATAAATCACTTGTTCAATCGATCAAAAACTTGCCTCTTGTATGGAAAAACTTTGAAACCGTTGTCTTCAACGTGCCTAAAAGACTAACCACGGATGAACTTCTTTCATTTGGTCAATTAAAAGGTGTGTTTTATTCTGAAGATACGCTAGAGCAAATTGGAGAAGGGTTAAAAGGCATTGTTAACGGTCAAAACTGGCTGCCGCGTAATGTAACCAGTCAACTTTTACACTATTACCGCAATGTCATTAATACTCATACTGCACCAGCTACGGTAGACCTAACCATTCGTGAGCTACAAGTACTGCGTTGCCTACAAGCTGGCGCCTCGAACAGTCAGATGGCCGAGGAGTTATTCGTCAGTGAATTCACCATCAAATCGCACTTGTATCAGATATTCAAAAAGCTATCCGTAAAGAACCGAGTACAGGCAATCGCCTGGGCAGACCAAAACTTAATGTCATGATGCAATGTGAGCGGCTCTGATAACTGAAATGACGAGTCGCTCATCTTTTTTCCGCACCGAGTCTCACATTTTTTCCTACTTTATTCATGATTCATTGATACCTCTCGTGTTAAAGTTATGCGCAGATTCTTGATAAAAACGAGATAGGATATTCCCCCAATGATAAAAAAATGTCTGTTCCCTGCTGCAGGCTATGGCACTCGCTTCCTACCGGCAACGAAATCTATGCCAAAAGAGATGATGCCAGTCGTGAATAAACCGCTTATTGAATACGGTGTCGAAGAAGCAATCCAAGCTGGTATGAACGGCATGTGTATTGTGACAGGTCGTGGCAAGCACTCGATCATGGACCACTTTGATAAGAACTACGAACTGGAACATCAGATTAGCGGTACCAACAAAGAAGAGCTGTTGGTAGATATCCGTGAAATCATTGAATCTGCAAACTTCACTTATATACGTCAACGCGAAATGAAAGGCTTGGGCCACGCGATTCTAACTGGACGAGAATTGGTAGGCGATGAGCCATTTGCTGTTGTTCTTGCTGATGACCTTTGTGTGAACGAGCAAGAGGGCGTACTGGCTCAGATGGTGGCACTATTTAAGCAGTTCCGCTGTTCTATCGTTGCAGTGCAAGAAGTACCAGCCGAAGAAACGCACAAATACGGCGTTATCTCTGGTGAAATGATCAAAGACGACATCTACCGCGTAGACGACATGGTAGAAAAACCAGAGAAAGGCACGGCGCCTAGCAACCTTGCTATCATTGGCCGCTACATCCTGACTCCCGATATTTTTGAACTGATCGAAAACACTGAACCAGGTAAAGGTGGTGAAATTCAAATCACTGACGCGCTGCTAAAACAAGCAAAAGCGGGCTGTGTATTGGCTTACAAATTCAAGGGCAAACGCTTTGACTGTGGTAGCGTTGAAGGTTACATCGAAGCAACTAACTATTGTTTTGAAAACCTGTATCTAAAAGATGAAAAAACCTCTGAGCTAGGTAAGCACGCAACACAAAAAGCAGTATAAAGCATCGTCTTAGTACGAAATTACTGTATCGAAAGCCCAGCACAACGCTGGGTTTTTTACTTTACTGTTTTTTTATCCAGTAATTTTCTTTGCACATTTCTCACACTATGTAATACTTGCCCCACTTGGTTATACATAGAGCAAAAACGATGGATAAAATAGAAGTTCGCGGTGCCCGAACCCATAACCTTAAAGACATTAATCTTACAATTCCTCGCGATAAACTGATTGTCATTACTGGACTAAGTGGCTCCGGTAAATCCTCTCTCGCTTTCGATACATTGTATGCAGAAGGCCAACGACGCTACGTAGAGTCTCTCTCTGCCTACGCTCGTCAGTTTTTGTCTCTGATGGAAAAACCCGATGTCGACCACATTGAAGGGTTATCACCTGCGATTTCTATTGAACAGAAATCTACTTCTCATAACCCACGTTCAACTGTCGGTACAATTACCGAAGTCTACGACTACTTACGTCTATTGTATGCTCGTGTGGGCGAACCCCGCTGTCCAACGCACCATGCCCCTCTTGCTGCGCAAACCATCAGTCAAATGGTGGACAAAGTCCTAGAGATGCCGGAAGGCAGCAAAATGATGCTGTTGGCACCCATTGTCAAAGAGCGTAAAGGTGAGCATGTTAAAACGCTTGAGAACTTAGCGGCTCAAGGCTTTATTCGTGCGCGTATTGATGGAGAGACTTGCGATCTGTCCGATCCTCCAACCCTTGAGCTACATAAAAAGCACACCATTGAAGTCGTGGTAGACCGCTTTAAAGTTCGTCCAGACTTACAACAGCGCTTGGCCGAATCTTTCGAGACAACACTCGAATTATCAGGCGGAATTGCGGTTGTCGCGCCAATGGATGGCGACGGTGAAGAGATTATTTTCTCCGCCAACTTCGCTTGTCCACAATGTGGTTACAGCATGCAAGAGTTAGAGCCGCGACTTTTCTCATTCAACAACCCTGCTGGTGCATGTGGCACTTGTGATGGCTTGGGTGTTCAACAATACTTCGATCCAAGCCGAGTCATTCAAGATGATTCATTAAGCTTGGCACAAGGTGCGATTCGCGGTTGGGATCAAAAGAACTACTACTACTTCCAAATGCTCACCTCATTGGCCGATCATTATGGTTTTGACCTCCATGCCCCTTTTAATTCTCTGCCAAAGAAAACGCAAGATGTCATTCTAAAGGGCTCAGGTCGTACTGAGATTGAGTTTAAATACATCAACGATCGTGGCGATATTCGCGTTAAACGCCATCCATTCGAAGGTATTCTGAATACCCTAGAACGTCGCTATCGTGATACAGAATCCAACTCTGTCCGTGAAGAGCTTGCAAAATACATCTCCACTAAATCTTGTTCAAGCTGTGGCGGTACTCGTCTACGCCTCGAAGCACGTAACGTGTTTATTGCTGATACGACACTACCTGAGATTGTTGAACTCAGCATTGCTGATGCATTGGAGTTCTTCCATTCCTTGAAACTGGAAGGTCAACGAGCCCAAATCGCTGAAAAAGTGATGAAGGAAATCAACGACCGCCTGCAATTCTTAGTTAACGTCGGTTTGAACTACCTAAACTTATCACGCAGTGCAGAAACCTTATCAGGCGGTGAAGCTCAACGTATTCGTTTAGCAAGCCAAATTGGTGCAGGTCTTGTTGGTGTCATGTACGTCTTAGATGAACCGTCGATTGGCCTCCACCAGCGTGATAACGAACGACTCCTAAAAACACTGACTCATTTGCGCGATTTAGGTAATACCGTACTTGTGGTAGAACACGATGAAGATGCGATTCGCTGTGCAGATCATGTCATAGATATTGGTCCTGGTGCTGGCGTACATGGTGGTAATGTTGTTGCGGAAGGCACCATGGAAGAGATAGTCGCGAATCCGAATTCTCTGACAGGTCAGTACTTAAGTGGTGTTAAAGAAATCGCAGTACCGAAAGATCGCACGCCGCGAGATCCGAAAAAAACGGTTGAGCTATTAGGCGCAACAGGTAATAACCTTAAAAACGTTAACCTTTCAATTCCTGTTGGGTTATTCAGCTGTATTACAGGGGTATCTGGCTCAGGTAAATCAACGCTGATTAATGATACTTTCTTTAAAATTGCGCATACCCAACTTAACGGAGCGACAACGGCTCAGCCTTCGCCTTATAAATCGATTAAAGGTCTAGAGCACTTCGATAAAGTCATCGATATCGATCAAAGCCCAATTGGCCGTACACCTCGCTCTAACCCTGCAACCTACACGGGGATCTTTACCCCAATCCGTGAACTGTTTGCAGGCACACAGGAGTCGCGTTCTCGCGGTTACAAGCCGGGCCGTTTTAGTTTTAACGTACGCGGTGGTCGTTGTGAGGCCTGTCAGGGTGACGGTGTTATCAAAGTAGAAATGCATTTCCTACCAGATGTTTATGTGCCATGTGATGTGTGTAAAGGTAAACGCTACAACCGTGAAACGCTCGAAGTACGTTACAAAGGTAAAACTATTGATGAAGTGCTAGAAATGACGGTCGAAGATGCACGCACCTTCTTCGATCCAGTTCCTGCCATCGCTCGCAAACTACAAACACTGATGGATGTGGGTTTGTCGTACATACGATTGGGTCAAGCGGCAACAACACTCTCCGGTGGTGAAGCACAGCGTGTGAAACTGGCGCGAGAGCTATCCAAACGTGATACAGGAAAAACCTTGTACATTTTGGATGAACCAACAACCGGCCTTCACTTCCATGATATCCAGCAGTTGCTCACTGTACTGCACAGACTTCGCGACCACGGAAATACTGTCGTGGTGATCGAGCATAACCTGGACGTCATTAAGACTGCGGACTGGATTATCGATCTTGGTCCTGAAGGGGGTCAGGGTGGCGGCGAGATAATCGCTCAAGGCACTCCGGAAGATGTGTCGCAAATCGAGGGTTCGCACACAGCTCACTTCCTCAAGCCTATGTTGAAGTAGAAAAAACAGGTAAAGTATCGAGACCAGCAAGTGCTGGTCTTTTTTCATTCAAAACAACGCAATAACTATGGCTACTATACATGTAAGTGGAACAAAGCTTTCTCCCGAAAAAGTACAGGTTCCCCTCAATCGCAAGTTTCTCATTGCCTTGGCAACACTATTTGTGTTGGCAATGCACTTTTTCATGCCCAACCCCGGCGGTTCGGGGCTTTCGCTTTCGTTCAATGCGACAACTTGGATTGCTTTTAGCTTTGCATTAGGCATTGGGTGTTACCAACTTGCGAATAATCGAGTACTACGTTACTCAAAACTAACCATCGGCTTGTTCATTAGTGCTCTTATCATGACGGTGCCCATTCTGTACCCAAATGCGAATAGCAGTTTGGCAGCCAATAAGCTCATTGGCCTGTGGTGTGGTGTCCTGTTCTTTATTGTCTTACAACAATTTCATTTCAGTAATAAACATCGCCAACGCCTATTATGGTTCATTGTCCTTGCGGTTGTTATCGAAGCCATTTTTGGTTTGACACAATATCTGTATCTCAAACCAGGCAATCCGTTTGGTTACGACACGGTGGCCAATCGTCCTTATGGTATTTTCCAACAGCCCAATGTAATGGCCAGCTTTCTTGCGACAGGGTTGGTGATTGCCAGCTATTTACTTGCACGTCAGCCCTACAAATACGATCGTAAGTTAAGCGATGTTTACCTTCTCTATGCCGTACCAGTTTTAACTTTACCACTAATTGTGGCGTTGGCTTCACGCACTGGTTGGTTAGCCTCGGTCATCGCCGTGTTGTTGGTCATTCCATACATGTACCGCTTTGCAACCAAAGGGCGCTTTATCCGCTGGGTTGTGTCACTTGTAAGTGGGCTCTTACTCTCAGTCGTTGTCATGCATCTTGCCTTTCCTGATGGAGGTGGGTTAGCCGCAGAAAAAGTAAATATGGAGTCTCCTCGAGCGTATACTTTTCCGCAAACATTAGACATGGTGATTGAAAAGCCTTTTACTGGTTATGGATATGGCAAGTTTGAATCTGAGTACATGCTGTATACGGCTCGTCAACATGCCCTAAATGAGAATTACCCAGCTGGTTTGCCAGCCATGGATCATCCGCATAACGAGCTGCTTTACTGGGGAGTAGAAGGTGGCTTACTGCCAATACTCGGCATCTTCTTAGCGATGGCACTGGTACTGTATCGAATCTATCAAGCCAAACGCGGAACTCGTCTTGCGTTGCTGGCCTTGTTTATACCTATCGTATTGCACTCACAACTGGAATACCCTTTCTACCACTCTCTCGTGCATTGGTTGATCTTCGTTATCCTACTGTACTGGGTCGATCAGCGCGTCTCTCGTTATCGACAAGTCGGCTTTAGTACTATGACCAAAAGCTTGCTGCGTGTTTTTAGTTTG
This sequence comes from Vibrio sp. Vb2880, assembly GCF_033337975.1. Taxonomy (NCBI): domain Bacteria; kingdom Pseudomonadati; phylum Pseudomonadota; class Gammaproteobacteria; order Vibrionales; family Vibrionaceae; genus Vibrio; species Vibrio sp. Vb2880. The sequence continues at coordinate 90,027 of NZ_JAWORT010000019.1, forward strand.
GTACTTCCCGTTGCGTTTACGTTTTACATGGTAAGCGCATTACATACGAACTATGTATTGACGAAGTTTGAGACCACTAGACCAACTAACCCTGATATTCTGAATCAAGTCAGTAACCCTGTAGTTTGGAAAGACAGGTTTGATTGGGATGTCTACAGCACGTTTTTAAACCTTGGGCTGTACCAACAAGACGCAACCTTGATTCAGCCTTATATCGATTGGTCGCTAAAAATCATCAAAGATAAGCCTCGTCCTGCATTTTATAATAATTTGATTTTGGCCTACCAAGGCTTAGATGACTCAAGTAAAGCGGAGCAAATTAGATCTGAAGCGCAGTTTTTGTTCCCGAAGATTGATTTCAGTGACGTCAATAACCAGCCACCTTCTCAAGCAATATCTGCCTCACCAGCCCCCACTTCAGGAGCTGAGTAATAAATACCAAAAAGCGAAGGGATGACCTTCGCTTTTCTTTATCTCATTGCTGTATGATTTTATTCAGTGAGTGACTCTTCTAACGCTTTTAAGCACAGCGCAACGTTTTCAGATCGAGCGCCGTAACCCATTAAGCCAATACGCCACGCTTTACCAGCTAATGCCCCAAGGCCTGCACCAATTTCTAGGTTATAGGTTTCTAGCAAGTGAGCACGAACTTTTGCTTCATCAACTCCTTCAGGCACGTAAATCGCATTTAATTGTGGCAACCGATGGGCTTCGTCCACAACAAATTCAAAGCCTAACTTTTGTAAGCCATTTTTGAGTTTTTCATGCATCAGTTGGTGACGAGCCCAAGCGTTTTCTAATCCTTCATTTTTCAGTATCAATAAAGCTTCATGAAGCGCATACAAGCTATTAACTGGCGCCGTATGATGGTAACTACGCTTGCCTTCTCCACTCCAATACCCCAAAACTAAACTCTGATCGAGGAACCAACTCTGTACTGGTGTTGTTCTTGCTTGAATCTTTTCAATCGCGGCAGGAGAAAACGTCACTGGTGAGAGCCCAGGTACACATGACAAACATTTTTGACTACCAGAGTAAACCGCATCCAGTTGCCACTCATCCACTTTTAACGGCACACCACCAAGTGACGTCACCGCATCAACAATAGATAATGCATTATGCTGTTTCGCCAGCTTACCCAATGCTTGAGCATCACTGACTGCACCAGTTGAGGTTTCCGCATGCACAAAAGCAAGAATTTTTGTATCTGGGTGCTGTTCGAGTGCTTGCTCGACTTTATCAATGGAAACAGGCGTCCCCCATTCATCATCGACGATAACAACTTCACCACCAGCACGGACGACATTTTCGCGCATGCGTTCACCAAATACACCGTTACGGCAGACGATCACTTTGTCGCCTTTCTCGATCAAGTTTACAAAGCAGGTTTCCATCCCTGCACTACCAGGGGCTGAAACCGCAATAGTGAATTCATTGTCAGTTTGAAAGGCATACTTCAATAGCTGCTTGAGCTCATCCATCATACCGATAAACAGAGGATCAAGGTGACCTACCGTAGGACGGCTTAGTGCTTGTAACACTTGAGGATAAATATCAGAAGGACCAGGTCCCATTAAAATACGGTGAGGCGGAATAAAGCTTTGGATCGACATGTCAGCTCCTTGATTATCTTTTATCCTGAGCATTCTAAAAGTTCTATTCAATAACATGGCTCAGGTGTAGGGTTCTTCACCCTAATAGATTTTTCCTCTATCAGCAATTAGCCGTAAGTATGGAGGTCAAACCAGTGTCACAAAATCGTTAATAAAAAACACCATAAAGGTTGAAATATTGATTGACATTAAGGCCTCAAAACCGTTCAATGTTTGAGCTTTATGTAGAAGAGGAGCGCTACCCAGGTAGATGATTTGTGGAACCGCAATTCCAACACCAATCATTGAGGGGGAGTAGTGCCGAGGTAAGTCAAAGTTGCAGGATTTGACTTGTCGGTTGAATTGGGCTGAATCCCATCAACTGTCATCAGCGCAGTCTGATGAAGGGCTTCTGAGGGTAAATTTTTCAAATAGCATTCTAAATACCTCTCTTTTTGCTCTGTTCCTTTTCTCACTAAACATTGGATGTACAATTTTTTAGGAAGTCGTGGGAGAACGCAGTGAGCGCATTTAACGTAGCTAAATTCGGTGGAACCAGTGTTGCCAACTTTGAGGCAATGAGTCGTTGCGCCACCATTATCGAAAACAATCCAAATACTCGCCTGGTCGTGAGCAGCGCTTGCTCTGGCGTCACCAACCTATTGGTAGAACTCGCCAACGGTGTTCAGGATCAAACGCACCGTACTGAGCTGCTGCAAAATCTGGCCAACATTCATGACGCCATTTTAACTCAGCTCGAAGACAGCACGAAAACTGCTGCCGAGGTGTATGGCATATTAGATACCGTAACCAGCCTGGCCGAGGCTGCATCTATCCAAGCTAGTGCGAAGTTAACCGATCATTTAGTCGCATGTGGCGAACTCATGTCGACGCATATTCTAACTCAGTTAATGTGTGAGCGAGGCATTCAAGCTGTGCGCTTTGATATCCGCGATGTGCTGCGTACTGATGACAACTTTGGTCGCGCGGAGCCAAACATTGAAGCAATTTCGACGCTTGCGCAAGATAAACTCGTACCACTTTGCCAACAATCCGTTGTTGTTACTCAAGGCTTCATAGGATCTGACGAAGCCGGTAATACAACAACATTAGGTCGAGGGGGCAGCGATTACAGCGCCGCCTTAATTGCTGAGAGCGTTAAAGCGGCAGGGCTAGAAATCTGGACTGATGTTCCGGGTATCTACACAACAGACCCGCGAATTGCACCAAAAGCCTCACCAATTCCCGAGATCAGCTTTAGTGAAGCTTCAGAAATGGCTAACTTTGGCGCTAAAATCCTTCACCCTTCTACGCTAGTACCCGCATTACGCCACGACATTCCGGTATTTGTAGGGTCATCGAAAGAGCCTGAAAAAGGGGGAACTTGGATTCGCCACCAAGTCGAAAGCTCACCGTTATTCCGTGCGCTAGCTTTGCGTTGTAACCAAACCATGGTAACGCTACGCAGCGCCAATATGTTCCACGCATACGGATTCTTAGCGAAGGTTTTTGAGATCCTTGCAAAGCATAAGATATCTGTCGATTTGATCACAACATCTGAAATCAGTGTATCGTTAACACTTGATCAAACCGATACATCCGGCGGCGCGCCGCAGCTGCCGCAAGCTGTACGAGAAGAGTTAGAAGAGCTATGTAAGGTAGAAGTTGAACATGACCTATGCCTCGTTGCTCTCATTGGTAACAACATGAGTGAGAGTAAAGGCTACGCGAAACAGGTTTTTGGCACGCTAGAAGACTTTAACCTACGCATGATTTGTTATGGCGCTAGCCCTCACAACTTATGCTTCTTGCTCCATGAATCGGTATCGAAACAAGCCATACAAAAACTCCACACCGAGTTGTTTGAGAAGTAAGTTCAACTCAATAAAACAAAGGGCTGCGTATCTGCAGCCCTTTGTTGTTTCATTAGTTGTTACATTTGGACGAGGTAAACATCAATTTAACCGTTAATGTTTGGCCCTAACCATTTTTCAGCCTCGATCCTATCCCACCCCTTACGATCGGCGTAACTCTCTAGCTGATCTTCTTGGATCTGTGCGATCGCAAAGTAACGTGAGTCAGGATGAGAGAAATACCAACCAGAGACTGACGCGCCCGGATACATTGCATAGCTGGAGGTTAGAGTCATGCCAATGTTCTCTTCCACATTAAGTAGCTCCCAAAGCGGTCCTTTTTCAGTATGCTCAGGGCACGCTGGATAACCTGGTGCAGGGCGAATACCTTGGTATTTTTCACGAATGAGATCATCGTTAGATAAATCTTCATCCGCAGCATAACCCCAAATTTCTTTACGGACACGCTCATGCAAATACTCAGCAAACGCTTCGGCTAGGCGATCCGCCACCGCTTGAATCATAATTGCGTTGTAATCATCTCCCTGTGCTTTGTATTCATCAGCAAGCTCTCGTTCACCAATACCACCAGTGACAGCAAATGCCCCTATCCAATCATGTTTACCCGACTCTTTAGGTGCGATGTAGTCGGATAAACAATAGTTGAATCCTTTTGGTTTCTCGGTCTGTTGTCGCAAGTTACGTAATACTTTCACAACGTCGGTACGAGTTTCATCAGCATAAACTTCAATGTCGTCCCCCACGCTCGCAGCAGGGAATAAGCCACACATTCCACGCGCTTTTAACAGGCCTTCTCGCTCAACTCGATCAAGTATCTCGTTGGCATCTTCGAATAAACGTTTTGCTTCTTCACCAACTTCTTCATGTTGGAAAATTGTTGGATACTTACCCACAAGTGACCAAGTCATAAAGAATGGTGTCCAATCAATGTATTGACGTAATATAGCCACATCAAAATCATCGAAGATATGAATGCCAGGCTTAACAGGCACTGGAGGGGTGTAAGCTTCCCAATCGATCGCAACTTTATTCGCTCGAGCCGCTTCTAATGTCACTGGTTTGGTTCTCGGTTTCTTTCGATTATGTTGATCACGTACTCGGTCGTAATCAGCTTCAAGTTTCTCAACAAATTCAGGACGACGTTCATCTGACAATAGAGAAGTACATACGCCCACCGCACGTGAGGCGTTGTTCACGTAAACCACTGGATGCTTGTAATTTTGCTCAATCTTAACTGCTGTATGGGCTTTTGACGTTGTTGCGCCACCGATGAGAAGAGGTAAGTTAAAGTCGAGACGCTCCATCTCTTTTGCAACATGCACCATTTCGTCTAATGAAGGCGTGATCAACCCTGATAAACCAATAATATCGACGTTTTCTTCTTGCGCTACTTTTAAGATCTTTTCGCAAGGAACCATGACACCAAGATCGATAATTTCGTAGTTATTGCACTGCAATACAACGCCAACGATATTTTTCCCGATATCATGTACATCACCTTTGACCGTCGCTAGCAAAATCTTACCGTTTGTTTGTCCCACCTGCTTTTCTGCATTGATGTAGGGCTCCAGATGCGCGACTGCTTGCTTCATCACTCGTGCAGATTTTACGACCTGAGGAAGGAACATTTTACCTTCACCAAACAAGTCTCCGACGACGTTCATCCCATCCATTAATGGGCCTTCAATCACCTCTAATGGCTTTGAAGCGTTGACACGAGCTTCTTCGGTATCATCAACGATGAACTCAGTTATTCCTTTCACTAACGCGTGCTCTAAACGCTTTTCAACAGGCCAAGTTCTCCACTCAAGTGCAGAGGCATCCTCCTCTTTACCTACCCCTTTGCCTGCATATTCCGCCGCGATATCTAACAATCTCTCAGTGGCGTCATCACGACGGTTAAGAACGACATCTTCCACAGCCTCACGCAATTTTTCAGGCACGTTATCGTAGATTTCTAACTGACCCGCATTCACAATCCCCATATCCATACCATTTTTAAAACAGTGGTAGAGGAACACCGCGTGAATCGCTTCACGTACATAGTTATTGCCACGGAAAGAGAATGAGACGTTAGAAACACCACCCGAGATCATCGCATGTGGTAAATCACGTTTGATATCGCCAACGGCTTCAATGAAATCCACCGCGTAGTTATTATGCTCCTCGATCCCCGTAGCAATGGCAAAAATGTTTGGGTCAAAAATGATGTCTTCTGGTGGAAAGCCCACTTCATCAACAAGAATTCGGTAAGCGTTGGTACAAATTTCTACTTTGCGCTCACGTGTATCTGCTTGCCCAATCTCATCAAACGCCATCACAATCACAGCCGCACCGTAACGGCGGATCAACTTAGCTTGTTCAACGAATTTCTCTTTGCCTTCTTTGAGAGAGATCGAGTTAACAATGCCTTTGCCTTGGATGCACTTAAGACCGGCTTCAATAACCTCCCACTTGGAAGAGTCAACCATGATTGGTACTTTTGAGATTTCAGGTTCTGACGCACAAAGGTTTAAAAAGCGAACCATACAAGCTTGTGCATCCAACATGCCTTCATCCATGTTGATATCGATAATTTGAGCGCCATTTTCAACTTGTTGACGAGCCACATCGAGCGCTTCATCGTACAGCTCTTCTTTAATTAAGCGCTTAAAACGCGCAGAACCGGTTACATTCGTACGCTCACCGACATTGATAAATAAAGAGTCTTTATCAATAGCGAGTGGCTCTAGGCCAGACAAGCGACAAGCAACGGGAAGTTCAGGTAATTGACGAGGGGCGATATTTTCAACCGCGAGTGCCATTTGGCGAATGTGCTCAGGAGTTGTACCACAACACCCACCAATCAAGTTTAAAAAGCCACTTTGAGCCCACTCTTTAACATGCTTAGCCATATCTTCTGGCGACAAATCGTATTCGCCGAATGCATTCGGAAGCCCAGCATTTGGGTGAGCGGAAACAAAAGATTCTGATATACGCGAGAGCTCTTCAACATAAGGACGCAGCTCATCTGGACCAAGTGCACAGTTCAAACCAAACGAAATCGGTTTAACATGACGTAATGAGTTGTAAAACGCTTCTGTGGTTTGACCGGATAATGTCCGACCGGAAGCATCAGTAATAGTCCCCGAGATCATCACAGGTAACTCAATACTCATCTCTTCAAACACACTTTCAACAGCAAATGAACAAGCCTTAGCGTTAAGCGTATCGAAGATGGTCTCGATAAGAATAAGGTCTGAACCACCTTTAATAAGCGCTCGAGTCGATTCAGAGTAAGCCTCAACTAACTCGTCGAAAGAAACATTTCGATATCCGGGGTCATTTACATCAGGAGAAATAGAACAAGTTCGGTTTGTCGGCCCTAAAACCCCTGCGACATAACGTGGTTTATCGGGTGTTTTTGCGGTCCATTCGTCTGCAACTTCACGTGCAAGCTTGGCAGCTGCAAAGTTAATTTCTTCACTTAGGCTTTCCATCTCGTAGTCAGCCATTGCGATAGTTGTTGCGTTAAAAGTATTGGTCTCAAGAATATCTGCACCCGCTTCTAAATATGCAGCGTGAATTTCCTTGATAAGTTGAGGCTGACTTAGAACCAACAGGTCGTTGTTACCTTTTAGATCACAATGCCAATCCGCAAAGCGCGTTCCTCGATAGTCTTGCTCTTCAAGTTTGTACCCTTGAATCATGGTTCCCATACCACCATCAATAAAAAGAATACGTTGCTTCAATTGAGCTTCAATCTGTTGTATTACGTTACTTCCCACAGTACAGCCTCATTCCTTTAGTTATCTTTCCATCCTATCACACAAACTTCAGGAGTCTAGACGTCTAAACGTAGAATTAATGATTATTTTATATCCTTCTTAACTTGCAAAATAATCACGAAAAAATGTTTGCTATTTAAGCAGCATCAGCCGAGAATTCCATTCATAAAATGTTACAAATAGAGAGCTCTATGTCGGTCTATCATACTTTATGTTTTCTATCCGCAGCTGCGATGCTAATTGCTTTTGTAAACAGCAAGATAGGAAAGATGCAAACCACCATTGCGATTACCGCAGGTTCAATGGTGCTTTCACTTCTAATCTTAATTGCGGGTCAAAACAACTGGTTCCATCTCACCGAAATTGCGACGGAGACGGTCACAAGGATTAACTTCGAAGATTTCTTGCTCAAAGGCATTCTTGGCTTCTTACTATTTGCTGGTGGACTAGGCATCAAACTCCCGAACCTTAAAGATCAAAAGTGGGAGATCACTGTTTTAGCCCTTGGAGCTACACTGTTTTCTACGTTCTTTATTGGATTTGCGCTGTATGGGTTTTGTCAGTTAATTGGCATCCAATTTGATTTGGTCTACTGCTTACTATTTGGTGCTCTAATATCGCCAACTGACCCAATCGCTGTATTGGCTATTGTGAAAAAACTAGATGCTCCTAAACGTATCTCCACTCAGATTGAAGGAGAATCGCTCTTCAATGATGGCTTCGGTTTGGTTATCTTCGTCACTCTATTTACGATTGCATTTGGCACTGAGGCACCAACTGTAGGTAGTGTCACCTTACTCTTCATCCAAGAAGCTATCGGTGGTATCACATATGGTTTCGTCCTCGGTTTGCTATTCCACTACTTGATCAGTGCCACCGACGATCACTCAATGGAATTGTTACTTACCATTGGTGTCCCAACAGCAGGTTACGCATTTGCTGAATACATCCATGTATCAGGCCCACTCGCGATGGTTGTATCCGGTATTATGATTGGCAACTGGACACGCTTTATTGGCTTTTCAAAAGAGAGTGAAGATCACCTTGACCATTTTTGGGAGCTTGTTGATGAGTTCTTGAATGGCGTGTTATTCCTACTGATCGGCATGTCGATGCTGCTATTTGAATTCCACAAAGAAGACTGGATCATGATGGCTATTTCAGTCCCTCTTGTACTAGCAGCTCGCTATCTAAGTGTATTTCTTTCTTACATAGGCTTTAAACGTTACAGAAAATATAATCCATGGTCAGTGCGTATTTTGACGTGGGGCGGTTTACGCGGAGGCCTAGCACTAGCGATGGCGCTTTCTATTCCATCTGGTATTTGGGTGATTCAAGATAAGTTAATCGATGTAAAAGAGATTATTCTTGTAATGACCTACTCCGTCGTTGTTTTCTCTATCCTCATTCAAGGCTCAACAATCACTCCAATGATTGAAAAAGCAAAAGCAGAAGAGAAGAAGATGGAAGAGAATAACCAAGCAATAACCACTCCGGAACATGCGGAGCCATTGGACTCTTAAAGACACGTAACTTAATAAATAAAAAGCAGCTACCTAGCTGCTTTTTTCATAACTAATTTTCAGACTCCCCTTCAAGGACTAATGCTCCTTATTCTTTGATATACCTTCAAATATACTAAGAATCGCTACGCTACATTTTCATAGATACTAACTATTGCCGATAGATAGTATTCATAGACGAGCCTTTTAATTTACCCATTTTCATCTGTATCACTTCTCTTCCCTTGGCAATATAGGCTCCTCGTAAACATCAAAGCTAAACTTCCACAATACTTAGCAATGAGCGAGTTTGTATTTTTATGAGAAAGAGACATTTAGGGTGATTGCGTTCAGAACCCAAACGGGTTAGAAACCTCACCGAGATAAAACTGAGCTGGCACCCAGGTAGCAAAGCCTTAACGGAAGTTTAAATCCCTCCCTCTTGAACTCAGTGAGACTAAACTTGTATTCAAAGTCCTCCTGTTTTCAAATTAGAAACAAGCGACAACTCAAACAATTAAGCTCTGTCACATAACTAGATTTTCTAATATCGAATAAAAGGAGCTTTGGTTAGAGCTTGGTATCGGAATAAGGCTAAGACTAAGGCACAGAGTTACATGCTAGCTCGTTCACGACGATATTAAAACCATGTGAAGAGGGTAGTGTAACTCTAGATGCAAGGTTTCAATATGAAAGTGAGTTTCAGGTAAGTCGGGGGAACCAGAACGAAAAAAGCCCCAGTATTTCGACTGGGGCTTAATATAAGTGGCGGAGTGGACGGGACTCGAACCCGCGACCCCCGGCGTGACAGGCCGGTATTCTAACCAACTGAACTACC